>NZ_CP122458.1:10197070-10541094 GCF_032598905.1 Streptomyces sp. 11x1 | reverse complement strand
ACACCCACACCCACACCTGACACCACGACTAGCCCGCTCCCAACCCCTCTCGCCAGCGGCCGACCGGCTCGCCGAGTCCAACAGCGAGATCCGCCGGGCCATGGCCGAAGGGATGGGGATACGAGCGGCTGTTGGACAGCGCCTCCGCCAAGACGGTCGCCGTCGACGAGTTCGGCACGCTGTGGCGCATCACCGCCCGGTACGAGGAAGACATCGCCCTGGTCGACCTGCTCAACTCGACACCCGAGCCGGACGACTCCTTCAAGCGGTATGTCCTGCGCGTGCCACCCGACCAGACCGTATCCCGCGACGCGATCGGATGGACTTTCGGCCTGCCGCCGGGGCCTACGGCCCCTCGACGATGACCTGATGGGCCTCACCGGCGGTTTGCCCGGCGACGGCGCACGATCATCTCGCCGTCGCCGTCGCCGAAGTCCTCATCCGCGCCGGGGGCGCAGGGAGTCTGCGGCCCCGCGCTCGACAGGCCGCACGCTCAGAATCCCTCGGCGATCGTCTTCTCTCGCATCATCTCTTCCAGCTCGTCGTCGGACAGCGGGTGCAGTGTGTCGAGGAGGTGACGAAGACCCGGCCCGTCGAGGACCTGGCTGGAGACTTCGATCTCCGCGCCGTGGTGGCGCCGGATCAGTCTGATGTCGCTGCGACCGCCCGGGAGATCACTGACGATCCGCATCTCGCCCCGCTTGTCCACAGTGCAGGTCACGCTCTTCTGCACAAACAGAGCGCAGCGCGCTCTCGGCGAGAGCGGCGAGCGGACCGTCAGGCCCACGTATCCGATCTCGTCCGGCTGGGCAGGGCCGTAGTCGACATGGAACTGGCCAGGCCCGACCACAGCGCGGGAGACCTGCATCCCCGGCGGGGTGTCCCCCAGATACAGCAGTTCCTGCCTCTCCCGGTACCGCGTGATCTCGGCGGTGTACCGACGCTGCTGCGCCTGCTCCGGGCCGACGAAGACCCCGTAGACCACGCCTGCGCCCAGCACGGCCATCGCCCCGAGCCGCGCCCACCGGTTCGGTACGAAGAACGCCGCGGCGACGGCGTACGGCACCCCGGTCAGCGCGACCCGTGTGCCGGCGCTCCCCAGGTCGACGTCACTGCCGTAGGCGGCCAGGCCCGCAAGGACGCCGAGCGTACCGAGGACGAACACCAGGGTCGCCCAGCCATATCGACGCGGCGTGGAGGAGCACGACGGCACGACCGACCCCGCGGGTAGGCCCGCCGTGGCCAGCAGGACCACCGTCAGCGGCACGCCCAGCACGAAGAACAACGCGGCCGCACCGGTACCGCCGCCCCAGCCCGTCATCAGCAGCCCGAAGCCGAGTACCGGCACTGCGGCCGTCATCGTCGCCCAGACCAGAAGAAGATGAAATGCCGTCAGAGGCCCTCTGCCACACGTCATGCACGAAGGCTGCCAGCCCGGGTTCCGGCGGACATGAGTATGCGTACTCAGTACGTCGCCCTCGTTCAGCGGCGGCAGGCCCTCTGGGCAGGAGTTGAGTGACGTCGTTGCGGCTTCGCACGGCAGTGTCTGGTGACCACCGCCGCGAACGCCACCGCCACGACCGAGCCGCTCGCCCTGTGACATCCGTCCGTTCCGGTACTCCCCCGCGCGGCGGTTGCGACGATCAACAGGAGAGAATGACATGTGAGGGGGATGTGAAGAGGAGGGGCAACTGTGAAAGCTGAAGCGGCAGTTGAGGCGGGCGGGTACGGAACTCCCTTGCTGGGCCGTTCCTCCGAACTCGCCCGCTTCGACTCACTGCTCGACCGTGCGGCGGCGGGCGCACGCCGAGCGGCGAGGGGCGAGGAGTTCCGCGACGGCGCGCGTTCCCGGATCGTCGACATCACCGGCGAGGCGGGTATCGGCAAGAGCCGACTGCTGGGCGAGGTCTGCGCACGGGCGCGCCGGCGCGGGATGACGGTCCTGCGCGGCAGGGCCACGGAGTACGAACGGCGGGTGCCCTTCCAGGTGTTCACCGACGCGCTCGCCCACCTCGGCCCGCGCGCCCCGGACGGCTTCCGGGAGACCGACGCGGTGGCGCCCCTCCTCGAGCGGAGCGGCGCGGTCGACCGTTTCGGACTGCACCGTTCCACGGCCGCCCTGCTCGCCCGGCTCGCCGCCCCGTCCGGGCTGCTGCTGGCTCTCGACGACCTGCACTGGGCGGACCCTGCGTCACTGGAGCTGCTGGACCATCTCGTACGGCATCCTCCGCACGCCCCCGTCGTCCTGGCCATGACACGCCGGGACCGGCAAGGTCCCGAGTCCCTCGCCGCCGGGCTCACCCGGGGAGTCGACACCGGCACGGTCGTCAGGCTCGGCCTGCGGCCGCTCAGCGCGGACGACTGCGCCGAACTGGCCGGTCCTGGTCTGCCGCTCGCCGAGACCGCCGCGCTGCACGCCGCGAGCGAGGGCAATCCGTTCTACTTCCTGACCCTCCTCCAGGCCCGGCGGGACAGTACGACGCCCGAGTCCTCGGCACCGCCGGGGCTCGGCACCCTGCTGCTGGAGGAGCTGACCGTGCTCGTCCCCGCCCGGCGCGACATCGTCGAGGCTGTGGCGGTCCTGGGCGAGCACGCCACCCCCACGATGGTGAGCCATGTGACGGGCCGGCCCGGCACCGCGTTCGCCGACGATGTCCACGCGCTCACCCGCCGCGACCTGCTGCGCACCACCCCACAGGGCCTGCTGACCCTGCGGCATCCGGTCGTGCGCACCCTCGTCCACGAGAACACGCCCTTCCTGAGGCGCGCCGAGATCCATCGGCTCGCCGCTCGGGAACTGGCCCGCGTCGGCGCCTCGGCCGCCGAGCGGGCCCATCACGTGGAACGGTCGCTGACCACCTGGGACCCTGCGGCGGTGGCGGTACTCGACGAGGCCGCCGAGCAAACGGCCCGGACGGCCCCGGCCAGCGCCGCCCACTGGCTCGACGTGGCCCTGCGCCACCTCCCGCACACCCCCGAACACACCTCCCGGCGACGGGAGTTGAGCCTGAGGCGGGCCCGGGCGTTGGCGGCGTGCGGTGGCCTGCGCGAGAGCCGCGACCTGCTCCAGGAGCTGATCGCCACCCCGCGGCGGTCCCCCGACGGACCGACGGCCGACGAGGACCGGGGCCTCAGAGTGCGCGCGGTCGTCCTGTGCGCCGTGGTGGAGCGTCATCTGGGGCGCTCCACCGAGGCCGTCGCGGTGCTGCGCCGCGAATTGGCCCGTGACCCGGCCCCGGCCCCGGCCCACGTCGTACGGCTCGGCCTGGAGCTCGGCTCGGCCGCGCCCCTGGACAGTGAGACCTCCTACGCCCGGGTGCGCACCGAGGTCGAGGCGGCCCTCGCGGCGGCACGATCCACAGGGGACGAGGTCGGGGAGGCGGGTGTCCTCGCCGTCGCGGCCCTGGGCGAGGCCTACGAGGGCAACATGACCGCGGCGCACCGGCTCGCCCGGCAGGCCGCCACCCTGGTCGACTCCCTGCCGGACAACGATCTCACCGCGCTGTGCGAACCGCTGGCCCGGCTCGGCTGGGCGGAGGCTTTCCTGGAGCACTACCCGGACGCGGAGCGGCACGCCGAGCGCGGCCTGGACATCGCCCGCCGCAGCGGCCAGCTCTATGTCGTGCCCCATCTGCTGCTGTGCCTGTCCCATGTCCGGGTCCAGACCTGCCGGATCCCCTCCGCGCTGGAACTCGCCGAACGGGCCGAGGACATCGCGCGCGGGATCGGCAGCGACCAGCTGCTCGCGTTCGTCCTGGCGAGCAGGGCCGCGGCGCTGGTCGCCGGCTGCCCGCCGGGCGATCCGCGCCCGCTCGCCGTCGCCGAGGAGGCGGTGGCCGCGGCCGGCAGCGGGGTCGACTGGTGGGCCTCCACGGCCTGGTGCATCTTCGGCTGGGCCGCGCTCATGGCCGGCGATCCGGTCCGGGCCCGGGACGCGATGCTCCAGGCGGGCGGTCCCGAACTGCAGCGGATCCAGCCCTCGATGCGGCCTCTCTACCTGGAGATCCTGGTCACGGCCGCCCTGTTGACGGGGATGCCGGAGGAGGCCCGCGCCTGGGCCGAGCGGGCCAGGAAGGAGGCGGAACAGCTGGGGCTGCCGATGCAGCGGGCGTCCGCGCTGCGCAGCGCCGCCCATCTGCCGCTGGCGCAGGGGGACACCGCGGCGGCGGCAGACCTGTTCGCGGAGGCCGCGGCGGAGAGCGCCCGCTGCGGCGCGGTCTTCTGGGAGGCCCACTCCCTGCTGCTCGGCGCCCCGCTGGACGCGGCGGCGGGCCGCGGTCGGGCGGGCACGCACGCCTGGCTCAGGGGGCGCCGGCTCGCCGAGGCGGGCGGCAGCGGCATGCTGGTCGGCCTCGCGGACGCCACCCGCCCGCCCGAAGGCGGCCCGGAGACGCCGTACGGCTCCCCGGACCGCGCCGGACTCACCGAGCGGCTGGCCACCCTGACTGTCCGGGAGCTGGAGATAGCCGAACTGGTGGCGCAGGGGCTCACCAGCCAGGCCATCGCGGACCGGCTGTTCCTCAGTCGGCGTACCGTCGAGACCCATGTCTCCCGCACGTTCCGCAAGATCGGGGTCTCCTCCCGTACGGCCCTGGCCGCGCTGATGGCCCGCCGCGCCGGGGGCCGCTTCGGCGACGCCGGATCGGCTACCTGACGTCGACGTAGTCGCCGGGGGCGGTCGCGGAGCCGGTCGTCGTGGTGCCGGCGAAGACGAAGCGGAAGTAACCGTCGGAGCGGGCCCGGGTGGTGGTGCTCAAGGTGCCGCCGCTGCTGGTCCTGACCGTCTTGAGGGTGGTGTACGTGCTGGTCCCCCGCTTGCGGAACTGGAGCTGCACCGGCTGGTCCGCATATCCCGCGTTCTTGCCCGTGGTCCAGTTGGCGCGGCTCAGCTTGCCGGTGACCTTGATGTTCCTGCCTGCCGTCACCGGCTCCGGGGAGGCGTCGGTGGTCACCTTGGCCGCACGCTTGATCTTGCCGCGGGCGACGTCGTCGTCGACGCTGACGTTCGCGTAGAGGTCGTAGGCGCCCAGGAAGAGTTTCCAGGTCCCCGCGGTGCCGTTGCCGTCCTTGAAGGCGACGGCCGGGTCGATGGTGAAGACCGTCCGGCAGCTGTAGCGGTAGCCGCCCTGGACCGTTGTCTCGGTGCAGGCGGGGTCGTCATCCGACCCCAGGGCGCCGGTGATGGTGTCCGTGTCCGAACTGTCCGTGCCCTGCCACAGGAAGGCCTGGGTGAGGGCCAGTCCCTCCGCGTCGAAGGCGGTGAAGGTGACGGGAACGGCCTTCTTGCCGGTGACGCCGAGCACGACGTCCTTGCCCTTGTTGACGACACCGTTGGTGAAGGTGGTGCCGCCGACCGCGTCCTGCGGCCGGACGCGGTCGGAGGTGAGGGCTCTGAGATCCTTCGCCGTTCCGGAGTGCCCCACCGCCTGGGCCGTGCCCGGAAGAACGAGGGCCGAGAGGACGGCCGCGCCGGAAAGGACGGTCGCCGCGATGCTGTGTACGCGCATGTGATTCCCCCAGGATGAGGTCGGGCGCCCCGCCGGACTGCCTTGCTGGCGGGGCCTGTTGATGTGACGCGCGGTTGATGGTGATAGGACGCGTGGGCCGGTACGCAGCCGGGCCGGTGGCCGGGCGCCGGGTGGAGGTCCGTCGGCCGGGGCCCGGTGCGGGTTCATCGCCTCACTGGTCGAACGCGTGCACCGACCCTCAAGGTCGGCACGGCCCACCCCGCTGCCCCCACACCGCCCGCCCGGCGCTCCCCGGCACCTGCGCTTCCCCACCCGCTGTCGTCATGAACGCAAGGAAACGGCACGGCTGTCAGGGACGCGTCGGTAGGAGTACGTATTCCATATACGTACCTGTCGTCGGCGATCCCTGTGCGCGGGTGCCAGCGGCGCGCGTCCACGGCGGCCTCACGTGCCGGAACACGATCGCAGCCGCGCGGCTGCGGGTGGGACAGCGGACGGCTTGGCCCGGTTGTGCTTCCGCGAGAAGGGAGCGGCGGAGCGGCCAACCGTCTCTCTCGATCACCGTGACTTCCCCAGCCATGGCTTCGCCCCCGCAGGGCGCGGCGACCCCGACCGCAGCCGACACGGCCGGGTTCCGGTCGTCCTCCATCGACAAAGGGCGGACGAAGACTTCCGCATGACGGCAAGGGTTTCGCCGCGCCGGGCGTAAGTCGATGAACGGCTCGCGCCGCAGCCCGAAGACCGTGCGGCCTCGAAGAAGAGCGAGTCGGGACGCCCAACGCTGCTGTCCGGCAGGGGAACGAGCCAGCCACGCCGACGGGCCGTCACCGTCCACCGTCGCGAAGGCGGCGCCGGGATGCCCTTCGGACAGAGGACGCGGTACTGGGGCGAGATGTTCGGGCTGAAGTCCCAGGGCAAGGTGGACGCGCAGAACGCACGCGCTCGCGAGCTGACCCGGGGACGAGGGCATACCGGTCCTCCGTCAGTCGATCGGCCGTGACGCGCCGAAGGCCAAGCGGCCTTGAACCTCGTGTACCGGCAAATCCGGTGGTCTCCGGCGCCCTCGCCCCGTCCGGGGCGCCAACCCGGACAACACCAGCGGCTGGGCCGAGGCCGGCCTGATGCGGCGAAACAACATCGCCTCCGCCGGTTCGTCCACGGGTACATCGCCCTCGCCACCACCCCCGGCAGCGGCGTCGTCCTGTCATCGGATTCCAACGGCACCGCGAGCTTCAGCCAGTTCTCGGTCAGCCGACGGAAGAGGTTCCAGCACGAGCACCGACATCAGCTCCGCGTGGTGGTGCGGATGCCCACCACCACGCGGAGCGTCGACATGCACGTCGACCTGCCGGAGAAGGACGGTGACACGCCCGCCGACGCCTATGTCGTCGCCGTCGCCGTCGCCGTCGCCCGGATGGTGTCGATGACGGCTTGGACGGCCGTGACGAAATTCTGGGGGTCGTCCAACGCCCGGAACCGCGGGGCCAGTCGGGCGATGTTGGGGTACGTCTCGGGCGGCAGGGTGAGGTAGTCCGTCTTCCACGCCCGGAGATCCGCGTCCCGGATTTCCGGGGACAGGGACGCCAGACTCGCGTCCATGGCGCTGTAGGCGAGCACCAGATCGGCGAAGACACGGTAGTAGCGGGTCGCGTCGTCCCCGTCGAGGCCGGCGCGGAGCATGCAGTCCAGCTTGCGCTCCACGGTCCGGAACTCGTTCTCCCGACGGGCGGTACGCGCGGCAGCGAGCGCCCCCACCCGTGGGTGCCGGAGGAACGCCCGGTGGGTGTGGACCGCGATCTGCATCAGGTCGTGGGCCCAGTCGTCCGTCGGCGGCGGGGTATCCGCCAACGCCTCCTCGTGCAGAGCGTCGATGAGCGCCAGCAACAGCTCGTCCTTGTTGCGGAAGTGGCGGTAGATCGCCGTCGGATGAGCGCTCAGCTCACGGCCGAGCGCCGAGAACGTCAGCTTGTCCATGCCGGACGAGTCGGCGACCCGGAACGCGGCTTCGACGATCGTCTTTTGGCTCAGCGTGCCGCGGGGCAACCGGCTCCGGCCCGCACCCTCGGTCGTACCGCCGTTACTCGTGGCCATGTGTCCTTCCTCGTTTCGGTTGCCTTCCATGGTGATGCAACGATGACGCCGGATCAGCCCGCGACGGCCGAGCCGTCCGCACGCGGGTCGGTGGCCGCGACCAGGCCCGGGCCGTCGGTGCCACCGTCTCGGCGGACCAACTGGCCGTGCCCGACACCGTCGTTGAGCGCGTCGATCAGGTCGACGGTGAAGCCCGTGTCCCCGATCGCGTGGACGCCCGTGGAGGGCACGTCGCGCTCCGCCTTGACCGTACCGGCGCCCTCCGTCACTCCGGCCTCCATGGCCCCCAGGACCCAGCGCGGCGCCGACACGGCACGCCTCGCAGAGGCGCCGGCGGCGAGGTGCAGGGCCAGGTGGGTGTGCACCTGCGGCTGCGCGCGTCCTCCCATGACACCATGCGCTCCGATGAGTTCGTCGGCCTCGCGGACCAGGACGGGCATCAGTGTGTGCAGGGGGCGTTTGCCGCCGGCGAGCCGGTTCGGCGACGCCGGGTCGAGCGAGAACGACGCGCCCCGGTTGTGCAGAACGACACCGGTGTGGGGATCGAGCAGCGCGGCGCCGAAGCAGTGGAAGACGCTCTGGATCAGCGAGACCCAGGTACCGTCCCGGTCCGTCACGACGACCGCGACGGTGTCACCGGACGCCTTGCGCTGTCCGAGCAGGGCGACCGGTGTGCCCGCCATGGCCTGCTCGGCGATGTGTCGCACGCGCGGGCCGGACAGCAGTTCCTCGGCCGGGACGGTCTCCTCCCGCTCCGGGTCGCAACAGAAGCGGTCGCGCTCGGCGGCGGCCTGGGCGAGCACGGACGCCACCACGCCCGCGTCGCGGCCCAGCGGATCCAGGGTCCCGCGGACGGCGCGCACCACGTCCAGTGCGCGCAGGCCCTGGAGGAAGTACAGCCCCTGCGAGTTGTCGCCGCCGGAGAGGTACTCGACGCCGTCGTACACCGCGCCATGGGGCCCCGACACCCGTACCGTGTGTTCGGCGAGGTCCTCGACCGTCATCGCCGATCCCTGCTCGGCGAGCAGTTTCACCAGGCTCATGCCCACATCTCCGCCGTACAGGGCGGACGGGCCGTACGTGCCGATCGACGCGAGCGTACGCGCGAGGGCGGGCTGCCGAAGGGTCTGGCCGGCCTGCAGTACATCCGTGCCGGCGAAGAACACACCGAGCATGCCGGGGTCGCGCAGCAGGTTCTGTCGCTCCCTGCGCAGGTCCAGGGCCAGTCCGGGGGCGACGGGGACGCCCTCGCGAGCGGCTGTCTCGGCTGGGGCCAGTGCCGCCGAGAGCGGACGGGTCCCCCAGGTGTCGGCGAGCGTGGCCCAGCCGGCCACCGCACCGGGGACAGTCACCGGGAGCGCGCCGAGGACAGGCATCCTCGCGTACCGTGCCCTCATCTCGCTGACGTCGACGGCCCGCGGGGCCCGGCCGCTGGCGTTGACGAAGCGAACCTCGCCGTCGGCGGTGCCCACCAGCGCGAGGAGGTCGCCGCCGACCGAACACTGGTTGGGATAGACGACGGTCAGCATGGCTGCGGCCGCAAGTGCGGCATCCACCGCGTTGCCGCCGTCGCGCAGTACATCGGCGGCGATGCCACTCGCCGTCATGTGCGGTGTCGCGACGGCCCACTCACCGCCCTTGGCGGAGAGTCGACGATCAGTGAAAACGGACATGATTCCCTTCCCCGGCGCACCAACGCGAATCCCCTGAGGAGTGTCATCTGTTCCCCGGCACGGACGAAGCCGTGATGCCGGGTGCGGCGACTGGGCTCCACTCACCGGGCAGATCGGCGTTAACCGCTACGTAACGAGAGATTCCTTGACAGTACTGAAGCGTGCGCCCTAGCTTCCCCTTATGGTCAACGCCATTGACTATCGCATTGACTATGAGCCCACGCAACCACGGAAACCCCTGAAGGGGGCCGGCAATGGCAAGAGCGTTCCGTCACGCCAGTCGCACGACACTCCCATCGGCCTGCGCCTTCGTCGCGGCCGCAGCCATGCTCGCCGGGTGCGGCGGCTCCACGGGGACGGGGACACCGTCCGCGGCCTCACCCGCGGTCGATGTGCCCGCTGGGACACTCGTGAAGGACGGGAAGATCACCTACTGCTCGGACATCAGCGCGCCGCCACTGACCTATTACGACGCCGCACAGAAGCCGGTGGGCGCCGAGATCGAACTCGGGGACGCGCTCGCGTCCCAACTCGGCGTCGAGGCGAACTGGGCCAACACCGCCTTCAACGGCATCATCCCGGCGCTGCAGGCCAAGCAGTGCGACGCGATCATCACCCAGCTCTACATCAAGCCCGAGCGGGAGAAGGTCGTGAACTTCGTCCCGTACATGTATGCCTCCAACACCCTCGTGGTGTCCGCGAAGAACGAGAAGGGAATCGAAAGCGCGTCCGACCTGTGCGGCAACAAGGCGGCGGCGCAGACGGGCACGACCGTAGCCGACTACCTCGCCGGCCAATCGAAGAAGTGCCTGGCGGACGGGAAGCAGAAGGTCGACATCCGGCTGTTCAACAAGGACACCGACGCTCTTCAGCAGCTGCGCCTCGGGCTGGTCGACAGCTACGGAACAACCCTGGAGACCGCTGCATACGTGCTGAAGCAGCAGCCGGACACGTTCGCGCTCGCCGGGAAGCCGTTCAACCGCATCAAGGTGGGCGCAGCGACCCGCAAGGACGACACCGCTCTGCACGACGCCCTCACGAAGGCGTTCGCCGCGGTCCAGAAGAACGGTGAGTACGCCGCCATCCTCAAGAAATGGAACCTGACCGGAGACGACATCGCCGGTTAGTCGGCACCCCGCCCGTACGACCGGTGGGGCCGCTCGACCGCCGTACATCCAGGCAGGCAGTTGTCCGGCCCGACCGCATCCGCACACACCCAGAGAGAGGATGACGTGGCTGACACGTCCTTGCTCGCCGACTCGGCGCAGGTGGCCGGCTTCGACTGGTCGTTCTTCTGGCACTACCTGATATCCCCTTCGGGCACATTCCTGGAGGGTCTCTGGCGCACCGTCTACATCTCGGTCCTCGCGCAATCGCTCGGTGTGGTTCTGGGTCTCGTCATCGCACTGGCCCAGCGCAGCCGCTTCGCCGCTCTGCGCTGGTGCGGCCGGACGTATGTCTGGCTGATCCGGGGGACTCCCCTGCTCGTCCAATTGGTTCTCGTCTACAACGGCCTCGCGGCGGCAGGTGTCTACCGTTTCACCGACGTCTCGGTGGGCGGCCTCGTGCTTCTCGGCGTCGTGCAGGCTGCCGTCCTGACGCTCGCGGTGAACGAGGCGGCCTACATGGCCGAGATCATCCGCGCGGCGCTCGACGCCATCGACCGTGGGCAGACGGAGGCGGCGCAGGCCCTCGGCATGACCCCGTCGCTGACCATGCGGGTGATCCTGCTGCCCCAGGCACTGCGGATCATCGTTCCGCCGCTGGGCAACGAGTTCAACCTGATGATGAAGTCGACGTCGCTGCTGTCGGTCATCGGGCTGCAGGAGATGTTCCTGACGGCCCAGTCGATCAACTCGGCGACCTTCAAGACGTTCGAGATCTTCCTCGTCGTGGCGTGCTATTACCTCGGCCTGACGACGATCTGGTCGTTCGTCCAGCGGTTCATCGAGCGAAAGCTCGCGGACCCCGGTACCGCCCCGCCGCCCGGCCCTTCGCTTAGGGAGCGATTCGTCGGCGGCGGTGGCAGGGGCGGCGACTCGGCGCGCCCCGAGAAAGGACTCGCCGCCAAGGAACAAACGCTCACAGGCAGGAAGGCGTACTGACGTGGAACCGATCGGGATCACAACAGGGGTGAACGACGCGTACGACCATGCCTCCACCGGACACTCCGGCCCGGCCGGACCCGCGGATCCGTCGGCGGTGCTGTCGGCGCGCGGGATGGTCAAGGCGTTCGGTGACGTACGGGTGCTGAACGGTGTCTCCATGGACGTCCGGGCCCGCGAGGTGGTGGTCGTCGTCGGACCGTCCGGCTCGGGGAAGACGACGTTCCTGCGGTGCCTCAACCATCTGGAAAGCATCGACGAGGGAGAGATCCTCGTCCACGGGCGCCGGGTCGGATACAAGGACGGCCGGGAGGGACTGGTCGAGGAGCGCCCGAGGACGATCGCCGAACGTAGACGCAACATCGGCTTCGTCTTCCAGCGCTTCAACCTCTTCCCCCACCTCACGGCCCTGGAGAACGTGGCCGTCGCCCCGGTGAAGGTTCTCGGCCTGCCGAAGGCCGAGGCGAGAGAACTGGCGCACACCCTGCTGGCCAGAGTCGGCCTCGCCCACAAGGCATCGTCACGGCCGTCCGTTCTCTCCGGAGGCCAGCAACAGCGGGTGGCCATCGCGCGCGCTCTCGCCATGAAGCCGGAACTGATGCTTTTCGACGAGCCGACGAGCGCCCTCGACCCGGAGATGGTCGGCGAGGTCGTCACCGTGATGAAGGAGTTGGTCGAGGACGGACTGACAATGATCGTCGTCACTCACGAGATGGGTTTCGCGCGGTCGGCTGCGGACCGGCTCGTCATGTTCGACCGGGGTGTCATCCTGGAGGAAGGGACACCCCAAAAGCTCATGACGGACCCCGAACACCAGCGCACGCGCGCCTTCCTCCGGCGCATCGACGGACACGCATGAGCAACAAGGAGCCGCCGTGCCGGATCGGCGCCCTCCCGTGAGAACGGCCCTGCGCTGTGAGAGAACGCACACGCCACGCTGACCTGAGGCACCCCGAAGCAGAGCTGAGCCCCGTGGGCAAGGGGGTCGTGTACAGCCCGGTGTCAGTGGACAGCTCGTCGCGGACGAGGCTGGGCGGCCCGGATTGCTGTTCGACTGGTTTTGTACAGATCGAAGTCTCCCGGTACCTGGATTGAGAATGTCGCCCGGTCAACAAATCGGAGGCGTCGTACATGAGGAAAATGTCGCCGAAGCCGATGACAAGAGGCGGATTCGCGAGGCGTGAGATTGCTTGGACTTGGGCGCGGTGCCGGCCGTGCTCATCCTCGATGATCGCGCAGCCAGTCGGGTACGTCGCCGGTCAGTTCGCGGACCAGATCGGCCACAGTGGGATCCGCCCGGTACGCATCGATCAGCGCCGCGGCCAGCCGCAGACCCGTCTCCCGGTCCTCGGCCTCCTGGGCTCTGCCCAGTCCCTCCAGCAGCGGCCGTACGCTCTCCCGTGGGCGCAGTGTGGCCAGCACCATGCCGTGGAGCAGCAGGGCCTCCACCTCCTCGTAGGCGAAGGTCCCGTCGTCGTCGGTGGCGAGTTCCCTGCAGAGCGCGAGGGATCGCGCAGCGAACGGTTCGGCTTCAGCCGCCCGCCCCTGCTCCAGGAGCACCGCCGCGTGGTTGCGGGACGCGTCGGCCAGCGCGCTCCGCGTCCCGGGGTCGCCGTGGGCATGCAGTTCCTCCAGTGCCTCGACGGCGCCACGGCCCACCTCCACGGCCTGCCGGTCGTGACCGCATTCCGAGAGGGCGACGGCCCAGCCGTCGGCGGCCCGGGCCCCGGCGAAGGCATGAGTGCGCGGCGCGGCCGCCCGCAGCGCGCCGTAGAGTTCGACGGCTTCCCGGGAGCGCCGCTCCGCCTCCTCCCAGCGGCCGAGAGGTCCCAGGCAGCGGGCGAGGCAGTGCAGTGTGGCGGCACGTTCACCGGCGTAGGGGTCGGCCGGTCCCGCGGCCAGGCTTTCGTATGCCTTGTGCGCCTCCCCCGCGTCGTCGAGGGCGCGCTCGTAGGAGCCGGTGTCCACCAGGAGATCGGCGCGGGTCGCCAACGCGGCGGCGAGCGGGCGCAGATGGGCATCGGGGTACCGGCTGGACAGTCGGCGGTAGTGGACGACCGCCCGGTCGACCGCGTCGATGGCGGCGTCGTACTCGGCGAGTTCCGCGAGGCACACGGCGTGGGCCAGCAGTGCGGCGGCGTACTCGTCCTCATGGGCCGACACCGTCCGCGGGGGGAGTTCCGCGTAGAGGGCCACGGATTCGGCGCTCGCTCCGGCCGCGTCCACGACCTGTCCGAGGCTGGACAGATGGTGGGCGTATCCGGTGAGGGCCACCGCGAGCGCGGCGCGGGAGTCGGGCCCGTCGGCCAGTTCGCGCCGCAGGGCGACCGCGCGCTCGGCGGATGCCAATGCGTCCTGCCGACGGCCCTGCAGATGGAGCTGGTGGGCGTACCCCTCGTGCGCGGTGGCGAGATCGTGGGCGTAGCGGCGGGGTTCCTGACCGGCGATGCCCTCGTAGAGCCGGACCGCCATCGCGCCGCGTTCCAGTGCCTCGTCGTGCATGCGAACGGCGGTCAGCCAGTGGGCGTGGTCGTTGAAGGCGGCCGCCAGCCGCGCCCAGGCGGTGTGGTCCGGCTGTTCGCCGAGTGTCTCTCCGGCCAGGGTGACCAGCGCCCCGGCGAGTTCGGCTCCCCACTGCGACAGGTTGCGGGAGTGGGCGGGCAGCTTGGTGAACATGCTGCGCAGGAGCGTGCCGTCGTCGGGGTGGTCGCGCACGACCTCGGCGAGGGCGGAGTGCAGGGGGCCCGGTTCGGGCCCGCTGCTGGTCGCCGCGGTGACGGCCGGCCCGGCGAGCCGCTGAGGGTGGCGGACCACGACGGAGTGCAGGGGCCCGCCGAGCCGGTCGTGCCGGGGAGCGGCCCGGGCGGCAACCCGTAGGGCGTCGGTGGCCTGGGCGATCGGCGCCGTGGTGAGCAGCTCGTCCAGCAGTGCCGGGCGCTGTCCGACGGCGAGTCCCACGAGGTGCTCCCCGATGCGGTCCGGGCGCAGTGGCCCCCAGAAGGTGTGCGGGTCGGGATAGAGGGTGGCGAGCCAGTCCGCGGCGGGGTCGAGGTCGGATGGCGTGCTCGTGTCGGTGACGTCCGGTGTCCCGGTCGTGAGGGTGGACAGGCGCCCGAGGATGTCCCGGGCCTCGTCCCGGTCGGCGGGTGAGCCGCACAGGGTGGCCGCGGCGACCAGCTCCCGCCGGGCGCTCAGGGTCAGGTCCCCCAGCCCGTGGCTGCGTGCGCTGTGCCGCCAGATCTTCTGCTCATGGCGCAGCAGTACACCCTCGTACGGCTCGTCCGCCGGTCCGTCCTCGGGGTCGAGTGCCTGCAACAGCGCGACCAGGGCCGCCATCTGCACGTCGAGGGCCCGATGGTGACGGGGGTCGCTCAGGTCGGGCACCGGCAGGGTGCGCAGGACGGCGGGGTCCACGGGCGCGGTGACGCCGGGCAGTCCGGTCAGCGCCGCGGCGAGGTTCTCACCGATCTCGCGGAAGGTGGTGTCGTCCAGTGGCTCTTCGCCGTCGCCATAGAGGTCGGGCAGCTCGAGCTCAGTCCCGGGCGGTGGGTCGCGCAGGGGCAGGGCCTCGCTGCACAGGTTCTCCCACCAGTCGCCGGCTTCCTTGTCACGGGCGAGCAGCAGCAGCCGCAGGGGTGCGGTGCCGGTGTGTTCATACCGGTCGACGAGGTCGAGGAGGGTCTGGAGTTGCTCGACCCTCGTTTCGGCGTAGTCGACGACGAGCAGCAGCGGGGTGCGGGTCCGGGTGGCCAGGGACAGGAGGTCCGGAGGCGCTCCGGCGGCCAGGAAGCCCGCGCTCCAGTTCCGCGGCCGCAGACGGCGGACGAGTTCCGCGGCGAGTCGGGTCTTGCCCTGGCCGCCGGGTCCGGTGACCAGCCGTACGGAGAACCTACCGGGCTGTTCGCACCAGGTGCCGAGCCGGGCCAGGACGTCCTCGCGTCCGGTGAACGGTACGACGGTCGCGTCCGGCCTGAGCAGGGAGACGGGGGTGTTGGCCGGCCGGGACGACTCCCGTTCCAGCAGCGGCTGGAGTTCGGCCGGTTCGGTGACGGCGTGCGGGAACAGCGCGCGGAAACCGGCGTCGGCCAGGAGTTCTTCGGCCGGGATGGCACGGGCCCTGCCGTGACCGGGTTCGTCCTTCGCCGTGACGACGACCCCGCACAGCAGGTCGTGGCTGAGCAGCGCCGCCCCGGAGGCCCCCTCCCAGCGGGACACGGCGGCGGCCGGCGAGTAGGGGATCGGCTGCCCGAGAACGATGTGGTAACGCCTGGCCTTGACGGCGGTTCCCGCGTTCACGGTTCCCCGGACCCTGACGGTGTCGCGCAGCACGAGCCTTCCCGTGGCGTCGTCGCGTCGTACGCCCATGCCGGACGGGTAGCCGACGAGGTCGGCCGGAACCTCCGGCAGCCCGGTGACCAGCCGTCCCCAGCGCAGGGGCGGCAGACCGTCCGGAGACGGCACCGCTGCCGGCGGGGAGATCCGGAGGACGGCGGCGTCCATGCGGGTGTCGGCGGGCTCCTCGGCTTCGTAGCGGTACCACTCCACGTCGCACGGCAGGTAGTCCCGCGAGCCGGGCAGCCGCACCGTGACCTCGGCCTGTCGGGGGTCGTCGCGGCTGACAACGTGACCGGCGGTCAGCACGAGGCCGCCGTCGAGGAGATACCCGGTGCCGCTGCCCCGGCCGTCGGGTCTGCGGCTGTAGACCTCGACGACGCGGGGGTCCGTACGCTGGTCGACGGGTACCGGACCGGGTCGTGTCACCGCTCGGGCAGCTCGTCTTCTTCGTCGCCCACTTCGGAGAAGTCGGACCAGGTCTCACTGTTCAGCTCGTCGAGATCGGCGTCCTGGAGGGTGGGGCCGACGGCATTCTGTGCGGGCGCGGCGGGCGCGCCCGTCGACGGCTGCGGGGCGGGAGCGGCCTTGGCGGCCTGCTCCGAAGTCTTGGGCTTCTTGGGCACGTTCGAACTCCCTTGGCGGGGTGGCCGTTCACCGGGGACGCGCTTCACCGGGGACGCGTTTCACGGGGGCTGCGTTGGCCTCAGCCTAGCGGCGGTATGCCGGAATGGTCTCTGCCCGGAAGACGCGGTGATCGCCTCTTTACCCGAGTGATCCGACAGTGACGATTTCCGTCTCCGGCCGATCCCACAAAGGTAGTTGACGGTCATGAGCGGGCGCGAAGCTTGTCGATTTCCGTCAGGCACCGTCGGAGCAGCATGGCGTGCCGCCCGGTCCTGGCCGCGTCCGCGGCCTCCTCCAGGACCTTCACAGCTCGCGCGGGGTCCCTGGAACCGAGTGCCAGACCGTGGACGCACAGGATGCGGGCCCTTTCGTCGTCCGCCGACGTACCCCCACGTGCGGTCGAGTCGCGCAGGGCCAGGACCGATTCCTCCGAGGCCGCCACCGCCGCCTCGTCGTCACCCGTGCGACGCAGCGCCAGCGCCAGATCGGCGAGTGCACAAGCCAATTCGCCCACGGCCCGGGGGTCCCGGCCCTCGGCCAGCTCACGCCGCAGGCGCACCGACTCCTCCGCGACCTCCAAGGCGTCGGACAGGCGACGCACCGAGGTCAGCCGCACACTCAGCCCACCCAATAGCCTTGCCAGTAGCGCCAGTTGGGCGGGGGTGGGGGCGTCGTCCAGCAGGCCCCGCTGGATGGCGACGGCCTCCTCGGCGAGGTCCAGCGCCGCCTCGTGGTCGCGCAGCACCGCGCTCAGGCGGGCCTGGTTGTGCAGAGCTTCCGCCAGCCGTCTCAGGTAGGCGTCGGGGTGATCCTCCGCCAGCCCGCGCAGGATCGCCACGGCTCGCGCGGTCTCCTCGGCCGCCTCCGTGGTGCGACCGTCGTGCTGGAGGTAGAGCGCGAGTTGCAGGCGCGCGTCGGCCATCTCCACCGCGGGCCATCGCGGGTCCCGACGCAGGAGCCGTTTCCTTGCCCGTACGCATGCGGCGCCCAGGGCCAGAGCCTCGTCGTGGCGGCCCGCGCGGTGCAGCCAGAGAGCCTGTTGGTGCAGTACGGTCGCCCGGCGCCCCTGAGCCTCGGGGGTGTCCGACGGGTGGCCCGGGCCGAGCGCGGCCAGCAACCGCTCGCCGACATCGACCGCCTCGCGCGTGCGGCCGACCTCGTCCAACCGGGCGCCGTACCCCAGCAGGGCGTCCATGAACTCCGGGTCCGCCGCCGCGCCGAGGGTGTCGCCTCCCCGTACGCGGATGCCCTCCTCGCAGGCCTGAAGTGCCTCGGCGTACCGGCCCGCCCGGGCGAGCCGATAGGCCAGGGCGTGGAGCGCCGAGGCCAGTTCACGGGGTGCGTCGGTCGCGGCCCGGGCGTGTGCCACGACCTGTTCGGCCATCCGCACCGCCCGACCGGCGAGCACCACCGTGTGGCGGGGTACCGCCGCGAGCAGTTCGGCGCAGAGCGGGCCACGCCCATGCGGCCCGTCCAGTACCGCGTCCACCGCGCGGCCCAGGGCGTCGTACCCCTCCCGGGCGAGGACGTCGACAGCGGCGGGTGCCAGCGGCCGGGGCCGGCCGACGACCAGGTGGACGATCCGCTCGTCGAGTTCCGGGAAGCTCCGTCCGGTCCTGCACAGGACGCGCAGCAGGTGGCCCGCGTGCTCGGCGTCGGGCAGTTCGGCGAGAGCGGGCAGCAGTTCGGGGAAGTCCCGCGCGGTCGTACCGACCAGGTGCTCGCCCAGCAGGTCCGGCACCAGCCCCACCCAGTGGCCGTCGCGGCCGCCGTAGAGCTCGTTCAGCCACATCGCTGCGCCGAGGACCGTGTTGGCCGTCTCCCCGCGCAGGATCCCGCTTCTCTCCAGCAGTCTTCCTGCCTCGTCCAAGGTGCGGGCCCGGCACAGTGTCGCGGTGACGACCAATTGCCGGAGGGTCTGCGTGTGCAGACGCTCGATCTGGTGTGCGGACGTGGTCCGTGTCCAGTACGCCTCCTCGTGCCGCATGAGCAGATCCATGCCCTGCGTGCGAGAGGCGTCGGGTACCGGGAACAGGTGTTGCAACAGGGCGGCCAGCGCGGTGCTGTGCAGTTCCAGGGCCCTGGCGAACCGCGCGTCCGACAGCGGCGGGGGTACGACCGACTCGGGGCGGAAGCCGCGTGGCGTCGCGGGAAGGCCGGGCAGCCGGGCCAGAGCGTGCGCCAGGCCCTCGACCGCGTGGCGGAACGCCTCGGGCCGGGTCGCGGGATCGTCGGCGAGCGGTCCCAGCTCCGCCACGGTTCCCGGTGGCGGTTCCCGCAGCGCACGGCTCTTTCGCCGCAGGTCCTGCCACCACTCCCCGGCGCTTCGGGCGAGCATCAGCAGACGCACCGGCGGCCCCGTCCCCCTGGCGGCCGATGTCCCGAACAGCCGCAGCAGTTCGATCAATTGCTCGTGCCGGGTCTCCGCGTAGTCCACGACCAGCAGCAGCGGCGCGGACAGCTCAGCGAGTGCGGCCAGGTCGGTGTCGGGGGCAAAGTCCAGGAATCCGGCGTTCCAGTTCAGGCCGGCCATCCTGTCCACCAGCTGGACCGCCAGCCGCGTCTTGCCCTGGCCCCCCGGGCCGGTCAGCAGCTTCGGTGACCACGGGGACGGATCGAGGCACCACCGGACGAACTCCTCCATCAGCGGTTCCCGGCCGTGGAAGCCGACCGGACTGACCTCGGCCCGCAGCAGACCGACCGGTGACCGGGCGGGCGACGGCGGGGTCTGCAGGACGGACGGGAGCCCGACGTCGTAGGCGCGCGGCCTCCCCAGCAGCTCCGCCACCCGCTCGTCCGCCAGCAAGGAGGCCGACGGAACGGCGGTCAGCGCCCCGCCGGGTCCGCCCCGGTCGGGGTCGACCGCCACCAACCCCAACACCAGCCCCCCGGAGGTCACCGCGGCGCCCGACATCCCGCTCCAGCGGGACACGTTCTCGATGCCCTGCCCGGTGTGCGCCGCGCGGACGACGGCGGGTACCGGGTTGTCCACCTTGATCTCGTGGCGGCCGGCCTTGAGCCTGCTGCCCGGCGCGATGGAGCCGGTGATGTGCGCGGTGTCCCTGAAGGCCGGTGCGCCCTCTTCGCGCACCCGCATGCCGGCCGGGAATCCCACCGCCTCGACGGGGCAGCGGGATCCCGTACCCAGCCGTCCCCAGACCAGCGGTGGCAGCCCCTCGGGCTCCCGGAAGGCGTCGTCGTCGATCCGGAGCAACGCCGCGTCGATCCCGGTCCCGGCCACGCTGTCGTAGCGCCACCAGACCACCGAGCAACCCCACACCGAGCCGCCGTCGAGCAACCGGACGCCGACCGTGGCCGCTCCGTCGACGGCATGACCGGCCGTCAACACCAGCCGGTCGTCGAGCAGATGGCCCGAGGCGATCCGGTGCCGACCGTCACGGCTCCGGTAGACCTCCACCACGCGCCGGGCGACCGGTGGGATCCTCGGGCTCACCTCTCCGGCAACTCCTCGGCCGCATCCGAGACTTCGAGCGGTCCGCCGTCCGGTCCCCGGGGTGTCAGGGTGAGCCGGATGGTGTGGGTGGAGGTCCGCTCCCGGCGCTTGGACCCACCGCCCGACAGGACGTAGAACCGGGCGCCCCCGGTCACTTCACTGCCGCTCAGCAGGGCCACCTGGAACTCCAGTTCCACCGGCCCGACCTCGAAGGAGAGGCCCCCCTCCGGCGCCAGCCGCCGGGCCGTGTCCAGTTGGTCGCGCAACGACCCGATGGCCTGCGCGAGTTCGACGACGTTCTCCGCGGAGTCCTGGTCGGACATGTCATCCCCCTGTCGTACGGCGTCGGTCAAGCCATCGTTACCCACCGGAAGTGGACCGTCACCCTGCCCCGCACTGTCTGTCAGGATGTGGCGCCGTAGCGTGTGTGGAACCGGCGGGGCGGGAGAGCGGATGAGCGAGCGTGCCGTGGCGGCGGACCCGCGTGTGGTCGAACTGGCGTCGCTGAAAGCCGGTGCGAAAGCCCACACCGCCGGATCCGGTTACCTGCTGCACGACGGACTGGTGATCACGGCCGCGCACACCGTGCCCCCTCCCGGAACTGGTGAGGTGCGGGTCCGCCCCGGTGGGACCGGCCCGTGGCTCCACGCCCGGGTCCTGCTGCGCCGCTACCGGGACCGGTCCCCGTCCGACGGTCAAGAACTGCGCGGAGCACGGGACTTCGCCGTACTGCGCGTCGAGGACGAGTCGGGGTTGCCCACCGAGCTGCCTCCGCTCCGCTGGGGACGGCTGGCCACCCGGCCGTGTTCGGCCCGGATCGAGGTCACGGGCTTTCCTGCGGGTCTCAAGGTGTTCGCGGACCGGGGCGGCCCCCGACTGGCCACCGTGCTGCGGGACACGGCTCACATCAGCGGCACCGTCGTCTCCTCGGACGCCCACGGTTCACGGCACGTCGTCCATGTCGTCCATCCCGTCCCGTCACCGCCCGACGGAGCCGCCGGGACGAGCGGGAAGCGGAGAACGCGCTGGGACGGCATGTCCGGCTCCGCCGTGGTGTGCGAGGGGATGCTCGTCGGTGTCGTGGTGCGCGCCGACACGCTCGCCGGTGTGCAGTTCGAGGAGACGGCAGCGCTGTGGGACGACCCCGAGGCCCGCGCACTGCTGGGTCTCCGGGGGACGCGCCCCCGACCGGCCGAACTCTCGCGGGTACTGCACCGGCCCGCCGTGCGCCCGGCCCTCTCCCCCATCTCGCTGCTCAGGCCGGAAGCCGCCGCCGTCCGCTTCCACGGCCGCGAGAACACCCTCCGCGATCTCGCCGCCTGGCGGCACCGCGCTGCCGACGCCTCGGTGCGCCTGCTCACCGGTCCTGGCGGCCAGGGCAAGACGAGGGTGGGACTGGAAGCGGTGCGCGAGGCGGAGAGGGCAGGCTGGACGGCCGGTTTCCTCGCCGACCGCGCTGATCCCCGGGCATTGTCCGGCCTGTCCGCGCTCGACACACCGTTGCTCCTCGTCGTGGACTACGCCGAGACCCGCCGGTCACAACTCGACGAACTGCTGGATGTGTTCGGACCGTCCGGCCCGGCGCACCACCGTCATCCCGTCAGGCTCCTCTTCCTGGCCCGCAAGGCCGGCCCATGGTGGAGCCGTCTCCAGGCGCACGAGCACTTCCCTCGCGACGCCGGCGTGAGTCCGCTGCCTCCTCTGGAGCCCACCGCCGCACTGCGTGCCGCCGCCGTCAGCGACGCCATGGGCAGCCTCGGGGAAAGACTGGCCGCCCTGTATCCGGGGCAGTCGGCACGGAAGGCGATGCGCGCGGCAGTGCCGCCGTCCGTCGCCGAGGACCGCTACTCCGGTGCCCTCAACCTCCAGATGGCTGTCCTCGTAACCCTGTTGCAGGCCGTCGACCCGGTGCGCGTCACGAGCGACGAACGCGATGAGGCGGTTCTCCTCCGTCACGAGCAGAAGGTCTGGAGGCGCACGGCCGGCAGCCATGACATCGGCGGCCTGTCCCTGTTCGAGTACCGGCGGATGGTCGCCGCGGCCACCCTGTGTCCGGCCGACGACGAACAGCAGGCGCTGGCCGTCCTCAGCCGACTCCGTCCGACCGGTCTCACCCGGGAACCCGCGACACCACCGCCGGACCCCGTGGCTTGCGGACGGTGGCTGTCCGGTCTCTATCCCTCCGAGGACGACTACTGGGGTCCGCTCCAGCCCGACCGGCTGGGCGAGTACCTCCTCGGAGACGTCCTCGCGGAGGACCCCGAGTTGCTGGGACGCCTCCTGCCCACCACCACCGAACGCCAGACCTCGGCCGCGTTCCATCTGCTGTCCCGGGCCCAGCCCCACCAGCCGCACATCTCCGAACCCCTCCGCACCGTCGTCACCGCCCACCCCGATCCGCTCGCCCTGCGGGCCGTCGACGCCGTGGTCGCGGTGGAGAACCCTGCGGCGCTCCGACAGGCCTTGACCGCCGTCCTGGAGGAGATCAGAGGCGCGGTGGGCCGGTACGCGTCACTCGCGGAGCGGTTGTACGAGGCGGTGCCCCTGCCCTCACTGGCGCTCGACGAGTGGGCGGCCGACCTCGCGGGCCTGCTGGCCCGGCAACCACCGAACGCGACAACAGCGGACCCTCACGAGGCGTCGGCCGAACATGCCCGGCGGCTGCATCGGCACGCCGTCCGGCTGGTCGAGATCGGACAGCTCACGGCGGCCCGCACCGCTGCCGAGAAGTCCGTCGCCCTGTGGCACGTCCTCAGCGCACACGGCCGGCCAGGTGCCGAGAGCGGTCTCGGCCTGGCCCTCAACACCCTGGCGCTGGCGAGCGACCACGACCGTTCCCGGGCGGAGGTGCTGTCGCTCTCCCAGGACGTACTGCGCCACTACCAGGACCTGGCGGAACGAGATCCCGACACCTACACCGCCGATCTCGCGATGGCCTGGCACAACCACGCGAACCGGCTCGCCGACGCGGACCGGCTCGACGATGCCTTGCGAGGGGCGCTGACCGCCCGCGATCTCTACCGCGATCTCGCCCACGACGATCCGGAACACCTGCCCGATGTCGCCCTGGCCGAGTATGGCCTCACCCGGATCCACAGCGCGCTCGGGCAGTTCGGGGCCGCGACGGCCGACGCCCGCAGGGCAGCGGACCTCTACCGGGATCTCGCCGCCCGGTGGCCGGACCGGTACCGCCCTCGCGTGCCGGAGGTCCTCGGCTCCCTCGCCGAACTCCTCCGTACGGCGGGCCAGTTCGCGGAGGCCCTGGAGGTGGTCGAGGAGTGCCTGACCGAGTTCCGGCGCCTCGTCGCACTCGACCCGGAGCGCTTCGGACAGGACCTCGCCGAGGGGCTCTCCGACGCCACGGCCGTCTTCGACGACAACGGGGACGAGGAACGGGCCCGAGCGGCGGCCGAGGAGGCCGTGGAACTGCTGCGGCCCCGGGCCGAACGCGACACGAACGTGGCACCGTCGTTCGCCAACGCCCTGATCGCGCTGTCCCACCACCTCCCGGAACAGAGCATCGACCTACGACGTGAGGCGGTCGCGATCTACGAACGGGCGGAGGCGGCGGCCCCGGGCGTCCACGGCTCCGCCCCGGCCGTCGCTCGTGCCGCACTCGCCGAGGCGCTCACCGATGCCGACCAGTACCCCGAAGGTCTACGCGCCTTCGACGAATCGATCGCCGCCCTGCGCCCTTACGCGAACCGGCTGCCCGCCGCGCACGGACCGGAGCTCGCCCGTGCGCTCGATCTCCAGTCCTACGCCCTGTACGACGCGGGGGACCCCGAGGGTGCCCTGAGCACGGCGACCGAGGCATTCGACGTGTTCGCGGTCGCGGTCGCCGAGGAACCCGGGGCCTTCCTGGACGAGTTCGCCCGTGTCTCGGGGAACTTGGTGTTCCACCTGGCACGGCGGGACCGCTGGTCGGAGATCCTCACCCGAACCGGGCGAGCACTGGCCCTGTGCCGCCTGCCTGCCGCCGAGGGGCTCCACCCGGGATTCGACGCCATGCTGGAGCTCCTGAACCACCGACGCCTGGCGCTCGGGGAACTGGGCCGTCACGAGGAGACCGCGGACTGCGTACGGGACATGGTCGCCCTGCGCCGCCGGATCGTGGACGCCGACCCCGACGACGTCGGCCACCGCCTCTCCCTGGCCGGGGATCTGTCACGTCTCTCCGAGACGCTGGCCGAGGCGGGGCGACCGTGCGATGCCGTCGCCCCCGTACGCGAGGCCCTCGCCCTGAGACGGGGTGTGTCCGCGGACGTGGACGCGGACAGCGAGGACGACGGTGACGAAGAAGCCGACGGAGAAGACGAGTCCGAAGAAGGTGCGGCCGAAGAGGGCGAGGCCGAGGTGGACGAGGAGGTGAGCGAGGGCGCACTGCTCGTCCAGCTGGCCGCGGCGCTGCAGCGGGCGGGCGACGCGGAGGCGCCGGCCGCCGCCGTGGAGGCTGTTCGTCACCACGAGGATTCGGCAGGCCTGCCCATGGAGGGGCGCGAGGACGGCTACTGCCAGGCACTTCACCTGTACGCCGCCGCACAGTCGGCCGCCGGGCACTTCGAAGCGGCGGTGGACGCCTGCCAGTACCTGGTCGTGCTGCGCGCCCAGGACACGGCCGATGCGGCGGATCCCGGTCAGCACGACAGCCGTCTGGCTCTGGACGAGGCCCTGACCTCACTGGCCTGGGCACTGCTGGACGCCGGCTCGTGGCCCCGGGCGCTGGGGCTGTCCCGCGGCGTACTCAGGGCACTCACCGCACCGGAGGCCCCACCTGCGGACACCACACCGCAACACCGCGTCGCACTCGGCGGCGTCCTGCACGTCCTGGCCCAGGCCCTCACCGCGGCGGGACACCACCACGAGGCCGCGTGCACCGCGCGGCGGGCGTTCGCCGTCCGTCGCCGCCTGGCCGCCCAGTTCCCCGGAACACACATGCCCGAGTTGGCGGAGACGATGGGTGTTCTCGCGCTCACTCTCCACACCGCGGGCCGCGTCACAGAGGCCGCGACCATGATCCGGCGGGCCGTCGCCCTCCACGCCCGCCTCGCGACCACCGCCCCGGCCGCACACCGGGACGGTCTCCGCCAACTGCTCCGGCATCAGGCACGCATCAAGTCGCCACCACCTCGGAACTGCTCTATCAGGTCGTCATGGTCGCCCTGAACGACGCCGTTGAGCGTGACGGGCGTCACCCGATGCCAGTCGCGGGCGGCGTGCCGATCGTCACGGCCGACGGGGAGGTCATCGGCGTGGGCGGAGCGGACGATGTGACCGACGACCGCATCGCGCAGCAGGCCCGGGACCCCGTCACGAAGATCGTCGCGTGGGCGACACGGCTCCCCCGGCACCGGAGGAACGGACCTCGCTCGTCGTCGCCCGGATGACCCCCACCGTGCGCGCCAGATGCGGCTCGGCACGGTCGGCGCGATGGGCGACCGCCAGCTCCACCCGCGCGTCGGCCCCGGCCAGCGGCAGGTAGGCCACACCGTCGAGCGCCAGCGCGGTGACCGGCTCCGGTACGACGGCGACGCCGAGGCCCCCTGCCACCAGCGTGACGAGGGTCGAGGTCTCGCCGACCTCGTGGCGGATGTGCGGCTCGATGCCGGCGTCGCGCAGCAGGCCCAGCACCACGTCGTACATCACTGACCGGCGGTCGGCCGAGTGCACGATCAGGTCGGCACCGGCGAGGTCCGTGACCCGCAGCCGTTTGCGGCGGGCGAGCGGATGGTCGACCGGCACGGCGACGACGAGCCGGTCCCGGCGCAAGGTGTGCACCGTGAGGGAGAGGTCGGCCGCGGGCGGGCGCAGCAGCGCGACGTCGATCGCGCCGGTGCGCAGTGCATCGACCTGGTCGGGCGCGAGCATCTCGCCGCGGAAGGAGAAGTCGACACCCGGGAGTTCCTCCGTGAGCCGGCGCGAGAGCGCGGGCAGGAGGCTGTACGTCGCCGAGCCTACACATCCGATCGCGAGGTGGCCCACCGAACCGGCCGCGACGAGCCGTGCGTGGTGGGCGGCCTCGTCGACCTCGGCGAGGATCGCGCGCGCCCGCTCCAGGTAGGCCAGACCCGCCTCGGTCAGGTCGACCCGCCGGGTGGTGCGGTGCAGCAGCTCCACGCCGAGTTCCGTCTCCAGTTGACGGATCTGCTGGGACAGGGGCGGCTGTGCCATGTGCAGCCGCTCGGCGGCGCGGCCGAAATGGCGCTCCTCGGCCACCGCGACGAAGTACCGCAGGTGTCGCAGATCCATATCTCGTCCATATCAATCGACTCCCATATGCGTACTTCAGAATATCGCGACGGCGATCTAACGTCGTTGCCATGAGCGCTTTCCTCTATGCCGCGACACGGACACCGTTCGGCCGCTTCAACGGCGCGCTGGCCGGCGTCCGCCCCGACGACCTCGCCGCCGCCGCGATCACCTCGACGCTCGCGGCGGTGCCGGGCCTCGATCCCACCGCCATCGACGACGTGGTGTGGGGCAACGCCAACGGCGCCGGGGAGGAGAACCGCAACGTCGGCCGCATGGCGGCGCTCCTCGCCGGCCTCCCGGTGAGTGTGCCCGGCACCACGGTGAACCGCCTGTGCGGCTCCAGCCTCGACGCGGCGATGACGGCCAGCCGGACCATCGAGTCCGGCGACGCGGAGGTGGTGCTGACCGGCGGCGTCGAGTCGATGACACGGGCGCCGTGGGTGCTGCCCAAGCAGGCGAAGCCGTTCCCGGCCGGCGACGTCACAGCCGTCTCCACCACCCTGGGCTGGCGGCTGGTCAACCCGAGGATGCCGAAGGAGTGGACGGTCAGCCTCGGCGAGGCCAACGAGCAGCTCCAGGAGCGCTTCGGCATCTCCCGGGAGCGGCAGGACGAGTTCGCCGCCCGCTCCCACCGACTCGCCCACGCCGCCTGGGAGTCGGGCTTCTACGACGACCTGGTGGCGCCGGTCGAAGGAGTCGACCTGACCCGCGACGAGGGCATCCGCCCCGGATCCACACCGGAGGTGCTGGCCGGCCTCAAGCCTGTCTTCCGCACCCCGGAGCAGGGCGGCACCATCACCGCGGGCAACGCCAGCCCGCTCAACGACGGTGCCTCGGCAGTGCTGTTGGGCAGCGAGGGGGCCGCCGCCACGATCGGGGCCGACCCGATCGCCCGTGTCGCCGGCCGCGGCGTGATGGCACTGGAGCCGCAGGCCTTCGGCTACGCCCCCGTGGAGGCGGCGAACCGGGCGCTGGCCCGCGCCGGAATCGGCTGGGACCAGGTGGGCGCGGTCGAGCTCAACGAGGCCTTCGCCGTGCAGTCGCTCGCCTGCGTCGACGCGTGGAAGATCGACCCCAACCTCGTCAACCAGAAGGGCGGCGCCATCGCGATCGGCCACCCGCTCGGCGCCTCGGGCGGACGCGTCCTCGCCACGCTGGCCAAGGTGCTGCGCGAGACGAGGCAGCGGTACGGCGTCGCCGCGATCTGCATCGGCGTCGGCCAGGGCCTGGCCGTCGTACTGGAGAACTGCGACACCACGGAGGCGTCCCGATGAGCCGGGCGGAGATCGTGGAGAGCGCAGATGCCGCGGTCGCGGGGATCGAGGACGGCTCCACCGTCCTGGTCGGCGGGTTCGGCCTGGCCGGAATGCCGTTCGACCTGATCGACGCGCTCATCCGGCAGGGCGCCAAGGACCTCACCATCGTGTCGAACAACGCCGGCAACGGCGACGTCGGGCTGGCCGCGCTGCTCGCCGCCGGCCGGGTGCGCAAGGTGCTGTGCTCCTTTCCACGCCAGGCCGACTCCTGGGTCTTCGACGACCTCTACCGCGCGGGCAAGATCGACCTGGAGGTCGTGCCGCAGGGCAACCTCGCCGAGCGGATGCGCGCGGCAGGGGCCGGCATCGGTGCCTTCTACTGCCCGACGGCGGTCGGCACACCGCTGGCCGAGGGCAAGGAGGTCCGGGAGATCGATGGCCGCACCTACCTGCTCGAATACCCGATCAAGGGCGACTACGCGCTGATCGGCGCCCACGTCGCGGACACCCTGGGCAACCTCGTCTACCGCAAGACGGCCCGCAACTTCGGACCGGTCATGGCCACGGCCGCGACGACGACCATCGTCCAGGTCGACCAGGTCGTCGAGGCCGGCGAGCTGGACCCCGAGGCCGTCGTCACCCCGTCCATCTACGTCGACCGGATCGTCCAGGTGACGGCCCGCCACTACACCGTGCAGGGGGCACGATGACCACGACCTCAGGCGCCCAGGCGTCCGCCGACCACCGGCTCTCCATGGACGAGCTGGCCGCCGTCATCGCTCGCGACATCCCGGCCGGCTCCTTCGTCAACCTCGGCATCGGGCAGCCCACCAAGATCGCCGATCATCTGCCGGCGGACTCCGGAGTGGTGCTGCACACCGAGAACGGCATGCTCAACATGGGTCCGAAGGCGGAGGCCGACGCGATCGACCCCGACCTCACCAACGCCGGCAAGGTCCCGGTGACCGAACTGCCGGGGGCGGCGTACTTCCACCACGCCGACTCCTTCGCGATGATGCGTGGCGGCCACCTCGACGTCTGTGTCCTCGGCGCCTATCAGGTCGCCTTCGAGGGCGACCTCGCCAACTGGCACACCGGCCGACCCGACGACATCCCCGCCGTGGGCGGCGCCATGGACCTCGCCATCGGCGCCAAGGACGTCTACGTGATGATGACCCTCTTCACCCGCTCCGGCGAACCCAAGCTGGTACCGCGGTGCACCTACCCGCTCACCGGCGTCGGCTGCGTCAGCCGCGTGTACACCGACCACGGCGTCTTCGACGTCGGCCCGAAGGGAGTACGGATCCGGGAGACGTACGGCATCGAGGCCGACGAACTCGCCCAGCTACTCGGTATCCACTGACACGCACGGATATCGGCACCGTGGGCGCGGACCAGCTGTCCGCGCCCTTGCGTCACCGCTTACGCCACCGCCCCGGGCTGTTTCAGACCTGGACGAGGACGGTGCACCAGACCTCGTTGTTGTCACCGATGCCGCAGTCGGCGATCTCCCCGCTCCGGATCTTCGTCCAGACGCCCTTCTTTCGCCAGTGCCACGTGCCGACACGTGAGAACCGCTCGTGGTAGCCGTGAGTGGCGAAGGTGAAGGCATCGACGTCCTTGCCAGTGCCGTTGCCGCCTATCGTCCCCCTGTTGAACGACTGCTGCTCGCACTCGGTCTGGTCCCACTTGCTCGTGGTGCCACCGTCGATGTTCCACACGTCGCACAGGTGCGGGCCGCTCCCCAGCCTCATCGTGTAGTGCATCGGCTTGCCGGTCCTGTTCTTCACCGCACCACAGAGGTACTTGCCGGGACCTCCGCAAGCATCGGCGGAGGCGGTCGTGGCCCCCGCGACGACCATGCCGGCCGCCATGAGGACGGCGGTGCCGATGGCCAAGGCGGTCCGCTTCGTTCGGGACTTCATCATGCGTATGCAGTTCCATTCCTGTGTACGTGCCGACTCGGCCCGCCCCCC
Source organism: Streptomyces sp. 11x1 (assembly GCF_032598905.1). NCBI lineage: Bacteria > Bacillati > Actinomycetota > Actinomycetes > Kitasatosporales > Streptomycetaceae > Streptomyces > Streptomyces sp. 11x1. The sequence continues at coordinate 10,511,860 of NZ_CP122458.1, read as the reverse complement.
GGCGTGACCGTCGGCAGGGAGCGGGAGCGGCACCGCGCCGCTCCCCGACTGCCCTACCCGGGTCAGCATCGACGTCCTCTCCGAAGGACGGCAAGCGCACCGGCGTCTCCTGGGACGCTGAGATGAACCACCCACTGTGACCTGGACGTTTCTCCGCCCTCTGGGACGGTGCTGGCATGCGGCCCGACCTTGGACCGCACCGAACTCGCCGCCGCGTCGGCCTCCGCGTCCGCCATCGGACCACAACGAGTCGGACGGGGGACGTCACGAACGCCTTCCGAAGGCGACGGCCCCCCGGACCCGCACCGGGTGAGCGGTGTCTCACCGCCACGGCATTGCTATGCAACGAGGTGCATAGCATGATCATGCACATGGCGCTCGAACACGCGATCCTCGTCTCCCTGCTGGAGAAGCCGGGGTCCGGCTATGAGCTGGCCCGGCGGTTCGAGCGGTCCATCGGGTACTTCTGGACCGCCACCCACCAGCAGATCTACCGCGTACTCAAGCGGATGGAGAGCGACGGCTGGGTCGACGTCCGGGAGGTCCCGCAGTACGGGCGTCCGGACAAGAAGGAGTACTCCGTCGCGGGGCCCGGACGGGAGGCGCTCTCCGGGTGGCTCCACGAACCGACCGAGCCCGACAGCGTCCGCCACGACCTGGCGGTGAAGATCCGCGGCGCCGCCTTCGACGACCCGGCCGCCCTGGTCAGCGAGGTCGAACGGCACCGGCAGGCGCACACGGACCGCCTGCACCACTACCTCGCGGGCGCTGCCCGCGACTTCGGAGACCCGCCGGCGGACGGCCCCCTCGACGCCGAACGGGAACTCCAGCACGTCGTGCTGCGAGGCGGCATCGCGTACGAGCGCATGATGATCGCCTGGCTCGACGACGTACTCGCCACACTCGCCGGCTTCACCCCCGGTCACTGACCGGCCGAGCCGGCACCCTCATCCCTCAGCCCTCGACCGAAAGGCGGCATCCATGGCCGACGCGCTGCTCTTCAACCCGCGGACCTACGACCCCACGCACTTCGACGCGGAGACCCGCAGGCTGCTGCGTGCCACCGTCGACTGGTTCGAGGAACGGGGCAAGCGCCGACTGATCGAGGACTACCGGACCCGTGCCTGGCTCGGCGACTTCCTCGCCTTCGCCGCCGAGGAAGGGCTCTTCGCCACATTCCTCACGCCCGCCTCCGCTGCCGCGGAGGGCGAGGACGACAAGCGCTGGGACACCGCCCGCATCGCCGCGCTCAACGAGATACTCGGCTTCTACGGCCTCGACTACTGGTACGCCTGGCAGGTCACCATCCTCGGACTCGGCCCGGTCTGGCAGAGCGACAACCCCGCCGCCCGTGCCCGTGCCGCCGAACTGCTGTCCCAGGGCGAGGTGTTCGCCTTCGGCCTGTCCGAGAAGGCGCACGGCGCCGACATCTACTCCACCGACATGCTCCTGGAGCCCGACGGCACGGGCGGTTTCCGGGCCACCGGCTCCAAGTACTACATCGGCAACGGCAACGCCGCCGGGCTCGTCTCTGTCTTCGGGCGCCGCACCGACATCGAGGGCCCGGACGGCTATGTCTTCTTCGCGGCCGACAGCCGCCACCCGGCGTACCACCTGGTCAAGAACGTCGTCGACTCGTCGAAGTTCGTCAGCGAGTTCCGCCTGGAGGACTGTCCCGTAAGCCCGGACGACGTCCTGCACACCGGCCGGGCCGCCTTCGACGCCGCGCTCAACACCGTCAACGTGGGCAAGTTCAACCTGTGCACCGCCTCGATCGGCATCTGCGAACACGCCATGTACGAGGCCGTCACCCACGCGCAGAACCGCATCCTCTACGGCCGCCCCGTGACCGCCTTCCCGCATGTGCGGCGGGAGTTGGCCGACGCGTACGTCCGGCTGGTCGGGATGAAGCTGTTCAGCGACCGCGCCGTCGACTACTTCCGCACCGCCGGTCCCGACGACCGCCGCTACCTCCTCTTCAACCCGATGACGAAGATGAAGGTGACCACCGAGGGCGAGAAGGTCATCGACCTGATGTGGGACGTCATCGCCGCCAAGGGTTTCGAGAAGGACAACTACTTCGCCCAGGCCGCCGTCGAGATCCGCGGCCTGCCGAAGCTGGAGGGCACCGTCCACGTCAACCTGGCGCTGATCCTCAAGTTCATGCGCAACCACCTCCTCGACCCGGTGGCGTACGAGCCTGTCCCGACCCGCCTCGACGCGGCCGACGACGCCTTCCTCTTCCGGCAGGGCCCGGCCCGCGGTCTCGGCTCGGTGCGCTTCCACGACTGGCGGCCTGCCTTCGACACGTACGCCCACCTGCCCAACGTCGCCCGGTTCCGCGAACAGGCCGACGCACTCTGCGAGTTCGTCCTCACGGCCGCGCCCGACGAGAAGCAGAGCCGCGATCTCGACCTGCTCCTCGCCGTCGGACAGCTCTTCGCGCTCGTCGTGCACGGGCAGCTGGTCCTGGAGCAGGCGGCCCTGTCGGATCTCGACGCGGACGTGCTCGACGAGCTGTTCGCCGTCCTCGTGCGGGACTTCTCCGCTCACGCCGTCGAACTGCACGGCAAGGACTCCGCGACCGAGGAGCAGCAGCGCTGGGCGCTCGGCGCGGTCCGACGACCGGTCGTCGACGAGGCGCGTTCGGAGCGGGTCTGGCAGCGCGTGGAGGCTCTGTCGGCGGCGTACGAGATGATGCCGTGACGCCTTGACGGGCACACCGGCGGAGGACGGGGGCCGCCCCCGGTCCTCCGCGGCGCGTGCGTGTACGTGTACGTGTACGTGTATGTGGACACGTGACCAACCCGGCGTGGCACCACGCGAGTTGTATGTATCCAGGTCCCCAGCCCTCGGTCCCGGCCTTATGGAACCCGCACTCCGGACCAGGATTCGACCGCGCACTGCCCGTCGGCGTTGTTCCCTGTCGACACGACCGTGCCGTCGGCACGCAGGCCGAGGGTGTGTGTCGAACCGGCCGCCATGGCGATGATGTCGCGCCAATCGCCGACGTCGCACTGTCCGTGGCTGTTGTCTCCCGTTGCAAGGGCTCGCCCGGACACGGTGACACCGACGGTGTGGTAGCTGCCCGCGTCGACCGCGACCACTTCCTCCCACGCGTCGACCTCGCACGCCCCGGTGGTCCTGTCTCCGGTCGCCACCACCCTCCCGTCGCCCTTGAGGCCGACGGTGTGGACATACCCGGCAGTGATGGCGGCAAGGTCACGCCATTCAGCAACGGCGCACTGACGTCGTCGGTTGTTCCCCACGGCCAGGGCGGTACCGTCCGACCGGACGCCGACCGAGTGCCAGTCACCGCACGACAGCGCGACCATCTCGCGCCAGGACTGTACGTCGCACTGCCCTTCCGAGTTCCGGCCGGCTGCCAGCACGCGGCCGTCCCGGAGCAGCCCGAGCGTACGGCGCCACCCCGCGGCCACCGCTGTGACTCCACGCCATCCGGCGACATCACACTGCCCGTCGCCGTTCCACCCCGTTGACAGCACCGTGCCGTCCGACCGAAGTCCCACCGTATGGGCCCTGCCCGTGTTCCTCGCCGAATGGACGTTCCCGGCCGCCACCGCGACGGCATCCGCCCAGCGGTCGACACGGCATTCATCGACTGCGGTACGGCCCACGGCAAGAACGGTCCCGTCCCAGCGCCGCCCGACCGAATGACGCCTGCCGGCCGCCAGCACAGAAGGATTGGCTAGCACTCCGCCTCCGTGTCCGTGTCCGTGTCCGCGTTCTTGTCCCCGTCCGTGATCCGGCGCTACACCCCGGTAGTGCCATCGACGCGTTCCCGGACCAGGTCGGCGTGGCCGTTGTGGCGGGCGTACTCCTCGATCATATGGACGTCGGGCCTCGCGTCGACCGCTGGATTAACCCGCTCTCAGACAATAGAGATCGTCAAGCATGATGACGGGATGAACCACAGCGACCAGCGCTTCCACGTCATTGTGCTGTCGAATTTCGCGAAGGGCTTCGACAAGTACGCGTTCGCTTACGGCAAGGCGGGCATTCCGGAAAGCACCTATCCCGACCGGTTTCATCTGCTGACGCGTACGGAGTTGGGAATCGGCATAGGCAAGGCGCGACGCCTGCTGGACCGTCTGGCCATTCCCGGTGACCGGCTGCTGGTGCTGGAAACCATGGTGGACCCCGACGAGCTGGTGCCCAACGTCTCGACCGGCCTCGGCATGGAACTGCACGAGGCTCGCATCCGACTGTCAGCGGTCCACGAACTCGACGAAGCAGGCACAGCAGACGCGACAAGCGCAGCAGGCGACGAGTTCACCCTGCGCCCGACCACCGTCGAGGACGCGATGGCCGCCTCCCTGCACCTGCAGGGGTCGGCATTGCGTCGCTACGACGACACACGACCCCGCTCGGTGTCGATTCTGCCGGTCGCCTCCGCCTGCCAGGCCCGGTGTTCGTTCTGCTTCTCATCCGCTTCGATCTCCAGCGACCAGGCGCAGGCGCGGGTCCCGTGGGACGCGGTCGCCCTCTGGCTGGAGCGTGCCCGTGCGGCAGGTGCCGAGCGTGCGGTGATCACCGGTGGCGGGGAGCCCACGCTCATACCGTTCGAACAGCAGCTGCGACTGGTGTCCGCCTGTTCCGCGGCCTTCCCGAAGGTCGTCCTGATCACCAACGCGCACACCCTCGCGAAAGCCGAGAACGCCGACCGGGCCGACCGCCTCGCAGCCCTCAGCACCGCGGGGTTGAGCGTGCTCGCCGTCTCCCGGCACCATCACGACGACACCGTCAACGAGCGGCTCATGATGCTGCGTACGCCGGTGAGCTCGGTCATCGACGCCTGGCGCGTGGAACGGGACCGCTGGCCGGGGCTGCGGATGAGACTGATCTGCGTGCTCCAGCACGGCGGCGTCGCCGACGCGGCCGGGGTCGCCGACTACCTTTCGTGGGCCGCGGCTCTCGGTGTCGAGGAAGTCTGCTTCAAGGAACTCTACGTATCCACCAGCACCGAGTCGCTGTACTTCGACCGCACGGCCAACGTCTGGAGCCGAGACCACCAGGTTTCGCTGTCCGTCGTCACCGGGTTCGCCGAGCGGCACGGGTTCGAACTGGCGAGCCGCCTGCCCTGGGGCGCGCCGGTCTACCAGGGCAGCTGGGCCGGACGGCCGATCCGGATCGCCGCCTACACCGAGCCCAGCCTGCTCTGGGAACGCACCCGCGGGATCGCACGAAGCTGGAACGTCATGGCCGACGGACGCTGCTACGCCTCCCTGGAGGACCGGGCCAGCGAGATCGTGCCGGAAGGTGCGGCGGCGTGAGGTTCGAGGGGTTCCAGGAGTTCCGGCAGCGGCAGCTCGATGCCTCCTCGGCGCTGCTGGACGCCGCCGAGACCAACGTGTACCGGGCGCTCGCTCCCTTGCGGCCGGAGCCGCCGACCGACGAGCGTACGGTGTACCGGTGCGATCTCGCCCGTGCCTGGCTGCGGCGCTTCGAGCTGCCTGAAGAGTGGTCCGGCCACGCCATGGTCTGCCGAGGGGTCCGGCACGGACTCGGTGTGGTGTTCCCGTGGCTGCGCGCCGTGCGAGCGCGGTTGTGGCTGCCCGGAGACGTGTACCCGGTCTATTTCGAGTTGGCCCGGGCCGCCGGTCTCGAGCCCCTGTCCTACCCGACGCTGCCGGCGCCGGCCCTGCCGACGTCGCCGCCGGACCACCACCCCGAATACCTCCTGCTCGCCAATCCCAGCAAGCCGCTGGGCCGTTACCTGTCCGATGCGGAGTGCGCGGCGGTGACCTCCTGGTTGCGGGAATCACCGAGCCGCCGCTTGCTGATCGACAGCGTCTACGACCTGGGAGCCCCATTCGCCGCCGGCACACGACGGTTGCTGGACACCGGTCGCGCGGTCCTGCTGCATTCGGTGACCAAGGGATGGCTTTGGCCACGCACGTTCGGCGTGGTCCTGCTGGGCCGGGGGCAGACCGAACTGGCCGAAGCGTTCCGGGCGGATCCGCCGACGCCGGCGCAGCTGAGGCTCGCCGACCGTCTGCTGACCGAGCACGGCGACGTGCCCCGGCAGGTCGTCGACGAACTGACCGCACGGGCTGAGCAGTTGTTCGCACGATTGCCGGACGAAGTGATCGGCGCGATTCCCGAGACGAGCCGGACCTGTCCCGGCAACTACTTCTTCCCTGTCGAGATCCCTGCGGAGACGCTCCGGCGCGAGTACGGCGTGCTCGCCATGCCGGTCAGCGTGTTCGGGGACAGCGACTGGTCCGGCTCGATCCTGACCAGCCTCGCCGACACCTTCGCTACGGCCCACCATCACGGATGACCGCCGCAGTGCCCAGCTGAACAGGGGAGAGTCCTGCGGTGGTTTCCAAGACTCGGGTCCTTGTCGGCATGCTCGTGCTCCTGGCACCGGCCATCGGCGCCATCGCCCTGCTCGCGGCCATGAAGGCCGACGCCACCTGGTTCACGATCATTCCGATCGGCATCCTCGTCATCGGTGCGACCGTCGTCCAGTCGCTCGGTTGGTTCAACAAAAGGGCCAGTGACTGGCCCGGGCGGCCCATCGCGAGCGGGGGTTCCCACCACCGTCGGAACCCCACACTGCGAGCCGTTCATCAGGCGACTGCCGCGGTCATACGAGTTGTCGCGACTCCCCATGAGACGCCACTCGGGGCTCCCGCCCTACCGCCTCGGACGCCACGGACGCCACAGACGACTCGGACGACTCGGACGACTCGGACGCGAGCGGCCCCGCCGCCCGGCCCGCCGCCTCCCGTTCCCTGGCAGCCAGGGCCCTCGCCAGCATCTTCGCCCGGTAAGGGTTCGACGTATCGAGTGCCTTGGCAACCTCCACGGCCTCGTCCAGCAGGGCCAGACGTCGCTCAGGCGACTCCCGAAGCAGCGGCGACGCGCTTGCCTCCACCAGGACGTAGGCCAGCTTCGACCCATACGTCTCCGGCTCGACCTGCGTCAGCAGGCGGTAGATCCACAGGCCCTCGGCGCCACGCACCACCCGCCGGTTGGCACTCAGCAGCTTGATCCTCGCCAGTACGATCATGTCCTGATCCATCGGTCCCCCTCCATCACGCCACCCCCCTGCCCGTGCACGCCACACGGTGAGACAGCACGCCGACCGCGCCGACAACCGAGCACGGTTGCCGACACGTTGGCCGGAGAGTGGATGACGACGAGTCTGACGCGCGGCACCAACTGCCACAAGAACAAACGGACGTGCGCTGTGTCCTACCGAAAACCACCTCCGAACAGGCATGATGGACCTGACACTCACTCAAGGCCCGCCTTCACGTAGCCGTATGAGTTGCGTGAGGGGTTACCACCCCGGCCCCCAGACCTCAACGCCCCCTCCAGCGCGTCCCGGAGCCCTTGGGTGACTGCGCCGAGGGGGTGGGCGTCGGTGGTGGGGCGAGTCGGGTGGCCGGCACCGGGAAGGACTCGGCACCGCTGGTCATCGCCGTGTCAGGCGAGGCCGCGACCCGTACGAGCATTCCGGTGGTCCGTGATCGGCGTGCGTCGAGGGGACGGTACCTGGCACTGATGGCGGGGCGGGAGGCGCCCGGCGGGAGCGGGTGGTTCGCCGCGTACCGGGTGCGCACACCCGAGGCCGGGGTGTACGCGCTGACCGCCGTGGCCGCAGCCCCCGTCGAGACGACGCGGGTGGGAACGGTCGCCTCGTACATGCGGCTGCACGTGAACGACGGTCCGTACACGGAGGTCGTCGCGTTCTCACCATCGCGCTGGTACGAGTCGAGGCCCGCTTGGGGTGACCTGTCCGTGCGGGACTTCGGCGAGGTCGAGCTCCGAGGCGAGAGCACGGTCGCTTTCCGCGTCGGCGAGGCCGTCCCGGTCGACGACGCCGTCGCGTACGTGTTCCGGCTCGACCATGTCACGTTCACCCTGCGGCGGCCCCGCGCCGGGCGGCCCGTGCCCCGTGAGGTCTCGGTCGCCGTCCACCGTCACGGCCATCCCGCCCCGCCGCTGTGCGTGCGGTCGAGGCCCCGCCGTCCGTGCGCATCACGTGCGCTACACGGTCACCGCCCATCGCGGGCGGTGTGTAGCCGCCGGACGGGCGACGCTGCGTGCGGGGAGCCCGACGGTCAGTCCCGGGCCGTGGCGGAGCTCAGCCCCCAACCATGTCGGACGCCACAGCTGACGCTGACCGCGAACCCCTCCCAGTACGTCCGCAGGCCACCCTGCGGGACCCCCACCCGGGTGACGGCCGTCCGCAGCGACCCGCGCTCACGCCAGGACATCACGCCGAGGAACACCCGTTTTCCGTACGGTCAGTGCACCGGCGGGCCTGGCCATTTCACGTTCCGTCGGTCGCCGCTTCGGCTGCCGTGGCCAGGATCCGGGCCAGCTCGGCAGGCTTGGTGATCATGGGCCAGTGGCCCGAGTCGATGTCGACGAGGTCGACGTGCTTGACCCGGGCGAGTTCCGGGACATCGCCGGCGTCGATCCACTCCTGAGCCTGCGCGGGCGTGAACTCCGGGCATACGACCACGACCGGGACGTCGAACCGCAGGTCGTCCGCCAGCCGCACCACGCCCTGGGCCACACCTTGGGGCACGGGGATCGCGGCAGCCGCCAACTCCCGCCGGGCCTCGTCGTCGAGGTCGGCGGCGTCCGGCCCCTCGAACGGGCCCCAGCCCGGGAAGGGCATGACACCATCACGCACCTCGAAGAAGTCGGCGTACAACTGGCCATGGGAGGAAGGGAAGCCGCCGATCAGGGCGACCTTGGCCAGCCGCCCCGGCCGTCGGTCGGCGGCCAGCCAGGCCAGCGAGCAGGCGGCGGAATGCCCCACCACCATGAGCCTGCCGGGCGCGGCGTCCACTGCCGCGAGCACGGTCTCCAACTGGTCGTCGAGCGTTGCGGACGTGGAGCCGTCCCCCTGGCCCGGGAGGGTCAGCGGCACCGGGCGATGGCCGAGCGCCTCCAGCGCGGAGGCAACGCGGCCCCACACGGATCCGTCCAGCCACAGGCCGCCGATGAGCAGGATGTTCATGGTCAGTTCCTCTTCTTCCGCCGCACTCTTGTGCCGCACGAAGGTCACCGTAGGAGGAGATCCGGACGATCCACTGCCGGTTTGCACGGCGATAACCCGAGCGCCCGCCGAAGTCCCGTGCGGGCCAAGGGGGAACGAACTGTCCCGCGCGCGCCCTCGCACCTCACAGGGCGGGGATTCCCACGGACTCTTCTGCCCGGGCTCAGCGGAGCGGACTAGCCTGCTTGCGTGCCGAACGACCTCAGCCCCACCGCGCGAGCCCTGCGTACCCTGGAGATCATCCAGACCCGGCCCGGTACGACGGCCGGTGAACTCGCCGAACGGCTGGGCGTCACGGAGCGGGCCGCACGCCGCTACGTCGAGATACTCCGGGAGGCCGACATCCCCGTGGAGTCGACCCGGGGGCCACATGGCGGCTACCGGCTGAGGCGCGGGACGAGATTGCCCCCCCGTGCATTTCACGCAGGCGGAGGCCCTCGGCCTGGTGATGGCCGTACTCAGCGGCCAGCCGGGCGCGGCCGACGCCGACGACCTGGTCAGCACCGCCCTGGGCAAGGTCGTCAAGGCGTTGCCGGAGAGCGTCGGCCACCACGCGGCGATGCTGCGGGAGTACGCGTCGGCCGCACCGGACCCGTATGCGGCCCGCCCGGATCCGGCCGTCACCGGCGAGCTCGTCGATGCCGTCGCCGCCCGGGAGCGCGTGTCGGTCACGTACCGCAGCGGGGCGGGCGACGAGTGGGTGGCGGAGGTCGATCCCTGGTCCCTCGTCGTCCGTTACGGGCGCTGGTACCTGCTCTGCCACTCCCACCCCGCGAACGCCATACGTACGTACCGGGTCGACCGGGTCCACGCCGTCCGGAGGACGGGACAGGGGTTCGAACCGCCAGAAGGTCTTGATCCGGTGGCGGTGCTGGAGGAGAACCTGGGCCTCGGATGGGAGTTCCCCACGCGGGTGGTGTTCGACCTCCCGCTGACCGAGGTGGCCCCCTGGATCCAGCCGCCCATGGGACGACTCGAATCCTTGGGAGACGGGTGCGTGCTGGTCGGCAGCACGCGCAACCCGGCCATGTACGCGCAGGAATGGCTCGCGAGGCTGCCGTTCGCGTTCCAGGTCGAGGGCGGCGAAGAACTGCGTGCGGCGGTCGCAGCACTCGTGACGCGGTTCACGGCAGCCGTGGCCGACCCTTCACGCCCCTAGAAGCGTCCTGAAGATCTTGAAAATGCGCCCGGCTTGCCCTACTTGATGGCAATTGACATTTACCGGCAATTCAGGGCGAGTCGGGCTGCCAGAGCAAGATCTTCAGCGGTCTCCTAGGCCCTGTCGTCACGTTCGATGCCGGTCCCTGCCCCCCACACGGTCAGGGACCGCACGACCGCGGAGTCACGTGTTCAGGAGCCACTCCCCTGGGCGAGGCGGGGGGCCAAAGACCGGTCGATCACGCAAACGGCTTACGGTAACGGACGTAATCGGTGGTCAGGAAAGCCGGACGAGACGGTCGAGGACATGGGTCGGCTCGCGCTGGGTGAAAAGGTTGGGTGCGGGCGTTCCACCGGGATACGCGACGTTGACGACCCACTTCTCGTACCACCACTGATGGGAGTGACAACCGCAACCGCTCGGGGTGAAGCGGCTGTTGAACCGCCGGCGTCCGTACTCCCCGGGTCCGAGTGTGAACAGGTGCCGAGGCCCGCGGGACGACAACCGCGCGGGCGGCGGGGAGACCACGACGCGCAACCGGCCGTCATCTTCCATCAGGAACACACCGCGGGTGACCGGGGAGAGGGAGACAGCGTCGCAGCTGAACGATCCTCCACCAGGATCCTCCGCCCGAGAGCTGTCGGAGCCGGACGGACGGTCCGAGGTTCGGATCGTGTGAAGGGCCGTGAATCCGTCGCGCTCGTGGGCCTCGACCTCGTTGACGAGCACACCGGCCGGGCCTGGCGCTTGCAGCGGGAAGGCCTCGGGCACCGCGTTGCGACGGGTCGCCGCCCCGCCTCCCCTGGACTGCTTGGTCCAGTACGTGGTGATTCGCTGCACGACGATCATCCGCTCAGTGTCGTTGCCGGGGGCGGGAGATCGTCAAACGGATTCTGATCGGAGCGCAGCCGAGTCCGGGACGGCCGTCCCGCCCGCAGGGGGGAGAGGGTCACGCAGCCTGGCCACATACCGCAGGTACGCACGCGCCTGGGCGAGGTGTCCTCGACGGCCTTGAGCCGGTCGGGGAACAGGGGGCCTCCCGCGTGCGGTTGGGCAGGCTTGCCGAACCGGTGTCCCTGCAAGCGGCCGGTGACCAGGCGGCCCCGGTTCCAGGCCGACCGGGACCGTCCGGTCGCCGACCGGGTCCCTGGACCTCCGCGGAACCAGTCATTGCGGTGGTTGCCGACCTGGAACCAGACCTCGCGGTTGTTGCCGAACAGCACGACGCTCTCGCGCAGATCACGCACATCGGTGAACACGTCGAAATCCCAGTACCCCGGAACTCCTCCCCAGGCGTGCCGCCCACGGAGATGACGCATGAAGCGGGGCAGGTCGATCGTCGCGCCGAATGGGATCACCGCGTCGGCGTAAGGCTCACCCGCGACGAAGTGGATCCTGAACTCCAAGCCGTACAGCCGCCCGCGGACCTTGTTCCTGATGTGGATCGAGAACGTGTGCGCGTCGCCATGGCTGGAGCGATGCGCGGCAGGGACGTGCCGACTCAGGTGCTCGAACGTCAGCGTTTCCCGATCAGCCCACAGACCTGGGATCCGGTCGACCGAACCGTGCAGCAGGTAGAGACACATCAGGTCCACCGGATACGCCTCGTGCGCCAGTCGCGTGAAGAATCCCTCGGAAAAGCCGTCCCGCACAGGTGTCTCCAGCCGTTCCGTCCCCTGCCACGTCGTGGGCACGGGGCAAATCAACGGTCAGCACGGAGGCGATCCCCAGGCGGGCGGCGGTCTGTGCGACCTGACTGACATCATCGACCTGCGAGAGGCCACAGTGAGGCACGCTCGCCCCTTCGACAATGAACCGCGAACTGCGTTGCTACGGGGAGCTGTTCGCAGGTCTGGTCGTCGGCGCCGAGTTGCCCGCGCTGGTGCACGCGGCCGCGGCGTCTGGACAGCCGAATCCGCTGGGATCCGACGTCGGCCGGGGCCCTTGCTGATCTCGTACTCGATGGAGAAGATCCTGGACGTGGAAGCCTCACTCTCCGATCCATGGCTCGCGTACTTCGCCGACCGTGGGTACACCGGTGTCCGTCGTATCGGTGCTGGTGTCGAGGGCGTCGTCTACGCGCTGGGCCAGGGCCGGGCTGCCAAGGTGTGGAGCGGTCGGCCAACGGTCGACCTCGACCTGACCCGCCAGGTGTACGCGGACATCGCGTGGCACTCCCTGCCCTTCGCCACCCCGGAGATCTTCGACGTCGAGGACCACGAGGGCGTCCTGGTGACGTACGAGCGTGAACTGCCCGGGAGCCCGATGCGGGCCGACTCCGCGCACGCCGACTACGAGCGCGACCTGCCCGCCCCGCACAAGGACGCACTCCTCGCGGTGCTTCGGGGCCTGGCCTCCGTGCCCGGCACCGATGCCATGCGTGCGTTGACGGTCCAGGGTGACGACCGTCCGCTGTGGCAGGACCGCGACAGTTTCCGCGACGCCCTCGCGGCCCTGGTCGCCCGGGCCGCGGCCCGGAACGGTGCCGCCCTGGCCGCCCACGTGCCGGACTTCGACACGGGAGTCGAACGCACACTGGAGGCGCTGCTCTCGCTCCCCGACGCCCCGGTGACAGTGATCCACGGCGACCTCGTCCCGCCCAACATCCACGTCGACGCGACCGGACGGACCGTCGCCCTGCTCGACTTCGGCTTCTGCACGACCGCCGGCGACCCAGCCTTCGAGGCCGGCGTCACCGCCGCCGTCCACGACATGTACGGGCCGTACGCCGCAGAGCACACCGCTGAGCTGACAGCGCTCTTCGCCCACGAGCTGGGGTACCCGCCGGCGACGCTCACCACCTATCAGGCCGCATACGCGCTCGTCACCCATGACCTCTTCGGCCTGGACGACCGCGACGGGCACTTCCGGTGGTGCGCGCAGCAGCTCCGCCGCAACTCCGTGTTCAGCGCCTGAAGCGGGCCTGCGTCACCGCTGATGGTCCTGCTCCTAGCCGGAGTTCGCGGTGGTGTCCGAAGGAGCAGCGCCTTCGGACTCGAGGTGTTCGCGCAGCCACTGTTCCGTGCTGCTCACATGCAGCAGCGCGGCCGCCTGGCTGAGTGTGGCGTCGCGGGTGGCCAGCGCCTCGTAGATCGCCTCGTGCTCCATGATGGTCCTGGCCGCGACCTGCGCGTCGACCCGGCCTCGCCAGATGCGGGCGCGCAGCGTGCGACCGGAGACGCCTTCGAGCAGTGCCAGCAGGGACTCGTTGCCCGTGGCCTCGACGACGGCGCGGTGGAAGGCCGCGTCGTGCGCGTTGAGGAGTTCGACGTCGTCGCGGGCCTCCCTCATCGCGTCGAGATGGGTTTTGACACCTGCCAGTTGCTCGTCGGTGATGCGGGTGGCGGCGAGCCCGGTGGCGGCGGGTTCGAGCAGCCGCCGTACTTCCATCAGGTCCAGTAGCGCGCCCGCGTCGGCCTGGAGCAGTTCCACGGCACCGCCGAGGCCCTCCAGCAGGACACTCGCCTGCAGACTGGTGACATAGGTGCCGTCGCCCCGCTTGACCTCCAGCACACGGGCGACCGCCAGCGCCTTGACCGCCTCGCGCGCCAGGTTGCGGGACAGCCCCAGCTGAGCCGCCAGATCCGGCTCGGGAGGGAGCTTCGAACCGGGCAGCAGCTCGCCGGTCCGGATCAGCTCGCGAATCTGCTCGATGGCCTTGTCCGTGAGGGACACCGTGCCCCCTCTTCGTGCGTGTGCGGTTCCGGTACCTCCGGTCCGGTGAGACCGCGAGGATGCGTCGACTGTGCGGTCCGGCCGCTCCGAGTGACCTGGTCACCGTCACGCATACCGAGCGCGAAGTTGATGATACTGGGACGTGTGAACGGGAATTTCGTCGCTGGCTCGGGCGGGTGCCGACTCGACCTCGCCGGTGCCGCGCGGCGTGCTCAGCCGGGCCGCAGCCGGCGGAGCGCGCCTGCGGGTGCCCGGCCGACAGGCGGATCTGTCGTTCCCGGTCGGTCAGGTCACCGCCCGTGATGGGCGGCTTCCCCGCGGGGGCGAGGACGATGCGCAGGTCGGGGACGGTTGCCGCGAGCCTGATCACTTGTGGCAGCTGGTGGCCGCGGATCAGGACGTCGTGGCCGAGCCCGTGGTCGCGCCCGGCCGACGGTAGTGTCAGCAACGACCTGTTCGGCCTCTGTCTCGACGTGACCGGTACGGCGACGGCGGACGGTTCCAAGGTCCAGATGTGGAGCTGCACCGGCGCATCCGACCAGGAGTGGTCGCTGTCCGGCGGAGGTCGGCGGGCGGACGGCCTCTGGTTTCGGTGCGCGGGTACGTCCCGCGACCGGCCGGGCGCCGCGTCGTGCTGCGGATCGGTCCGCCGGAACTTCCGGTCGGTCAGAACGGGAAGTCTCGGGGCTCGCCGCGCAGTGTGATCCAGCGGAGTTCGGTGAAGTCCTCGGCCGCGAATCCCGTGCCGAAGCGGCCCCAGCCGCTCTCCTTCACGCCGCCGAAAGGCATGTTCGGTTCGTCGTTGACCGGTTGGTCGTTGACATGCACTATCCCCGCCTGGAGGCGGCGGGCGATGTCCAATCCACGATGGACGTCGCCGGTCAGCACACCCGCGGTCAGCCCGTAGCGGGAGGCGTTCGCGCGCTCCACCGCATGGTCGGCGTCGTCGACCGTCTCCAGGGTCACGACCGGGCCGAAGGTCTCGTCGAAGGCGAGTTCGGCGTCCTCGGGGACGTCGGTCAGGACGGTGGGCGGGTAGCACGGCGGTTCGGCCGCTCCCCCGGTCAGCAGGCGGGCGCCCATCGAGACAGCCTCCTCGACACGACGGTCCAGGAGGGACAGCGCCCATTTGTTGATCACCGGTCCGACCACGGTGCGAGGGTCGTGCGGGTCACCGACGGGCAGCGTGGCCGCCCTCTCGGTGAAGCGGCGCGTGAACTCCTCCGCGATCGGTCGCTCCACGTAGATCCGGCGGGCACACATGCACACCTGCCCCTGGTGCACGAACGCGCCGTAGATCGCGGCGTCGACCGCGTAGGACAGGTCGGCGTCGGCGAGGACGAGCAGCGGGTTCTGGCCGCTGAGCTGGAGGACGACGCGCTTGAGATGGCGGCCGGCCGTCTCGGCGAGACGGCGGCCGGTGGGCGTGGAGCCGGTGAAGTTGACGCGGCGCACCGAGGGATGGGACACGAGCGCGTCCGCTATGGCACCGGCGTCGCCGGGGGCATGGGTGATCACGTTGAGGACGCCCGGCGGGAGCCCGGCTTCCGCGAAGATCTCCGCCCAGAGGGTGCCGCCGGTGAGAGGGGACTCCTCGGACGGCTTGAGGACGACCGTGTTGCCGAGGGCGATCGGGGCGACGAAGCTGCGACCGGACAGCACCAGCGAAGCGTTCCACGGGGCGATGGCGGCGACGACTCCGACCGGCCCACGGACGGCGAGCGCCCGGGTCCCGGGGGTGTCCGAGGGCAGCACCTGTCCGACGGCGGTGTAGGGAAGTCCGGCGGCCTGGCGGAGCAACGAGACGCTGAAGTCCACCTGCACCGTCGCGTAGTGGCGGCCGCACCCCGTCTCCCTCGTGAGCAGGCCGATGACCTCCTCACGACGGCGGTCGAGGACCTCGGCCGCGCTCAGCAGGACCCGCTGTCGCTCGGCCGGCAGCGCCTCGGCCCACCCGGCGAAGGCCGCTTGGGCGGCGTCCACCGCCCGGCGGGCGTCCTCCGCGTCACCCGCGGCGACCGTCGCCATGACGGCTCCGGTCCACGGGTCGTGATCGGGGTAGGTCCCTCCGCCCAGCGAGTCGGTCCACGCGCCGCCGATGTGGTGGCGCACCGTGACCGGGCGGGCCGGCCGGCCCGCGTCCGTCGCCGTGGGGTCGGGAACGTTCACCTGGCCAAGTCTCCCTCTTCGACGACCGGGGAGGGGCCCCCTGCCGCGGCAGATGGTAACCGACGGGTAGCGGCTGGAGAGCGAACCAGTCGATCAGCACGCTCCCCGGCCCACGCCACTCCCCCACCAGTGCGCGTGCCGTCACCCGTCGCGGACGGCGGCGAGGACACAGCCGTCGACGAGGATGTCGACGCCGTTCAGGAGACTCGCCTCGTCGGAGATCATGAACGCGACGACGGCCGCGACCACCTCCGAGCGGCCGGTGCGGCGGAGGGGGTGTTACGTCCATGAGCCGCCGCATCGCTGCCTGCGGGGCCGCCTCCTGTCGGCCCTGCGGGGTGTCGATGATGCCCGGTGCCAGCGAGCAGACGCGGGCCCCGACCGGTCCGAGCCGCACCGCTTCCCTGCACGCGAAGCGGGCCACGCCGTACTGCGCCCACGGGTAGACCGGCGTGGACTGCTCGATGTCCTTGTCGACCCTCTCCCGGCTCCACCCGCACGAGCCGGGGGACATGGAGGAGAAGTAGACGTGGGCGGTGCCCTCGGTGGCGAGCGGCCGCAGCGCTTCGGTCAGCAGAGCGGTGCCGATCAGGTCGGCCTCGAAGACACGGCGCCGGTCGGCCATGCTGGGCGAGATTCCGGCCGCGTGGGCGACGGCCCGCAGCGTACGGGTGTGATCATCCGGTCTGTCGGAGCGTGTTCCGATAGTTCAAACGCTCGGCGCTACGATACGACATGACCTCCCGGACACCGCCGTCGGCATCCGACGAGCCCAAGCCTCCCCTCGCGGCCCACGACCCCGAGGACACCGGGGACCGCGAGGACACCGTGGCGCCCCCGAAGGCGGCGGTCGCCGCCGGGTTCTCCCAGTCGCTGGAACGCGGCCTGCTGATCCTGTCCTCGTTCAGCGAGAACCGCCCTGTGCTGGGCATCTCCGACCTGGGGCGCGCGGTCGGCCTCAATCGCAGCACCGCCTACCGGTACGTGGCCACACTCGCCAAACTCGGCTATCTGCAACAGGATCCGGACTCCCGGAAATACTCCCTGGGGCCCAAGGTCGTCGACCTCGGATTCGCGGCGATCAACTCCATGGAGATCACCCGCGTCGCCGGGCCGTTCCTCCAGGCCCTGTCGGACGAGACCGGCTACACCGTGAGCATGGCCGTGCTCGACGGCCCGGACATCGTCTACGTCGACCGGCGGCGCAGCGGACGCGCGCGCACCTTCGCCCTGGGGCTCCACCTGCATGTCGGCTCCCGCCTTCCGGCGTACTGCACGTCGATGGGCAAGGTCCTGCTCGCGCACCAGGAGCCGGCCGTACTGCGCGACCTGGTCGATCGCACGGATCTCGCCCGGCGAGGGCCCAAGACGATCACCGCGCGGGAGCAGCTCATGGCGGCTCTGGCACGGGTCCGGCGGACCGGGTTCGCGCTCAGCGACGAGGAACTCGCGCCAGGGCTGCGGTCGCTGGCCGCGCCGGTGCGGGACCGTTCCGGCGCCGTGGTGGCCGCGGTCAATGTCGCAGTGCACCTCACGGTGTGGAACGTCTCGGTGGAGTCCGTCATGGCACGCCTGGAGGCTCCCCTGCGGCGCGCGACGACGGAGATCTCGGTCCGGCTCGGCCATCGGCCGCAGTCCTGACCGGGAGGGGGTGCCGGACGAGTTTGTTTGAATAGTCAAAACACTGGTCTTCGGATACGAAACAGCTCGGCCTCGTTTCATTGACACCGGCTCCGGACGGGCGCAGACTCACGCCGCCACAGCCTGTGGATCTAAGTTCACCAGGAGAACAGCGCTGTTCCCTGTGTCCGGGAGGCCGCCATGCGCATACACGCCGCCGTCTTCGACGAGCAGGACGGCCCGTTCCGGCTTCAGGACGTCGAGCAAGTGCTCGGTCACGAAAGCGCGGGGGTCGTGACCGCGGTGGGTGCCGGTGTCACGTCGGTGTGGGAGGGCGACCACGTCGTGATCGGCTGGCCCTGGTACGGCGAGTGCGACAACTGCCCGGCGGGTGAGCCCCGTTACTGCGCCCGGCTCGACGAGCTCTTCGTCGGCGGAGTCCGGCCGGGGAACGGGGCCTCCGCCCTGCGCCGCCCGGACGGAGGCGCCCTCCACGGACACTTCTTCGGTCAGTCGTCGTTCGCCACGCACTCCCTGGCGCGGGCCGACAGCCTGGTGAAGGTCCCCCCCGGCGTCCCGCTCGACCTGCTCGGGGGGCCGGCCGCCGCCGTCATGGCCGCCCGCAACAGCGGCGCGACCACGATCATCGCCGTCGACCGGCTCGCCTCCCGGCTGAAGCCGGCGGCGGAACTCGGTGCCACGCACACCGTGTACGCCGAAACGACACGGACCCCGTCGCCGCAGTGCACGACATCTGCGGCGGGCCCGCCGGCAACGCCCTGGAGTGCACCGGCATCATCTCCGTCGTACGCCAGGCAGCGGACACCGTGGGCATGCTCGGCACCTGCGCGCTCATCGAGTTGTACCGCCAGGGCCGCTTCCCCATGGATCGCCTCGTCCCCAGGTACGCGTTCGACCAGATCGAAGAGGCACTGATGGCGTCGTACGCCGGTGACGTCATCAAGCCGATCGTCCACATGCCCACCTGACCTTCGCAAACTGCTCCAACCCCCGCACACCCCGTGGCCCGCCACGACTGCCCGTACCGATGCCCGTACCGAAAGAAGCCCTTCATGTCTCTCACCCGTGAACTCCACATCGACGGCAAGGACGTCCCCGCCCTTTCCGGCCGCACCGCCGAGGACGTCAACCCCTACACCGGCGAGGTCTACGCGACGGTCGCCGCGGCCGGCCCGCAGGACGTGGCCCTGGCCGTGGACGCCGCCGACGCCGCGTTCGCCGCATGGGCCGCGCTCGCGCCGTTCGCCCGTCGCGCGATCTTCCTCAAGGCAGCGGATCTGCTGGACGCGCGTGCCGAGCAGGTCGCCGAGATCATGGCCCGGGAGGCGGGCGGCACCCGGCCGTGGGCGTACTTCAACGTGGCGCTGGCGGCGAACATCCTGCGGGAGGCGGCGGCCGCGATCACCGCGCCGCGCGGCGAGGTCCTCAGCAGCCAGAAGGAGGGCGCGCTCGGTCTCGCGGTGCGTGAACCGCTGGGCGTGGTGGCGGCGTTCGCGCCGTGGAACGCGCCCGTCATCCTCGGTGTACGGGCCGTCGCGGCGCCGCTGGCCGCCGGGAACACGGTCGTCGTCAAGCCCAGCGAGGACGCGCCGATCGCCTGCGGCCTGCTGGTCGCGGACGTGTTCCGCGAGGCGGGCCTCCCCGACGGCGTGCTCAACGTCGTCACCAACGCCCCCGAGGACGCCGCGGAGATCGCCGAGGCGCTGATCTCCGACGAGCGGGTACGCGCGGTGAACTTCACCGGCTCCACCGGCGTCGGCCGGATCATCGGCGAGCACGCGGCCCGTCATCTCAAGCCCGCCGTGCTGGAGTTGGGCGGCAAGAACTCCGTGATCGTGCTCGACGACGCCGATGTGGACTACGCGGTCGACGCCGTCACCTTCAGCGTCTTCATGAACGCCGGGCAGATCTGCATGTCCGGCGACCGCATCCTCGTCCACGAGTCGCTGGCCGAGGAGTTCGCGCAGAAGTTCACCGCCAAGGTCGCCGGTCTCCAGGCCGGGGACCCGAACCACCCGCACACCGTGGTCGGCCCGCTGGTCAGCGCCTCCGCCGCACAGCGCGTCGCCTCGCTGGTCAAGGACGCCGTCGCCAAGGGCGCCACGGTGCTCACCGGGGGCGGGCAGCCCGAGGGCGCGGTGCACCCGGCGACCGTGCTCACCGACGTCCCCAAGGACGCCGACCTGTACTACGCGGAGGCCTTCGGGCCGATCTGCGTGGTCGAGACGTTCGGCGACGATGCGGACGCCGTGGCGGTCGCCAACGACACCGACAACGGTCTGAGCTGCGGCATCATCACCGAGAACGCCACCCACGGACTGGCCGTCGCGCGCCGGATCCGTACCGGCATCGTGCACGTGAACGACCAGTCGGTGGCGGACGAGCCGATGGCCCCCTTCGGCGGGATCAAGGCCTCCGGCTACGGGCGCTTCGGCGGCCGCTGGGGCATCGAGGCGTTCTCCAACACCCGCTGGGTGACCATCGCGACCCAGCAGGCCCACTATCCGTTCTGATCGGTCCGTCCGTCGGCGCCCCGGCCGGGCGCCGTCGACGGCTCCGATCCTGCGGCACGCCCCCGTACCCCGATGCGAAAGTCGATCGGGGTACGACCCGTGCGCTGTATGAAGAACTTGCTGAACTGGGAAGGCGTGACGAAGCCGAGGCGGTCCGAGATCCGGGCCGCGCTGTCGTCGCTGTGTGCCAGCAGACGCTTCGCCTCCAGCACGACCCTGCGGTCGATGAACTCCTTCGCGCTGAGCCCGGCGCCCGACAGGGTCGCCCGGGCCAGCGTGCGCCCCGAGTAGCCGAGCATCTGGGCGTAGTCCTCCACCCGTCGGGTGGCGGTGAAGTGCCGTTCGACCGCGTCCCGGAAGCGCAGGTAGGTCGCGTCGGGCTCCGGAGCGGGGCCGTCGGATGGGCCGGTGAGGTGTGCCAGCCGCAGCAGGAGGACGGCGAGCAGGTGCCGCAGAGCCGCGATGTGCATGTCGAGAGGCAGACGGCCGAGGGACCGGAACTCTTGACTCAGGTGGTCCGCGGCCATGGCCACCGCCTCGGCGTCGGCCGCGCCGGGAGCGGTGACGACCGGTGCGTACGGATCGTCGACCCTCGCGGCTGTCGCCGTGGCCGGGTCCAGCACGTCCTGCTGGAAGAGGATGAGGGTGCCCTCGGCGTGGGCGAGGTCGCCCCACTGGTGCACCTGCCCCGGGCGGACCCAGAGCCAGGAGCCCGGACGCAGGGCGTAGCCGTCGAAGTCGACGACGTGCCGGAGGGCGCCCGAGGTGAGCGTGAGCAGATGATGGAATCCGGGGCGTCGGGGCCGGGCAAGGGCGTCCTCGGAGACGCGCCGCCGTAGCTCGGCCAGCGACATGACCTCGATGCCGGCGGGTGTACCGGCGGGCGCGGCGAAGAGGATCTCCGGGATGTCGCGTGGGGAGTCGTGTCGGTTTTTGGCCATCATCAGTCGGAAGTTTATCCGGCTTCCTCCCAGCTCTCTCCGTATGTTGACAGTGCCGCTGGGGAGGGAGGGGGGAACGGAACGTCTACGGGAAGGCATGCCCACATGTCTGGAACCACCGCCGCATCCACCCCCACGACCGTCGTCACCGGGTCCACCGGTCGGATCGGCGGCCGCGTCGCCCGACGTCTGGCGGAGCGAGGACTGCCGCAGAAACTCCTGGTCCGCAGCCCGGAGCGCGCCCCTCGGCTGACCGGGGCGGTCGCCGTGCGCGGCGAGTACGCAGACCGGGACGCCGTGCTGGACGCCCTCGCGGGCACTCGGACGCTCTTCATGGTCTCCGCCTCCGAGAGCGCCGACCGGCTCGCCCAGCACAAGGCGTTCGTGGACGCCGCCGTCGAGGCGGGTGTACGGCACCTGGTGTACCTCTCGTTCTACGGTGCGGCGCCCGACGCCACCTTCACCCTGGCGCGCGACCACTTCCACACCGAGCGGCACATCCGCGCGAGCGGGCTGGCGTACACCTTCCTCCGGGACAACCTCTACGCGGAGTTCGTCCCCGACCTCGTCGGCGAGGACGGCGCCATCCGCGGTCCGGCCGGCAGCGGGCGCGCCGCGTTCGTCGCCCAGGACGACATCGCCGACGCGGCCGACGCGGTGCTGTCCCGGCCGGACGACCACGCGGGCGTGACGTACGACCTGACCGGACCCGACTCGCTCTCGCTGGACGACGCGGCCGCCGTCCTGTCCGAGCGGCTCGGACGTGCCGTCACCTACCGGCAGGAGACCGTCGAGGAGGCCTACGCCTCCCGTGCCGCCTACGGCGCTCCGGACTGGCAGCTGGACGCCTGGGTGTCCACCTACACGGCCATCGCCGCCGGCGAACTGGACGGCGTCAGTGATGCCGTGCCCCGCCTCACCGGCCGTCCCGCCACGCCCCTCGCCGACGTGGTCCATGCCGTGGCCGGCTGACGCACGCAAAGACCAGCGTGTCGCTTTTTGAACATCTTTGGTCGCCATCTCTGCAGGGAAATCTCATGCCGTCGGCATAGTTTGAACACATGTCCGCCGGGCCTTCGAACCGTCCCGGCCAGGTCCCCGAGCAAGGAAGCCAGTCATGAGCAACGCGAAGAACACCGTCCTTCAGGCCGTCACCGAACTCTTCGGGGACAAGGACCCCGCGGCCGTGGACCGCTGGGTGGCCGCGGACTACAAGCAGCACAGCGCGCTCGCCGCCGACGGCCCCGAAGCCCTGCGCGGGCTGGTCGCCGGCCTGGGCGAGAACTTCCGCTACGAGGGCACCCGAGTCATCGCCGACGGTGACCTCGTCGCCCTGCACGGCACCTACCACGGCTTCGGTCCGAACCCCCTCGTCGGGTTCGACATTCTCCGGATCGACGCCGACGGCAAGCTGGCCGAGCACTGGGACGCCCTGACCCCGCTCGTCCTGGACACCGTCTCCGGCCGCTCCCAGACCGACGGCCCCACAGCGGTCACCGAGACCGACAGGACCGACGCCAACCGCGCCCTGGTGGCCGAGTTCGCCGAGCAGGTCCTCGTCGGCGCCGACTACTCGGTGCTCACCGACTACATCTCCACCGAGACCTACCACCAGCACAACACCGACGCCGCCGACGGCCTCGACGGTTTCGGGGCGGCAGCGGCCAAGTGGGCCGAGCAGGGCAAGAACCTCGTCTACAAGAAGGTCCACCGGATCGTCGCCGAGGGCGAGTTCGTCCTGACCCAGTCCGAGGGCGAGTTCGGCGTGCCCGTGGCGTACTACGACCTCTTCCGTGTCGCGGACGGCAGGATCGTCGAGCACTGGGACGTCATCGCCCCCGTGCCTGCCGAACTGCCGCACGGCAACGGCCTGTTCTGACCGGGCCGCACACCGCCCGCCCTCGAACACACGTCAGCGGCGTCAGCACACTCGAAGAAGTGTGAGTCACCCGCCGGTGGCCGACCTCGCGCTCCGACGCGCGAGACCGCCATCGGCGAACCTCGTCCCCCGCACCACCCGAAGCTTTCGATGATGCCGATCCGCGTCGGATCAGATGCCGTCACCGGGACGGAGACCCGGTCCCCCACGCTGCCCTGGCCGCATACTGATCCACCGTCGCCCTCGACGAACCCTTCCGTCCGACGGCGGCCCCTGCCGCGGCCGCCCGGCTGGACGCCCATGTGCGCTCGGCCCTGCGCCTGCTAGGCCCTGTCGTCACATTCCCGTCGTCGCCCGAAGGGCGGCCCCGCGGCGTCGTGGGGGTACCTCCCGGTCGAGCGCAGCCGAGACCGGGGGAGCGTGCTCTCGGCGTGCCGGGCACTGACTCACGTACTGGACGTACTCGGATCAGTGCCCGGTGCGTCGAGAGCGCGTGCATGGCGTCGCGGGGCAGGCGGGAATGTGACGACAGGGCCTAACGCCGCGCCCGGCCGTATCCCGTTCGGGCTGCGGGTCGATGCGCTGACGCACCTCACCGATGCACACGGTGAAACCGATACCGACACCTGCGGCGGCACCGGCACGGCCCGTCGAGTGCTGCTCGAATGCCGGCAGTGGATCGTCGACGGTCGGGACCGACCCGCCCGAGGCCCCGAACCCCCCGCCGGCCGGGGACGCCTGCGAGCCGCCTTGTCACGGAGGGTGTCATGACGCCAGCCTCCCCGCCCGGGTGCCGCGCCGCGCCCCGCATGCGCCCGGCCGGAGCAACGGCTCGGGTACGAACGAGCCACGACCACGTCGCCGCATGGCGCGCCCCCGACGTGCGGCTTCCTCCCGGCGCCCTCTCAGCGGCAGAGGGCCATGACGATGTCGTCGAAGTCGGGGAACTCCTGGGTGGCCAGCTCGATCACGGCTGCGGCCGATCGACGGCGGTCCGGTGCGAAGCGTCCGGCGACAGCCGTCAGTTCGTGATCCGGAGTCGGGGTCCGGTCCGGTTCGTACGAGGTGGCCGCCTCCCAGGGGCCGACCCCGTCCGCCAGCAGCCACAGGAAGTCGCCCAGGTCACGTGCCACGACTCCGGTCTCCCCCTCAGAGCCGAGGAAGACGACGGGTTGGTCCGCCAGGGGCCGGCCCGGCCGGATCAGCCAGAACGCCGCGTACCCGCCCGAGCCGTCCTGGCCGAAGACGCGGAAGGCATCGCCGTCCAGTTGGTCGTTTCCCGTCCATGCCCGCAACCAGTCGGCGGTCTCCTCGGCGGACAGGAACGCCTCGAAAGGTTCGAAGTCGACCCCGTCGCCGCCCGCGTAATCGAACGGAGCGGCCATGGCGGCGGCGAGGGCGGCGGGAAAACCGCGGTCATCGGTGTGCGTCACTCGCACAGGTTAGCGACCAGGCTGCCGCGACCGAGTCCCGGTCAGCGGTCCGCCGGGTGCAGGTGGGCCAGGCCCGTGTCGGTCATGATGCGGTCGACACTCTGCCCCAGGGCGCTGTCGGCGCCGATGACCGTCTCGATCCCGCCGGGCAACAGGTCCCGGGGCCGGTACCACTCCCGCAACCGGGCCTCCTCGACGACCTCGGCGATCGGTTTGGTGGCGTGCCGGGCGAGGGTCTCGTCGAACGGGACGTCCAGGTAGTAGTGGTGGGTCGGTCCCCGATGGTCGGCCCGGAGGCGGGCGAGCATGTCGCCGTAACGGTCGGCGTACAGGATGCCTTCGACGACGACGTGGAAGCCCGCGTCGAGGGCGTAACGTGCCGTCAGGTCGATCAGACCGATGTTCGCCGCGCCCGGCCGGTCGTGTTCGCGGAGCACCGTGCGGCGGAGGTTGTCCTGGCCGACCAGCGCCAGGCCACGACCGAACCGCTCCCGCAGGCCCTCCGCCACGGACGACTTCCCCGAGGCGCTGTTGCCGCGCAGCACGACGAGCCGGGTTTCCTCAGTGCCCATCATCACGACGATCAGGCTACCGACGGCCGACTCGGTGGAGGCGATTCCCCGCGCCGCTCTGTCAACTGCCATCCGGAGGGATCGCCACCGCGCCCGATGAGTTGACGCCATGTCCGGCGTCCGCCTGGTCCGTCACACGGCGCTACCCGTCACCGTCGTCGCGGTCGTGCCGATACCGGGGGCGGTGAGCCCTTCGGCCAGCAATGCGGCCACGCCGTCCGCTAGGAGAAGCAGCCGGTGACGTCGGCTTCGGGGACGGGTGGGACGAGGGGGCGGGAGCCGGTGGCCGTGGTGACGTGGCGCCGGCGGCGGTCGATCGCGACGGCGGGGACCCCAAGGTGAATACGGATGCCCGCGCGGTCGGCGAAGCCGGGCTCGTCGAGGAGCAGACCCGTCGGGCCGGTCCGCCGGAACAGACGGTTCTCCGGTCGCTCTCCCGGAGGCACCACCGGCACCGGCATGCGGACCCTCCTCCGTCGGTACGGCGGCTTGGATGACGGTGTTCGGATCAGTCCGGGCAGCGGCGGGCTGCCGCTGTGTGAGGCATCGTCACCGGATGCGGTGGCTCTCCCAGAACGGGTCCAGGTCCTCGTCCGTCGCCTCCCGGGCCCGCCTTCTTGAACGCGGCCGTGGTGGAGACGCCGTACCAGTGGTCCTCGACGTACCGCTTGAGGAGCCGGGCCATGGTGTCGGCGCCGAGCGTGCGTTCCAGGTCTGCCAGGGCGCAGGATCCGGCGAAGTGGATGAGGTGGTACTCACCACGGTGCTCGGACCAATACGCCATGGAGTTGGTCAGGGCGGCGGTGTCGCTCGGCCAGGAGACTTCCGCCCAGCAGTCGCGGGTCTCCCACCCGTAGAAGCGGGCGTTGGCGTACTGGGCGAAGCTCTCGTCCAGCCACGGTGAGGTGTACTCATCGTTGCCGACGATGCCGTACCACCCCTGGTGCGCCACCTCGTGGACGACGGCGCCGCCCTCCTCGGTGGTGCCGACCAGGACCAAGCCCGGGTACTCCATGCCACCGCCGAAACCGCTGGTCATCACGAGGTCGATCTCGCCGTACGGGTAGCGGCCGAACTCCCCTCCGAAGCGGTCGATCGCGGCGACGGCGTCCACGCGGTTGAGGCGTACTCCCTCGGCCGGGGTGTCGCTCGCCCAGTACGACTTCACGCGCACGCCCCCGGGCGTTGTCTCCGTCGCCGTGCGGAACGGGCCCGCCGCCCACACGAAGTCCCGCACCCGGTGCGCGACGCTCAGCGTGACCGTACGGCCGCTGCCGCCGGGGAGGGCCCGGGTGCGGCCGGTCGCGGGCACCTTCAGAGCCGTGGGGTGGTCGAGCCGGACCCGTGCTACCCGCCGGTGGGCGATCCGACCACGATCGACCTCAGTGACGAGCAACTGCAGATCTACCGTTGCCCAAAATCCCCCGAACACCCGCCTGTGACAGCTCGGGTGTATCAGACCCTGGGTCAGCCGGGCCCGCCCGGCGGGTTGCTTGACTCTCCCACGGAGGGAGAGTCGAGAGTGGAGCGCATGCACAGGGACGACGCCTCGCGGCCCACGTGGAGCATCGGGGCCGTGGCACGGCAGGTCGGTCTGCCCGTGAAAGTGGTGCGGCACTGGTCGGACGTGGGCGTCGTGACACCGGTCGGCCGGACCGGCGGCGGCTACCGCCGCTATGACGCCGCCGGCGTGGCCAGGCTGCACCTGGCCCGCACACTGCGGGACTTGGGGATGGGGCTCGGGGACATCCGGGCTGCCCTGGACCGGGAGGGCGGGCTCACGGAGGTGGCCGCCACACACGTCGAGGCACTGGAGGCGCAGATCCGCCGTCTGCGGACCCACCAGGCCGTCCTGCGCACCGTCACCCGACGTACGACCCACGAAGGACTCGCTCTGATGACGCGCACCGCCCACCTGTCCCCCGACGAACGCCGCGCGCTGGTCCACGACTTCCTCACCGACACCCTCGGCGATCTGGAGGTGCCGCACTTCCGCGAGGGTCTTCTCGCGGCCGGTTCCGACATTCCTGAGGATCCCACAGACGAGCAGGTGGAAGCCTGGCTCGAGCTGGGCGAACTCATCGCCGACGGGGACCTGCGTCCCGCCGTGCGGCGCATGGCCGAGTACGCCGCCCGTCAGAAGCGGGGAGTGCGGGACGCCTCCGTCGCGGAGGAGATGCGCGCCCTCACCGACACCTGGACCGCGCGCGTCCGCGAGGCGATGCGGGCCGGCACCGCGGCGGACTCGCCGGCCGCGGACCAGATCGTCGTCGACGTCGTCGCCGCCTGGTTGCCCAGCCGCGCGAACACCGATCCCACCGTGCACTCCGACGGCACCGAGGCCCGTGCGCTGCTGTGCGAGCAGCTCACCGCCGCGGCCGAACCGGCCGTCGAGCGTTTCTGGCAACTGCTGTGTGTCCTGGGCGGCCGACCCGCGCCCGCCGGCATCGCGGAGGAAGGCCGGTGGCTCGTCACCGCGCTGCGCGCCAACCCCGCGCCCGGTGCCCGGGCCGCCGTACTCGAAGCCCTCTACACGGACGACACCGATCCTTGGCCGGGCGGTGTCCTGAACGCTTTCACGCGTGTCCAGGACACCGTGCACGCACTCGTACGGGCGGCGACGCCGGAGCGGTTCGACCGGCCGACCCCCTGCGAGGCGTGGACCGTACGGGACCTGCTCGGACACCTCGTGTGGGAGAACATCATCTGGGGCGGCCTGGCCCAGGGCACGCCCCCCACCGTCGGCCACACCGAGGACCATCTCGGCGACGACCACATCGCGGCCTTCGAGACCGCCGCCGCCGGGGCCCGCGAGGCGTTCCTGCGACCGGGCGTGCTGGACCGCTCCTTCGGTCCCGCTCCCGGCCGTCGCGTGGTCGAGCAACTCCTCGTCGAACTGCTCGTCCACGGCTGGGACCTCGCGACCGCGCTCGGCCTCGACCGTGACCTGGAGCCCGACGTCGCGCGTGCCGCCCTCCCGGTCGTCCGGGAGATCTACGACGCCCTGCCCCGCACGGCAGGCGGCTCCATCGCCCCGGCGCGGCCCACACCCGAGCACGCCCCGGCCCTCGACCAGGTGGCCGCTTCCCTCGGCCGCCGGATCCCCGGGTAGCGGCATTCCGTCAGCGGTCTAGCCCAGGCCGGAGGTGACCCGGCCGAGCGCCGCCCGGCCGGCGGGGCCCCAGGTCGGCTTGCCGCCGGGAAGGCCCCGGTCTCCGTTCAGGCCCATGAGCATGAGGAACAGGCACTTCATGGCGGCGAGTCCGCGGGCGCGGCGGATCGTCGCCTCGTCGGCACGCGCGTACACGTCGAAGAACCGTGCGGCGGCGCCCTCGGGAAGGACGACCCAGGCGGCCGCGATGTCCCATGCCGGATCGCCGGCGAACATGTCACCGAAGTCGACGACGCCCGCCAGCGTCCCGTCCGCGACGACGACGTTCGCGGGATGCAGATCTCCGTGCACCCACAGCGGCGGACCCTCCCAGTCGGGGGCCGCGACGGCGTCGTTCCAGACGGCCCGGACCTCATCGGCCGAGCCGCCCAGAGGTACGGCGTGGAAGAAGTGGTCGAAGCCTCCGGTGGACTTGCTGGGGTGACCGCCGCGGTCCGTACTGATCGGCGCATCGGCGGGCGCCTCCACGTGAAGTGCCCTGAGGAAGTGCGCCAACTCCGCGGCGGCGTGGTCCCCACGGCTGATGGAACTGTGGTCCAGCGGCTCGCCCGGGACCCAGGTCATGACGGTCCAGGGTTGGGGGAAGCGCGCGGACGGTTCGCCGGTGCGTACGGGTCTCGGGACCGGGAGCGGCAGGCGCGGGGCCAGGACGGGCAGCCACCGACGCTCCCCGCTCTGGAGATCCGGGGCACGTTGCGTGCGCGGCATGCGCACGGCCAACTCGTCCCCGAGGCGCCACATTTGGTTGTCCCAGCCGCCCGCCACCGCACGGAGGGGCAGCCCCGCGAGGTCCGGGTGCTGGTCCTGGAGAAGATCGCGCACCAGCTCCGCGGTGATCTCGATCTCGACTTCGGTCATGCGGAGCCACGGTACGAGATCCATCAACTCCACCAATTGACCGGACAATTGGTGGATTGTATGGTCAATGTGTTGGGGTGCGACTGGGAACCACGTCGCCGGACGGCGGATTCGAGGAACGGACTGGTCAGTTGGCCGCGCCGCTCTACGTACAGATCAGACGACAGATCGAAGCGAGGATCCGGGCCGGGGAACTGCCTCCCGGCACCCGGTTGCCGACCGAGAAGGATCTCTCCGTCGAGCACGGCGTCAGTCGTGCCACGGCGCAGCGGGTCCTCAACGACCTTGCGGAGGCGGGGTTGGCGATCCGCCGACGGCGGCACGGTACGTTCGTCGCGGACGTGGCGCGGCAGATCAACCTGCTCAACTTCGTCACCCCGGCGACAGCCGCCAAGGGCACACCGGGCCGCCACGAGGTCGTCTCGGCGCGGATCGTCCGGGCCGCCGACGCGGTCCTGGCCCTTCCCGGCGCCGCCGGGGACACGGCCGTGGTGGAGCTGGTCCGCCGCAAGCTGGACGTGCGCGAGGAGCCGCAGTCGGTCGAACGGCACGTGGTGCTCTTCGCGGCCGCCCCCGACCTGCTGAACGAGAACCTCGAAGACCTCGTCACCCTCCCCTATCTGCGGCGCAGGGGCGTGCCGGTCGACGCGATCCGGCTCTACCTCGACCCCGTGGTCCTCGGCGAGCGGGACGCCGCACTGCTGAACAGCGAGGTCGGGACACCGGCGTTGATGCGGCGCAGGGAATTGCGCGCCGAGGACGCGACCACCGTCGAGGTCGTCACGACCCTCGTCCGTCCGGGAACCGCCGAGTTCTTCCTGGAGCTGCCGGTCCCGGCCATGTGAGCACCAGTCGCCTCCGGAAAGGGGATGCGCGAACCATGAAGGTCGTCATCATCGGTGCCGGTGTCCTGGGCGTGAGTGTCGCGAGGCAGCTCGCCGTCGCCGGCCAGGATGTTCTTCTCCTCGATCAGCGGGGAGCGGGCACGGGGACGAGCGCGACCACCTTCGCCTGGACCAACTCCAGCAGGAAGCCCGACCCGGCATACCACCGGCTGAACCTCGCGGGGATGGAGGAGCACGCCAGGCTCGCCGAGCGGCTGCCCGGTGCGCCGTCCTACTTCCGCAGCGGAGCACTGCAATGGGCGGACGCCGCGAACGAGCAGCGGCTCGCCGACAACGTGGCACGGCTGCGGTCCCTCGGCTACCCCGTGCACTGGGTCACGGTCGACGAGGCCACGCGGACAGCGGGCGAACTCCGCGTCCCGGCGACCATCACCTCCATCGCGCACTTCCCCGGCGAGGGGTATGTACTGCCGGAGCTCTTCGTACGGAACCTGCTGACGGACGCGGAGCGGCACGGCGCCGGATACCTGATCGGCGAGGTCGAGGCCATCGACGACGGGCCGGACGCGGTCGCCGTCACCCTGGTCGGGGGCCAGGTCCACACAGGCGATCGCGTCGTCCTGGCGGCGGGCCGCTGGACCGGGCGGCTCGCCGCCCGGTCCGGCATCGACATCCCGATGGTGACCGACACCGGTCGTGGAGCGCAGACGGTCGGCCTCCTCGGGTACGCCACGTCCCCCGTCCTCGACCTGCGCTGCGTGGTGCACAGCCCGGGTCTCAACCTCCGCCCCGCCGCCGACGGGGGCACGGTCCTGCAAGCCCTGGACCTGAACGCGGACGTCGACCCGGCAAGACCGCCGACCGACGACGGGGACCTCGCGCGCATCCTCGCCCGGCGGTTCACCGCGCTGCTGCCCGGCCCTCGCCGGGAGCCGCGGATCGACCTGCGGGTGGGCCTGCGGTCGCTGCCGGCGGACGGCCACACCATCGCCGGCTACGCCTCCGCGCGGTCCCGCGTCTACTGCCTCGTCTCGCACAGCGGCGTCACCCTGGCACCGATCCTGGGGCGGCTGGTCGCGGCCGAGCTCACCACCGATCACGAGCAGAGCCTCCTCGGGGCCTTCCGGCCCACTCGGTTCCGTGGCGTGGCCCGCTCGGACATCGAGGTGGACCAACGGGCCGTCGGTCTGGGCGAGCAGTAGGAGCGCGTGCCGTACGGGGCTGTCGCGTCCGGCGTCTCCCGCGGCCGACCTCGCGATCGGCGCGTACGGCGAGGACCTCGTGCCGAACGGTTACGACGACGGCGCGGCATGGGTGCTGCGGGGCGCGGTCGCCGGCCTGACGACCACATCGGCGATGTCCTTCAACGCGACGGACTTCGGCTACCCGGTGGTGGCGGGCCGGAAGTTCGCGAGCGTCCTCGCCCGCTGAGGCCCGCCGGGCACGGCCGGGCCGCTCAGGTCGTGGAGCGGGAGTGCACGCTGACGGCGTAGCCGCAGCCGTCCTCGTAGGGCTCGCCGCTCCATGTGGCGTACCGCTGACGGAGGGTCAGTCCGGCCTCGCCGCACCACTGGTCGAACTCGGTGAGGGTCACCGTCGGTTCCGGCAGCGGAAGATGGGCCGCGTCCAGGCCCATGCCGGTGACCAGCAGCCCGCCGGAGCGCAGTACGGCGGCGAACTGCCGGACGACCGTCGCCTCGGTGCCGGGGGCCAGGAGAGGGATGACGTTCCCGGCGGCGATCGTCAGGTCGTACCCCGGTTCCAGGCCCAGGGTGTCCAGACGGGCCAGGTCACCGAGGAGCCACTCCTGCACGGGGGCTTCCCGGCGGGCGACGGCGAGCATCGAGGGGTCGATGTCCACGCCGGTGCAGGAGTGCCCCAGTTCGGCGAGCCGGATCGCGATCCTGCCGGTGCCGCAGCCGGCGTCGAGGACCCGGGCGGCGGGCTCTGCCAGCAGCGTCGCGCAGAAATGGGCCTCGCCGTGGACGTCGTGGCCCGACGCGGCGAGCCGAGCGAAACGCCGGGCGTACTCCTCCCCGGCCTGTCCGCCGGTCAGTTCGGCCCAACGGTCGCGATCTCCGGTCATGCCAGGATCTTAGCGGTGGGCTCCCGGCCGCCCGGGGCGCGCGTGCGGGATCCCGGATCGGCTCAGCCCTGGTCGACCACCTCGCCCAGCCGCTCGGGGAAGACGACCCCCGTCAGTTCCTCGGAGCCGGTCCACAGATGCGCGGCCGCGACGGGGTCGCCGGCCCGGGCGGAACGGCCGACTCGGGGTGGGACCGCCGCGTACAGCGTGGGCAGGGCACCGGCGGAGGCGTCCTGCGCGTGGACGCGGTTGGCCAGGCGGCCGAAGAAGCGCAGGACCGCGGAGGCGTTGCCGTCCTGGAGGTCGGACGACGTCATGTTCTGCAGAAATGTCGACGACCGCCTCATCGCCGGGGACTCCACGCCTGGCAACGACCGCTCCTTCGGGGACGGCGGCACCGACACCTGCACGAAAGACGCCAACGACCTGAAGGACAGCTGCGAGCGCTGACCGTCTC
The DNA here is from genome assembly GCF_032598905.1 of Streptomyces sp. 11x1. Lineage (NCBI taxonomy): Bacteria > Bacillati > Actinomycetota > Actinomycetes > Kitasatosporales > Streptomycetaceae > Streptomyces > Streptomyces sp. 11x1. Next base: position 10,479,414 of record NZ_CP122458.1, on the reverse strand, counting down.
CGCGCCCGGGCCGGCGCAGCGGCGGGAACCCGGCAGCTCAGGCCTTCGGGGCTGAGGGAGGGTTTCCACCGCTGCGTTGTGCCGGTCGAGCGGCATCAGCGGGCTGTTGGCTCACGGGCGCTGGGCCACCGGCGCGAGCTTCGCGCGGAACTGGCGCAGCAGGGGCGGCTGTTCGGTGATCCGGAGGCCGGGGACGAGATGCGCGTCGCGGACCGTGCGGGCCAGCGCACGGCCGATGTGGTCGAAGTGGCCGCGGGTGTAGGTCCGGCGGGGAACGGCCAGCCGCAGCAGTTCGTACGGGGCGCTGGTGAGGGGGGCGCCGGTCTCGTCCTCGGTGCCCAGGTACAGGGAGCCGAGTTCGACGGAACGGATGCCGCCCTCCAGATACAGGCGGCAGGCCAGTGCCTGTCCGGGGAACTGGTGCGGCGGGATGTGCGGCAGCAGACGGCCGGCGTTGAGGTAGAGCGCGTGCAGCCCGGGCGGCTCGACGATGTCGACGCCGGCCGACCGCACCACGTCCGCCAGATAGGCGGTGTCCTCGGCCCGGGCGCGGAGGTACTCCGGGTCGGTGACCTCGCGCAGACCCTGGGCGACCATGTCCAGGTCACGGCCCGCCAGTCCGCCGTAGGTGGGGAATCCCTCCGTCGCGATGAGCAGCAGCTCGCAGCGCCGGGCCAGCTCGCCGTCGTTCAGGCCGAGGAAGCCGCCGATGTGGGCGATGCCGTCCTTCTTCGCGCTCATCGTGCAGCCGTCGGCGAGCCGGAATGCCTCTTCGGCGACCTGCCGGGGGCTGTGGTCGCGGTAGCCGGGTTCCCGCTGGGTGACCAGCCAGGCGTTCTCCGCGAACCGTGCCGCGTCCAGGATCAGGGGCACACGGTGTTCCCGGCAGAGTGCGGAGGTCAGGGTCAGGTTGGCCATGGACACCGGCTGCCCGCCGCCGCCGTTGTTGGTGAGCGTCATGATCACCGCGGCGACGCGGCCGCCGTCGGGTCCGTCCAGGAGCTGCTTGAGACGGGCGGTGTCGATGTTCCCCTTGAACGGCTGTGCGCTGTCCAGGTCCTCGGCCTCGGGGCAGGGCAGGTCCCAGGCCTCTCCCCCGGCGAGGGCGACGTTGGCCCGCAGGGTGTCGAAGTGCGTGTTGCTCAGGAAGATCCTGCCGGGGCCGAGGAGCGTCGAGGCCAGGAGCCGTTCGGCCGCGCGTCCCTGGTGCACCGGCAGGATGTGCGGGTAGCCGGTGAGTTCGCGGACGGTCTCGTGGAAGCGGTGGAAGGAGCGCGAGCCCGCGTAGGACTCGTCGCCGTCCATGGCGGCGGCGAGCTGGGCGGCGGACAGGGCTCCGGTTCCCGAGTCGGTGAGCAGGTCGACGGTGACCTCGTCGGCCCGCAGGTCGAAGAGGTTGTACTGGACACGGGCAAGGGCGGCCTGACGCTGTGCGCGGGTGGTGACGGGGATCGGCTCCACGACCTTGATCCGGTACGGCTCCATGATCGGTCTTCCCTTCGGTGTGCTGTCGGACGGGTGGGCGGGCCGGGTTCAGCCGGTCGTACGCGGGACCGTGAAGCCCTGTGGGGTGGATTGCGGCGCCGTGGATCCCCGCTCGGTTGCAGGGGCCGGGGCGGGGCTCGGCGATGCGGTGCCCTGCCGTGGGGGGAGAACGCGGTAGGCCTCGGGGCAGAAGTAGGTGGTGATCCGGGGTGCCTGCCGCCCCGCCTGGACCAGGCTCAGATAGGAGATGAGGCCGACGCCCGCGGTCAGGGGACGGACGGTGAGCGCGTCGAGGGCACGGTCGAGCGGCGTGCTGCGCACCCCGTACCGGCGCAGGAACCGTACGGCCCGGTCGTGTGCCCCCCGGTCGTCGCGGACGTACGCCCGGACGGGGACGTGGAGGCCGTGGCCGGTCGGGTGGTGGGTGTCCGCGCCGGTGAACGAGTAGCAGGAGACGAGCGGAAGCCGGTCGAAGGGGCCCTCCCCGCCGACGAGGCGGCACAGCTCAGCGACCCGTTCCGGGCACGCCGCGGGCACCAGGCGGGCCGCGTCCGCCGCGTCGGCGGCCGTGGCGCCGGGGTGGGCGACGTAGACCTTCACCCGCGGCTCGGCCCACGGGCCCACGTCCAGGGCGAAGAACATGAACGCGGCCCGCTCCGGCGAGCGGGCGGCCACATGGCGCCTTACCGGTTCGAAGGCCCGGGCGTGGCCGAGCCTCGTCATGGCCTCGGTGACGGTCTCCATGGCGCGCTCGATGCCCCGGGCACCCGGGTTCAGGTACAGCTTGACTCCGGTGGGGCCGGCCGGGCGCAGGTCGAGGGCGCACCACAGGGTCAGCGGTCCGTGGGGTTCCGGTGGGAGGAAGAGGTCGCTCAGGCGGGTCAGTTCGCCCAGGTCGATGCCCCATTGGGTGGCCAGGCGTCCCACGGCCGCCCGTGCCGTGCGGGCGTTTTCCGGCAGCGACCGGGCGGCGAAGCCCGGGTCGACGAGCACCCGCAGGACGGGGGCGCCACCGGCGGGGAACGTCAGTGAGAACTCGACCGGTGTGTGGTCGTCCGACACGAAGGAGGGGGAGGGCGGTGGGTCGGTCAGGGGCAGCGCGGCGGCCGGGCCCAGGAGTTCGGACAGCACCCGTTGGTGCGTGGTCCGCTGTCGCGCGCCGATGCCCGCCACCTCGCACAGCCGTCCCAGCTGATCGGCGGTGAAATGCCCCAGCCGGTCAGGGGCGTCGCGGCGTTCGGTCCTCTCGACCGGGTCGGGTGCGGAGAGCGGGGGCGGGGTCGCCGCGCCCCCGAGCGGTCGGCCGGCGCGGTGCCGTGTGTAGGCGTTCATGGGTCCTCCCGGATCGGTCGTGGTGAGTCGACGCTCCGTTTGTAGCCGCCGCGCGTTGTTCACGATCGGCGGGCTGGCGCTGAACAAACGCATGGTGAACAATCCCGAATGGCTCAGAGGGAGGTGCGTTTTCGGGTGCCACGGGGAGAGCGACCGCTGGAAGCGGAGAGTGGACCACTGCGGGATTTCGCGGCGCGGTTGCGAAAACTGCGGGAGCAGTCGGGAAATCCCACCTATCGGGACCTCGCACGGCGGGCGCATTATTCGATCGCGGCGCTCTCCGGGGCCGCGTCGGGACGTCAACTGCCGTCGCTGGCAGTCACTCTCGCCTACGTCCGTGCCTGTGGCGGTGACGTGCGGGAATGGGAGCTGTTCTGGCACACCACGGCCGCCGCGTGCGCCACCGGGAGCGGCACTGCCGGCTCGGAGCCCAGCGGGGGCGAGGAGACCACGGCCACCTCGCCCTATGTCGGTCTGGCCCCTTTCCAACAGTCGGACGCCGACGCTTTCTTCGGCCGGGAGAATCTGACCGGAAGACTCGTCGAACATCTGAGCAGAAAGAGATTCCTCGTTCTGTTCGGCGCCTCGGGATCCGGGAAATCCTCGGTGCTGCGCGCCGGTGTGCTCCCCCGATTCCCCGGCGAACCGGCCCTGGTATTCACTCCCGGCGCGCGCCCCCTGGAGGAATGCGCGATCCAGCTGGCGGCCCGAGCCGGTCTCACTCCGGGAGCCGTCGCGGACGAACTCGCCTCGGAACCCCGCACACTGCACCGTGTCGTACGCCAGATACTGGCCCGCTCACCGGATCCGGCCGACGAACTCCTCGTCGTCGTGGACCAGTTCGAGGAGGTTTTCACCCTCTGCCCCGACGCGGAGGAACGTGACGCGTTCGTCTCGGCTCTCCTGCATGCCGCGCACGCCGCAGACAGCCGCTGCCGCGTCGTACTGGCCGTACGGTCGGACTTCTACACGCACTGCACCCGGTTGCCCGCCCTCGTCGACGCCCTGGCGGAGGCCCACGTCCCCGTCGGTCCGATGACGCTCGACGAGCTGCGGGCGGCGATCGTCCAGCCGGCCGCCCGCGTCCGGCTGACCGTCGAGGGCGCCCTTCTCGCGGCGCTCACCGCCGACGCCCACGGCCGGCCCGGGGCGCTCCCCCTGCTCTCGCACGCCCTTCTGGAGACCTGGCGCCGGCGGCGCGGCAACACTCTCACCCTCGCGGGATTCCAGGCGGCAGGCGGTTTCGAGGGCGCCCTCGCGCAGACCGCCGAGGCGTTCCACGCGTCCCTGAACGACTCCCAGCAGACCGTCGCCCGACTGCTGTTCCTGCGTCTCATCGCCCTGGGTGAGGGCACCGAGGACACCAAACGCCGTGTGCCGCGCCATGAGCTCGACGACAGCCACGACACCGCGCTCGTCCTCGAACAAGCCACCCGGGCACGCCTGCTGACCGTCGACCGGGACCACGTCGAGATCGCCCACGAGGCCCTGATCCGCTGCTGGCCCCGGCTCGGCGGCTGGCTGGGCGAGAACCGCGACCGGCTGCGCCTGCACCGCGCGCTCACCGAGGCCACCACCGTCTGGGAGTCCCTGCACCGCGACCCGGACACCCTGTACCGGGGCCTGCGGCTGGCCGCCGCCAGGGACCTCCCGAAGGAGACGCTCACCGCCCGAGAACGCGCTTTCCTGGAGACGAGCGAGGCCGCGGAACAGGCGCAGACCCGGCACGCCCGCCACCGCGTCCGCCGACTACGCCGCCTCGTCGCGGCCCTCGTCGTCCTGCTCCTGTGCGCCGCGGCCGCCGTCGGTCACGCGCTGCGCTCCCAGCAGACCGTCACCGCGCAGCGCAACCGCCTCCTCGCACTCCAGGCCGTCGAGAGCGCGGCGGCCCTGCGTACCCGCGACCGCTCGCTCGCCGTGCAACTGGCTCTGGCGGCCTACCGGTTGGAAGCGAACCGGGCGACCCGCAACGGACTGCTCAGCGTCGCCCCGTACACCCTGGCCCGCCATGTCCACGCCCTGGCCGCCACCCCCGACGGCCGCAGGCTCGCCACCGCGCACGACGACGGCAGTCTCCGGATGTGGGACACGGCCGACCCCCGTGGCCCCCGTCTGCTGGGCACGACGCACGGCGACCCCGAGGCCGCCCACACGCTGGCCTTCGGCCCCGGCGGGGTACTGGCCGGTATCGGCGAGGACCGCGCGATCCGGCTCTGGGACGTGGCCGACCCCGCCCGACCGCGCCTGCGGTCGACCACCTCCAGCCACCACGGCGAGTTCGTCTTCTCCCTGGCCGTGAGCCCGGACGGCCGCACGCTCGCCACCGGCAGCTACGACGACACCGTCCGGCTGTGGGACGTCCGCGATCCCGACCGCCCCCGCCTCCTGGGAGAACTGACCGGCCACGCGCTCAACGTCAAACCGGTCGCCTTCAGCCCCGACGGCTCCACCCTGGCCTCCGGTTCCGACGACCGCACCGTCCGGCTGTGGGACGTCACCGACCCGCGCCACGCCGCCACGATCGCCGTGCTCCGCGACCACGACGACTTCGTCGTCGGACTCGCCTTCAGCCGGGACGGCCGTACGCTCGTCTCCGGCAGCGACGACCGCACGGCGCGTCTGTGGGACGTCGCCGATCCGCGCGCGCACCGCAGGCTCGGCCGGCTCCACGCCCACACCGGCATGATCGGCCATGTGGAGTTCACCCGGGACGGCCGTGAGGTGATCACCGCCGGACAGGACGGCACCGTACGCCTGTGGAAGGCGACCGACCGCTCGCGTCCCGGCGAACGAGCCCTGCTGACCGGTCTCTCGGGCGGTCTCGCGGTCGTCCTGCCCCTGGCGGCGTCCGACACCGTGGCCACCCTCAGCAACGACCACACGATCGAGATCTGGAACACCGACGTCTCCTGGGTACGGGCCCACGCCTGCACCCACGTCGACGCCCCGCTCACCCCCGCCCAGTGGACCCGCCACTTCCCGGGCCTCGACCACCGTCCGCCCTGCCCCGGCCGCGACTGAACCGGCCCCGGAACGGGGGTGCCCGACGTCCTTCGGCGGGCGGACAGCCGGGCGTCGCGGTGCCTCCATCCCGCCGCGCGCCGCCACGCACGTACGCCGTCGTGGGAGGTCCACAGCCCCTCGTCCGGCACCAGGTCGTACGTGGCCGTCGTCGCTGAGACCTCCGTGCCGTCGCGCGCCCCTGGATCGCTTCCGATGCGCTCCGGCTATGCCGGCTGTTCCGGCTGGGTCACCGTCAGTGCCCAGCGGATCGTCTCGGACGACGCGTCGACCCCGATGGTGAAGGAGCCGTTTTGGACCACGCCGGGGTCCATGGTCACCGAGCCGACGCCGACGGTTCCCGCCGGGCAGTCGACCGTGAACGCGGCGACCTCCGTCTCCCGCGATCGCATCGTCACCCGCACATCACCGTCGCCCTCGCACGCCACCGTGAGGACGGTCGGCAGCCTCTCCCAGGCGCCCCCCGACGCCACCCCACCGTCGCCGACCTGTTCCTCCACCCACACCAGGCCCTCCGGGCCGGGGTGGGGCAGCAGGGGTTCTCCGGCCGCGGCGGCGGACCCCACGCCGGATCCCGCCAGCGCACAGACCGTCAGCGCCGTCACCGCCAGGGCTGCCCTCGTTCGGTTCACGTCCACTCCCTCACTCGCCTGTCATGGACGCCACAGTCTGCCCAAGTGATCGTCGCGGGGCCTGAGTACACGTACTCAGAAACGATCAGGCCGGTCAGGTCGGCCGAAATCCGCCGCGCCGCCGATCGCATGGGCGTTGTCGATCTTCCGGCTGGTCACAGTGTCACAGTGCTGTCCGCAGACGGTTCCCTCTCGGTGCGAGCGGGTGGAGGAAGCGCTCCCATGAGGCACGATCACCCGGACGCTCACACTCTCGGGGGTTCTTCATGATTCACACGGTTCGTTCGCGTCGTCTCACCGCCGTATTCGCCGCCTGCTCGCTCGGCATCGTGGCACTGACCGCGTGCGGGGGCGACACGGACAAGGACAAGGCCTCGCCGAGAACGTCGGCGAGCCCGTCCAGAGCAGGTTCGGACACCGACGCCGAGGCGTCCACGACGGCCGAACCGGGTGGCGAGGGCGGCGACTCCACCGACGGCGGCAGCACCCCGCCGCCGTCGAAGTCCGGCTCCGGGAAGTCGGGGAGCGGCAAGTCCGGGACCGGGAAGTCCGGATCCGGCACGTCCGGGTCCGGAGGGTCGGGGACGGACGACGGCCAGGACGGCGGCGTCGGCATGTGCGAGACGACCGACCTGAGCTACAACGTCACCGTCGCCTCCAAGGAAGCGAGCCACGCCTTGCTGACCGCGACCAACAACAGCGGCGACCCCTGCCTGCTGGCGGCGAACGACCTGGTCATCACGATCCCGGGGCTCGACGGGGCGGCGGAGCACCGCGGCCCGACCGTCGACGACTGGCTGCTGAACCCAGGCGACCGCGCCTACGCCGGGATCCTCTTCTCGGGCCTCGACACCGAGGGCGGCAAGACCGCCCACCAGGTGGAGGTCGCGCTCACTGCCGCCGAGAGCCCGGCGACGGTGACGATCGCCGACGGCCCTGTCACCGTGAACGACGGCACGGTCACCAGCTTCCTCGGGACGGCCGAGGACGCGCTGAGTTACTGACCCCGGACGGTTCGCGAGCGGACGGCACGGTCAGAGGTCCAGGTAGAAGCGGACGGTGGTGCCGGCCTCGGTGGTGTGCAGGCGCACGAGGTCGGCGACGTAGTGGACGAGCAGGAGACCACGGCCGCCCAACTGGTCGCGAGCCGGGGGCCTGCGGCCCGCCAGGGGGTCGGTCAGGCGGCCTCGGTCGTGGACCTCGCACACGAGCTGCGGTCCCTCGGCCCAGACGCGCACGGTGCCCGTCCCCCCGCCGTGCACCACGCTGTTGGTGGTCAGCTCCGCCACGGCCAGTGTCAGATCCTGCAAGCGGTCGCCGGTCAGGCCCAACTGCCGGGCCTCCTGCACCGCGAAGGAACGGGCCCACGGGAGCGCGTCCGCGTCGAACGCGAGGGAAGCCGCCCCGGCCGGGTGGGCGAGCGGCCGGTCGTAGTGGGCGACGGCGCGCTCGGGATCGTATGCCTCGCTGATCCGTTCGACGCCGGCGTCGATGACGACGGGGTGGGTGAGGTGGGCGTCCGCGAGCGTCTCCGGGGCGAGGGCGTCCGCGTCGTACGGGCACAGGATCGTCACGTGCCGACCCTGGAAGGCCGCGTTGATGAGGGCTTCGTGCTGCACGCAGGCCGGGTACTCCACGGCCGAGCGGTCGGCCCAGATCGGTTCGCCGATGATCCTCACCCGCCCGGCCGGATGGGCGTCGGCGAAGGCACGCAGCACCCCGGAAATAATCCGTCCCGGGTTGCGGCCCACCCTGGTCATGTCGAGGAACTCGATCTCGGCAGCACGCGCACCCATCGCAGCCCTGATCAGCTCGAGGTTGGGGCCCGGGACGGCGACCGCCACGGCCTCGCCGGCGGACAGCCCCGCCCGCAGGAACGGCACCGTGCCGGCCGTGTACTGCTCCCTGCCCCGGTAGAACAGCGCAGGGTGCACAAAGGGTTCGTGTTCACTGCTCGTGGCCGTACTCATCGCCCCGCCACCTCGATCGTCGAAAGGCCGGGCCAGAACATGTCCAGGATCCGCTCCAGCTCCGGCGGTGGACGGTCCACGACGATCCGGCCCGTGGGCAGTCGCTGCGCGGTGACCGCCAGCGCCGCCGCACCGCCCACATCGATGGACATCAGGTCGGACAGCTCCACGAAGGAGACGTCCGTGTGGGCGTTCGCCAGGTCCACCAGAGCGTGTTCCCAAAAAGAGCGGGTGATCACGTTGATCTCTCCGGCGGCTCGGATCCCCGGGCGGCCCGGCAGAGAGCGGATCTCCAGCGCCATGCCCTCGGACGACCGTGCCGACCCTGGCCCGTGCACGTCATGGGAGGCATCCACGTTCTCTCCCCTGCTTCCCATGTGCCGCTGTACGGCGCTTCCCTCACCGTCCCTGCGCAACGGCGGGCGGGGCAGACACGCCATCGTACAACTCGCCGTGCGGCAGCGGCCCTCAGCCGGCGTCGGGCCGGTCGGTGCCCGGCCGTTCGGCGTCCGGGCGGTCGGCACCCAGACGCTCGGCGTCCGGCCGCTCGGCAGCGGGGCGGTCGGCGCTCTCCGGACGGAAGCAGGCCGACACCGTCTTGCCGTGCCGCTGGCACCTCACCTCCAGCTCGTCGGCCAGCATCCGTACGATGCCCACGCCGCGACCGGAGGTCTCCCCCGGCTTCGGTGTGCGCTGGCGCGGCAGTGTCGGGTCCTCGTCGTGCACGCTCACGTGCAGGCAGTCGCCGTCCCAGGTGAGGATCAGACGCGCGTCGCTGTGCGCGTGGATGTGCGCGTTGGTGAGGAGTTCGGACACGGCCAGGACAACGGAGTCCACCGTCTCGGGCTCGTCCGCGGTCCATGGAAGGAACCCCAACTGCCTTCGTGTCCACCGCCGCCCGGCGTGCACGCCTCCCGACACGGGAAACGAATGCGCCCAGCCCTTCGCCCTGACACCCGTCGCCCCGGTGTCCGTCCTCTTGCTCGTCACCGACTTCCCCGCTCTCCCGTCCGACGCCGACTCGTACCACACCGTGTGCCCGCCAACGGCGCCCGCAGACGTTCCGTACGCCGGAGGTCGCCCCGGTCTGCGGCGATCAGGCCGGCAGGGCCTGGGCCACCCGGACGCCGACGAGGCAGGTGTCGTCGTCGGTGTCGGACCTGCTGTAGGTGAGGAGGCGGTCCAACTGCTGGTCGAGGGTGGGGGGTACGGTCCGGGCGGCGGTGAGCAGCTGGGCCAGGGACTCCTCCACGGAGCGGTCACGGCGTTCGATCAGACCGTCGGTGTACATCAGCAGGGTGTCGTCGACGGCCAGTTGCACTTCGTGTTCCTCGTACGTCGCCTCGGGCAGGGCGCCGAGCAGCAGGCCCTTGATCAGAGGGAGCGGTGTCGGCTCGGCCGCGCGTACCAGGACCGGCGGCAGATGGCCCGCCCTGGCCCAGCGCAGGGTGTGGCGGTGCGGGTCGTAGAGGCCGCAGACGGCGGTGGCGGTGACGGAACCGGTCAGGTGGTGGGCCACCATGTTGAGCCAGGCCAACAGCTGGCCCGGTCCGGCGCCGGTCACGGCGAGACCGCGCAGGGCGTTGCGCAGGACGACCATGCTGGTGGCCGCCTCTATGCCGTGCCCGGCGACGTCTCCCACGCACAGCAGCACCAGCCCGGAGGGCAGCACGACCGCGTCGTACCAGTCGCCGCCCACCAGGTGTTGGGTCTCGGCGGGCCGGTAGCGGACGGCGACGCGCAGTCCGGGGGCTTCCAGGGGGGCCTGGGCGGGGGGCATGATGGCGTGCTGGAGCTGGAGGGTGAGCCGGTCGCGTTCGCTCGCCTGCTGCTCGGAGTGGGCGAGTTGGTCGCGGGTGGCGGCGAGGGCGACCTCCGTCCAGTGGTGGGCGGAGATGTCCTGGTAGGCGCCCCGGACGACGAGGAGCCGGCCGTCGGAGTCGAGGACCGGCTCGGCGACGACTCGGATGTGCCGGGTGACGCCGTCGGGCCGCTGGAGCCGAAAGGCGGCGGACGCGGAGCGACGGTGGTGCAGCAGGGTGCGCAGGAACCGGCCGATGGCGACGGCGTCGTCGGGGTGGGCGTGGGCCGGCAGGTCCTCCAGCGGGACGGGTCCGCTGATGGAGGGCTTGCCGTAGAGGCTGTAGAGCTGGCCGTTCCAGGTGATCTCGCCGGTGACGAGGTTCTCCTCGAACCCGCCGATACGGCCGAGGCGTTGGGCGTGCTGCAGCAGGCTCGCCAGCCGCGCGGTCTCGTCCTCTATCCGCCAGATGAGCAGGACGCTGCCGCCGTGGCGGGTGATGTTGATGTCGGCGACGGCCGCCAGCGGGACGTCCTCCACGAGGGAGGTGAGCCGCATCCGGCGGGCGCGGAACGGCTCGCCGGTGGCGTAGACACGTTCGACCTGCTCGAACAGTTCGCTCTCACCGGCGGCCATGGGATACGTCTCCAGGAGCAGGGCTCCGTTGACGACGCCCCGGGGCCGGCCGGCCGGGTCGAGGAAGCGGCTGTTGACGTGGTGGATGCGGAAGTCGACCAGTTCCCCGGTGCCGTCCAGGTGCGGGACGAGCACCAGCGCGGGGTCGTGGAGCCCGTCGGCGAGGTCCATCAGCTCGGCGACATCGGGCAGGATCCCGGCGGCCCGCGCCTCGCCGTCGCCGTGGGACGGGACGAAGGTCCCGAGCGTGTGGGCGCACAGCTCCGCCAGGGCCTCGACCTGGCGGACGATCTGCGGGAGCTGGGCCTCCAGCGGCGCAGGCCAGACGATCTCCAGCACGCCGTGGATGCGGCCGCCGGTGCCGGCGGGGACGGCGACCCGGCCGCCGTCGGGATGGTGGTGGCGTCCGATGGAGGGCAGGCCGGTCTGCGACAGGCAGCCGATCCACTGGCCGGCTCGGTCCCCGAGGCCGCGACGGGCGACGGTGACGACGCCCGGCGGGACGTACCGCCAGCGTGTCGCCTCGGCGGCCGAGAAGCCGGCGCTGCCGGCCAGGGTGAGGGAGCCGTCGGCGCCCAGCGCCCAGATGGCCACGGCTTCGGCGCCGAGCGGGGCCAGGGCGTGTTCCAGGAGGGAGTCGGCCACGGCCTGGGCGTCGTGGGCGGCCAGTGCGGCGCTCTCGGCGGTCCGCAGCCGTACGGCGAGGGAGCCGCCGCCCGGTGGGTCGTCGGTGTCGTCCCTGCTCGCGGTGTTCGCGAGCAGGGCGGTGGTCATCTCGGAGAGCCGGTCGCGGGCGGCCTGGTTGATGACCTCGACGGCGAACTCCAGGGGTGTCACGCCCGCCTGTTCGGTCAATTCGGCGAGTTGCAGGGCGGCCTGGGCCGGTCCGCAGCCGAGCCGCTCGACGAGGATGCCCTTGGCCAGTTCGATCACGGCACGGCCGTCCGCCTCCGCCTGGGCGGCCTGCACCTCGCGGCGCAGCCGTTCCACGGTCGCGGCGAGCCGGTCGACGGGCGTGGACTGCCCCTTCGTCTCCAGGGCGTCCACCGATGCCGCGCCGGGCTGGTCGTCGGCCGACGACTCGCCAGGCGCAGCTCCGGTGGACGGCTCGCCATGCCCGGCACCTGCGGACGGTTCAACACACGCGGCGTCGACCGACGGCGCGTCGGGCGCGGCGTCGGCGTGCTGCGGCTCGGCCGACCGGCTGGGGTTGCTCACGGTTGACCTGTTCCTCGGCTCGGGCGTCCCGGGACGTCACCCGGTGGGCTGGTGCGCGCGGCGGTGCGACGCCCCGTCATACGGCCAGCCAGCGTCGGACCCGGCCGATGAGGTCACCCGTGTCGACCGGTTTGGTCACGTAGTCGTTCGCACCCGACGCCAGGCTCTTCTCCTGATCACCGGGCATGGCCTTGGCGGTGACGGCGATGATGGGCAGGTCGGCGTACTGGGGCATCGCCCGGATCTCCGAGGTGGCGGTGTATCCGTCCATCTCGGGCATCATCACGTCCATCAGGACCAGCGAGACGTCCGGGTGGGCGAGCAGCATCTCGATGCCCCGGCGGCCGTTGTCGGCGTGCAGGACGTGGAAGCCGTGGAGCTCCAGCATCCCGCTCAGCGCGAACAGGTTGCGGGCGTCGTCGTCGACCACGAGGACCTTACGGCCGACGAAGGCGCCGTCGACGACCTGTGCGGCCGGCCGCTGGGCCTCCTCGGCGCGCACCAGGGACAACACGTCCCCCGGCTCCTCGGCGGACAGGTGCAGGGTGATGCGTTCGCGCAGTTCGTCCAGGCTGGACAGGAAGTCGAGCGGGCGGCCGTCCGCACGGGAGCGCAGCGCCTGCTCGTGCTCCAGGTCCACCCGGTGGCCGGTGTGCACGAGTACGGGCACGCTGGCGAGCGCCGAGTCGCCCTCCATGGCCTCCAGCAGACGGGCGCCCTCGTCGTCGGGGATGGCGAGTTCGAGGACGACGCAGTGGCAGGGTTCGGCGGCCAGTGTGCTCGCGGCCTCCTGTGCTCCGACGGCGGTGATGATGTCGATCGCGCCGAGGGGGTCGCCGTCGGAGGCGAGGTCGGCGACAGCGCGTTCGGCGACGAGGGTCAGCAGTCCGCGGGGGCGGTCCTCGACGACCAGCAGACGGCGTCGGCGCTGCTCGGGCACCGCGGGGGACGCGGTGTCCGGCCGGGACGCCGAGGGGAGTTCGCGGCCGGTGGGGTCCGGGTGCTCCGTCGGCCGGTGGTCGCCGTCGAGTTGTTCCTCGAAGTCGTCGCGGGCCACGGGCAGGTAGAGGGTGAAGGTGCTGCCCTGACCGGGTGTGCTGTCGACGGTGACGGCGCCGCCGAGCAGATGGGCGATCTCCCGGGTGATCGACAGGCCGAGTCCGGTACCGCCGTACTTGCGGCTGGTGGTGCCGTCCGCCTGCTGGAACGCCCCGAAGATCGTCTCCAGCTGCTGCTGGGGGATGCCGATGCCGGTGTCCTCGACCCGGAACGCCACGACGGGACCGCCGCGCAGGACGCCCACGGGGACCTCGCGGTCCACGGCGGGTTGGATGCGCAGGGTGACGCCGCCCTCCTCGGTGAACTTGACCGCGTTGGACAACAGATTGCGCAGGATCTGGCGCAGCCGGGAGTCGTCGGTGAGCAGGTCGGCGGGGGTGCCCGGTGCGGTGGCCACCGTGAAGTCCAGGCTCTTCTGCGACGTCATCGGGCGGAACGTGGCCTCGACGTATTCGAGGAGCTTGCGCAGCGGGACCCGCTCGGGGGCGACGTCCATCTTGCCGGCCTCGACCTTGGACAGGTCGAGGATGTCGTTGATCAGTTGCAGCAGGTCCGAGCCCGCCGAGTGGATGATGCCCGCGTACTCGACCTGCTTGGGCGTGAGGTTGCGCGAGGGGTTCTGGGCGAGCAACTGGGCCAGGATCAGCAGGCTGTTGAGCGGGGTGCGCAGTTCGTGGCTCATGTTCGCCAGGAACTCCGACTTGTACTTGGAGGCCAGGGCCAGCTGCTGGGCGCGCGTCTCCAGCTCCTGCCGCGCCTGTTCGATCTCCAGGTTCTTGGCCTCGATGTCGCTGTTCTGCGAGGCCAGCAGGGAGGCCTTCTCCTCCAGTTCGGCGTTGGAGCGCCGCAGTTCGTCCTGCTGGACCTGCAACTCCTCGGACCGCGCCTGGAGTTCGGCGGTCAGCCGCTGCGACTCGCCCAGCAGTTCGTCGGTGCGGGCGTTGGCCACGATGGTGTTGAGGTTGACGCCGATGGTCGGCATCAACTGGGCGAGGAAGTCCTGGTGGATCTGGGTGAAGGGGGTGACGGAGCCCAGTTCGATGACGCCGAGGACCTGGTCCTCCACCACGATGGGCAGCACGACCAGGGCGCTGGGCTCGGCCTGTCCGAGTCCGGAGGAGATCGTCACATAGCCCCGCGGCAGTTCCTCGACGCTGATGGGACGGCGGTTGCGCGCGGCCTGCCCGACCAGTGAGCGGCCGACGGGGATGCGCTCGGGCCGGTCGGTGTCGTCGGGGTAGCCGTAGGAGCCCACCAGCCGCAGTTCGGGGCCGCGCTCGGTGTCCTCGGCGAGGTAGAAGGCGCCGTACTGCGCCGAGGCCAGCGGTGCCAGCTCGTCCATGATGAGCTCGGCGACGACGGGCAGGTCGCGATGGCCCTGCATCAGACCGGAGATGCGGGCGAGGTTGGTCTTGAGCCAGTCCTGTTCCTGGTTGGCCCGGGTGGTCTCGCGCAGGGACTCCACCATGGAGTTGATGTTGTCCTTGAGGTCGGCGACCTCGCCGGACGCCTCCACGGTGATGGAGCGGGTCAGGTCGCCCTCGGCGACGGCGCTGGTGACCTCGGCGATCGCGCGGACCTGGCGGGTGAGGTTCCCGGCCAGTTCGTTGACGTTCTCGGTGAGCCGCTTCCAGGTGCCCTCGACGCCCTCCACCTCGGCCTGTCCACCGAGCCGGCCCTCGCTGCCGACCTCGCGGGCGACGCGGGTGACCTCGGCGGCGAACGACGAGAGCTGGTCGACCATCGTGTTGATGGTGGTCTTGAGTTCCAGGATCTCGCCGCGGGCGTCGACGTCGATCTTCTTCGACAGGTCGCCGCCCGCCACCGCCGTGGTCACCAGGGCGATGTTGCGGACCTGGCCGGTGAGGTTGTTCGCCATCGAGTTGACGTTGTCGGTCAGGTCCTTCCAGGTTCCCGCGACGTTGGGCACGTGGGCCTGGCCCCCGAGGCGGCCCTCGGTGCCGACCTCGCGGGCGACACGGGTGACCTCGTCGGCGAACGCGGAGAGGGTGTCGACCATGGTGTTGATGACATCGGCCAGGGCGGCGACCTCGCCCTTGGCCTCGACGGTGATCTTCTGGGACAGGTCGCCGCGTGCGACGGCCGTGGCGACCTGGGCGATCGAGCGGACCTGACCGGTCAGGTTGGACGCCATGACGTTGACGTTGTCGGTCAGGTCCTTCCAGGTGCCCGACGCGCCCCGGACGATCGCCTGTCCGCCCAGATTGCCCTCGGTGCCGACCTCGCGGGCCACACGGGTGACCTCGTCGGCGAAACCGGACAGCTGATCCACCATCGTGTTGATGGTGTCCTTGAGCTCCAGGATCTCCCCACGGGCGTCCACGGTGATCTTCTGCGACAGATCCCCCTGAGCCACCGCCGTCGCCACCTGGGCGATGTTGCGGACCTGCGAGGTGAGGTTGGCCCCCATGAAGTTCACGGAGTCCGTGAGGTCGCGCCAGGTGCCCTTGACGCCCTTGACGTCGGCCTGTCCACCGAGCCGCCCCTCGGTGCCGACCTCGCGGGCCACGCGCGTGACCTCGTCGGCGAAACCGGACAACTGGTCCACCATCGTGTTGATGGTGTTCTTCAACTCCAGGATCTCGCCCCGCGCGTCCACGGTGATCTTCTGCGACAGATCGCCCTGCGCCACCGCCGTGGTGACCTGGGCGATGTTGCGGACCTGGGACGTGAGGTTGCCGGCCATGAAGTTGACCGAATCGGTCAGGTCGCGCCAGACCCCGCCGACACCGGGCACCTGGGCCTGCCCGCCGAGCCGCCCCTCGCTGCCGACCTCGCGCGCGACACGCGTCACCTCGTCGGCGAACGCGGAGAGCTGGTCGACCATCGTGTTGACGGTCTCCTTCAGCTGGAGGATCTCGCCGCGCGCGGGAACGTCGATCTTCTGCGACAGATCGCCCTTGGCCACGGCCGTCGCCACCTGCGCGATGTCGCGCACCTGGGTGGTCAGGTTGCCCGCCATGGCGTTGACCGAGTCGGTGAGATCGGCCCAGGTGCCCGAGACGCCCGGTACCTCGGCCTGCCCGCCGAGCGTTCCCTCGGTGCCCACCTCACGGGCCACCCTGGTGACCTCGGAGGTGAACACGGACAGTTGGTCGACCATGCCGTTGAAGACGGTGGCGATGTCGCCGAGCAGCCCCTCGCCGTCGGACGGCAGCCGGGTGCCGAAGTCGCCGTCCCGTACGGCCGTCAGACCGGCCAGGAGTTGCCGTAGCTCATGCTCTCCCGGGGCCCGTTCGACCGTCTTGCCGCTCATGCGCACCCTCGTTCCGCTCCCCAAGAGCCCTCGGCCGAGGACTCGGAACCCGCGCCGGGCCGTGCAAGGCCCGCTCACCGGCCGGGATTCCGCAGTTCACGGATCGACCGGATGAGAAAATCCGGTGAAGATTAACGCAGTTGTCGTCCGACAACCAAAGCCGGTCGCGAAGATCCCCGCCGCCCGAAAAGATACCGTCCCAGGCGGAATACAAGCCCGCGCGCGGGGCACTCGGAACAGTTTCACGCCGCCGCCCACCGCCCCCTGGGGCCGGCTCGCCGGGCGCTGCGGGGCAGCCCCCTCCCAGGGCGCTCGCCCCAGCCGCAGGGGGCGCCTCTCCGGCCGCTCGTTCCCTTGTCCTCCTGCCTCCTCTCCGGTCCGTCCGGAAGGTCCACGGCTCCGCCGGCCGAGCCCGACTCCGTCGATAGATGGGGGCTCTTCCCCCATGCGCCGCCCGGGCCCGCCGGGGACCGTAGGGGCGGCCCGACGCACCGGCGGTGCGCGGGCAGGTCGACGGACGCAATCGAGAGGGAGTTCATGACACGAAAAGCGTTACTCAGGGTCCTGGTGGTCGCGGCGACGGCCGCCTCCGCGGTGACGGTGGCCGGAGGGCCCGCGAGCGCGGCCACGGGTGTGTCCAAGAGCGGGACCAACGTGGTCGTCAACGCGGCGGCGGGGCGCGCCAACAACATCACGGTCAGCCTGTCCGGGAGCAACGTCGTCATCCAGGACACCTCCGACGTCCTGAGCGCCGGTCTCGGATGCACCCTCCAGGTCAACGGCTCGGTGGCCTGCCCGGTGAACCTCAACACCGACACGGTCGTGGTCAACGCCGGTGACGGCAACGACATCATCACCAAGACCGGCAACGTCCGCGGTGACCTCAAGGGCGAGTCCGGCAACGACGTCATCAACGGCGGCCCCAGCCCGGGCAGCAACATCCTCAACGGCGGTACGGGCAACGACACCCTGAACGGCGGCGTCACCTTCGACCTCCTCATCGGCGGCACGGGCGCGGACCGGCTCAGCGGCGGAGGCGGCGCCAGCGACATCGCCAGCTACCTGGAGAGCACCTCCGGGGTGGTCGTCGACATCGACAACGCCGCCGACGACGGCATCGGCGGTGAGGGCGACAACGTCCTCACGGACGTCGAGATCGTGTACGGCAGCCCGTTCGGCGACACGCTCACCGGCGGCACGGCGGGCGACGTCCTGTCCGGCTTCGGAGGCAACGACCTCCTGGTGGGCGGCACGGGCAACGACACCCTGGTCGGTGGCGCCGGCAGCGACACCCACAGCGGAGAGGCGGGGAACGACACCCTCGACGCCGTGGACGGCGTGTTCGGCAACGACTCCCTCAACGGGGGCACCAACACCGACACCTGCACGGCCGACACGAGCGACACCAAGACCGCCTGCGAGGCGTGAGGTGACAGGGCGGGGCCGGACCGCGCAGCGCCGCGGCCCCGCCCCGCGACGCCCCGTCGGTGGCACCGTGCGAGCCGACGTGCAGAATTCGTCCAGGACGCGCAACTGCCAACGGCCGAAAATCGTCCCTCTCTCCCGAGCCGACGGGGCTCACGGGGATCGCGAACAAGCAGGAGGGGGACGATCCATGAACGTGACGCCGAGGAGGACCCGTCGCAGGCCCGGCGCCGCCCGGTCGGGTCGTGCTGGGCATCTGCCTCGCCGGAGCGCTGGGGCTCAGCGGCTGTTCCGGTGACGGCTGCACGGAGGCCGCCGACGGGGATGCGAAGGCGAGCGCGACGGCGACGAGCGGCTCGCACGCCTAGGACGGCGAGGACGGCGGGAAAAGCGGCGGCACCGCCGGGACGCCCGACGCGAAGGCGTCCGCCGGCGCGGACGACGACGCCGAGAAGTCCGGAGCCGCCTCCGAGGCCTCCTCCGAGCAGTCCGATTCCGAGACGACGGGCTCCACGGACTCGGGTGGCGCGGACGGCAGCGGTGGCGGCGGCGGGGACGACTGTGATCACAAGATGCCCATCTCACCCGACGAGATCGCGGTCTACCGCTACACGCCCGAAGGCGGGCCCCTCAGCCTGATCGTCAAGCACGGCAACTGGGGGTGCGGCACCCCGGACTCGGACGGCGCCCCCTTCGAGACGGTCGACAAGGAGACGTACATCCCGCTGGACCAGGCCGCGAACATCACCGTGACCACGCCCATCGTGGAAAGCACCACGAACCAGCCCATCGGCGTCCAGGAGTTCCTGGACTGGCTGGAGGCCCACCCGAACTCGGGCCTCGTCTTCACGTACCACCTCGGCGACGACGGTGCCATCGACCGCCTCGACGAGGTCTTCACCCCCTGACCCCAGCGGTCACGGGGCTCGATGCGCTCCAACCACGACAAGGAGGGACAATCGACACATCGTGGTGACGCATGAGCGCCGCCCCCTCGCCCACGAACAGGCAGGTCGGACCATGTCGAAGAAACCACGTTCGTCCGAACCGCCGCACGGCAAGGGCCCGAGCCGTCACCGGGGCACCGAGCAGCACGGCTGGTCGCCCGATGTGGACGAGACCCGTCAGCAGGACAACCCGAGCGCCCCGCGCTCCTTCCGTACGGCCGAGCACGCGGAAGCGGCGGGCCGAGGACGGAAGAAGTCCGCCGAGGAGACGAAATCCGTCCCGGGTGACACGGCGAGGAGTCACGGGGCGCGTGGCGAGGAGTACGGCGACGCCGACGAGCAGGGCCGCCGCGACACCGGCCGCGAGGGCCGCTCCCAGCGTCCCAGCGGCACCAAGGACGCCGCCGCGAAGACCGGCGTGGACCCGCCAGGACCCGCAGGGCCCGTAGACCGCGCCGCCGCCGCAGGGGGTGGTGGGTGTCGAGCGGAACCGGCGGGGACCGCGGGCCCGCGTCAGCCCCGCAGGGCCCGTAGACCGCGCCGCCGCCGCAGGGGGTGGTGGGTGTCGAGCGGAACCGGCGGGGACCGCGGGCCCGCGTCAGCAGATCCTCGGCAGTTGTTCGCCGATCGGCAGGTCGACCACCCGGGTGCCGCCGAGGCCGGTCCTGGCGACGACCATGCCGGGATGGTCCTCGACGGCCTCGCCGATGATCACGGAGTCGGCGCCCCGGGGGTGGGCCCGCATCGCCTCCAGTACCGCGTCGGCGTGCTCGCGCGGGACGAAGGCCACGAGCTTGCCCTCATTGGCGATGTAGAAGGGGTCCAGGCCGAGAATGGCACAGGCGTTGGCCACGGCCGACGGCACCGGGACGTCGCGTTCCCGGATGACGACCCCCGTGCCGGAGGCCGCCGCGATCTCGTTGAGGGCCGCCGCCAGGCCGCCTCGGGTGGGATCGCGCAGGACGTGCAGATCCGGGGTGACGGCGAGCATCGCGTCGACCAGACCGCCGAGGGCCGCGCAGTCGCTCTCGATCTCGACGCCGAACTCCAGTCCTTCCCGCACGCTCATGATCGCCACCCCGTGGATGCCGATGGCACCGCTGACGATCACGACATCGCCGGGGACGACCCGCTGGGGCCGTAGATCGACGCCGGCCGGGACGAGACCGATGCCGGCCGTGTTGACGAAGACCCCGTCGCCGTGGCCGGCCTCCACCACCTTGGTGTCGC
The DNA here is from genome assembly GCF_032598905.1 of Streptomyces sp. 11x1. NCBI lineage: Bacteria > Bacillati > Actinomycetota > Actinomycetes > Kitasatosporales > Streptomycetaceae > Streptomyces > Streptomyces sp. 11x1. The sequence continues at coordinate 10,459,381 of NZ_CP122458.1, read as the reverse complement.
CGGTGGCCACCTCCACCCCGGCGGCACGCGCGGCCGCGCCGAGGGCCTGGGCGACCCTGGTGACCACGTCCAGTTCGACGCCCTCCTCCAGAATGAATCCGCAGGAGAGGTAGGCGGCACGGGCGCCGCGCATCGCGAGGTCGTTGACGGTGCCGTTCACCGCGAGGTCGCCGATGCTGCCGCCGGGGAAGAACAGCGGCCGCACCACGTAGGAGTCGGTGGAGAACGCCAGCCGGGCCCCGCCCAGCGCGAGAACGGCCGCGTCGCCCATCTGGGAGAGCACATCACCGCCGTAGGCCGGTGCGAAGATCTGCTCCACGAGTTCGGCGGAGAGCGCTCCCCCGCCGCCGTGGCCCATGACGACCCGAGGCCTGTCGCGTACGGGGGCCGGGCATGTCCACGCCTCGATGTCGAGGGTGGCGGGGGCGGGGAGATCGGTGGTGTCAGACAACGGGGCTCGCCTCCCGGGCCTGGGCGGCGGGCATGTCCAGCCGCCGGTAGAGGTAGTACGCGGCGCAGGCTCCCTCGCTGGAGACCATCGTGGCCCCCAGCGGCGTACGCGGTGTGCACAGGGTGCCGAACGCCTCGCACTCGTGCGGCTTCAGCAGCCCCTGGAGGACTTCTCCGCTGCGGCACTCGGCGGGCTCGACCGTCCGGATCCCGCCGACCGCGAAGCGGTGCTCGGCGTCGTGGTCGCGGTACTTCGGCGACAGCCGCCAGCCGCTGTCGGGGATCACCCCGATGCCGCGCCAGGCCCGGTCGGTGACCTCGAAGACGTCCTCCAGCATGGCCCGCGCGGCCGGGTTGCCCTCCGGGCGGACGGCGCGGGCGTAGGCGTTGTCGACGGTGTGCTCGCCGCGTTCCAGCTGACGGACGGCCCGGCGTACGCCTTCGAGGATGTCCAGCGGCTCGAAGCCCGTCACGACGATGGGGACACGGAACCGTTCCGCGAGCTCCGGGTACTCCCCCACGCCCATCACACTGCACACGTGGCCGGCCGCGAGGAAGCCCTGCACCCGGCAGCTCGGCGAGGACATGATCGCCTCGATGGCGGGCGGTACGCGGACGTGGGACACCAGCATGCTGAAGTTCTTGACGCCCAGCTTCCGGGCCTGATGGACCGTCATGGCGTTGGGCGGCGCGGTGGTCTCGAAGCCGATACCGAAGAACACCACCTCGCGGTCGGGGTTCCGCTGGGCGATCCGCAGCGCGTCGAGCGGCGAGTAGACCACCCGTACGTCGCCGCCCTCGCCCCGGACCTGGAAGAGGTCCCGGCCGGTACCCGGCACCCGGAGCATGTCGCCGAAGGAACAGAAGATCACCTCCGGCCGTGAGGCGATCTCCAGCGCCTTGTCGATGACCTCCAGCGGGGTCACGCACACGGGACAACCGGGACCGTGGATCAACTCGATCTCGTCGGGCAGGAGTTGGTCGATGCCGTGCCGGATGATGCTGTGCGTCTGCCCTCCGCACACCTCCATCAGGGCCCACGGCCTGGTCACCGTGGCACGGATGTCGTCGAGGAGCCGTCGCGCCAGCTCCGGGTCCTGGAACTCGTCGATGTACTTCACCGATCACGCACCTCTTCCACCGCCACCTCTGCCACCTCTGCCACCGGCGTCTCTGCCACCGGCGCCGCTCCCATCGGCTCCACGCCCGCCTCCGCCGCTGCCATCTCCCACGCATCGCCGAACTCCTCCTGCAACATGCCGAGTTCGGCGAAGAGTTCGAGCGTCTGCCGCGCCGACTCCTCGTCCAGCCGTTGCAGGGCGAAGCCGACGTGGACGATGGCGTACTCACCGACCCGCAGGTCGGGCAGATACTCCAGGCACACCTCCTTGACCACTCCGCCGAAGTCGACGGAGGCCATCCGGGTACCGTCCCGTTCCTCGATGTCCAGCACTCTGCCGGGTACCGCCAGGCACATGAACCTCTCCTCGCTGTGGGTCGCGCGTCGCTCAGTCGGTGGGAGTGGAAGCGGTCCGGGCGGCCACCATCAGCTGGCCCAGTGCCAGCCCGCCGTCGCCCGGCGGCACCAGCCGGTGCCGCAGGACCGTGAAGCCGTCCCCGCGCAGGGCGCGGGCGCAGGCCGAGGAGAGCAGCGTGTTGGCGAACACGCCTCCCGTGAGGGCGACCGTGTCCAGCCCGTGCCGCTTCCGCGCCCGCCGGCACATGCCGTGCACCAGAGCGGCCACGCCCCGGTGGAAGCGTGCCGCGATCAGGGCCGGCTCGACGCCCGCGCGCAGGTCGTCGACGATCGCCGCGAGCACGGGTGCCGGATCGGCCCGTACGGCGCCGACCTCGCCGTCCGCGCCGTTCTCGCCGTTCTCCGGATCGTGGAGGGCGAAGGCGTACGCCGTGGTGTCCTCGGCCGGTGCGAGCAGGGCGGCCGCCTCCCACTCGACGGCGGCCTGCGCCTCGTAGCCGGCGCGGTGGCAGACCCCGGCGAGGGAGGACACCGCGTCGAAGAGCCGGCCCATGCTGGACGTGGGGACACAGTTCAGGGAGCGCTCCAACTGCCGCTCCAGCAGCGGCAGTTCGTCTGGCGGGCAGGCCACGGTGCAGGCGAGGTCGTCGGCCCAGCCGATCCCGGCCGCCCGCAGATGGGCCAGCGCCATGCGGTACGGCCGCCGTACGGCCGCGTCGCCGCCGGGCAGCAGGACGTAGGCGAGGTGCCCGAACCGGGTGAAGCGGTCGTAGTCGGCGAGCAGGAACTCCCCGCCCCACACGGCGCCGTCGTCGCCGTGGCCCGTGCCGTCGAAGGCGACGCCGATGACCGGCCGAGTGCCGTCGAGCCCGTGCTCGGCCATCGCTGCGGCGATGTGCGCGTGATGGTGCTGGACGCGGACGACGGGCCGTTCGGCCGCGTTCCGTTCGGCCCAGCGGGCGGAGCGATAGCCGGGGTGCCGGTCGGACGCCAGTGTCCCGGGCCGCACCCCCGTGAGCGACTCCAGCTGCGCCGTCGCGTGCTCGAAGGCGAGTTGGGTGCCGAGGCCGTCCATGTCTCCGATGTGTGCCGACAGCCAGGCGTGGCGGCCCGAGCCCAGGCAGAAGGCGTTCTTCAGGTCGCCGCCTACGGCGAGGGTCGGCCGTACGGGCAGGGGGAGGGTGAGCGGCAGCGGCGCGTAGCCGCGGGAGCGGCGGAGCACGAGCGGCTCGCCGTCGCAGACCCTGACCACGGAGTCGTCGCAGGGGACGTGGATCGGCCGGTCGTGGGTGAGCCAGGCGTCGGTCAGGTGCGCGAGCCGCTCCAGTGCCTCGGTGTCGTCCGTGACGATCGGTTCCCCGGACACGTTGCCGCTGGTCATGACGAGCAGCCGAGGGCCGTCCGCATCTCCGGGCAGGCCGAGCAGCAGATGGTGCAGGGGCGTGTACGGCAGCATCACGCCGAGGTCGGGACTGCCGGGCGCGACGGCCTCGGCGGGCCGCACGGCGTCGACGGCGTACGACGGTCGTGGCCGCCGCCTCAACAGGACCACCGGCCTGGCCCGGCTCTCCAGCAGGTGTTGCTCCTCGGGGCCGAGCCGCACGAGGTGCCGGATGTCGTCCGTCGCCCCGGTCATGACGGCGAACGGCTTGTCGCCGCGTGCCTTGCGGCGTCGCAGCAGGTCGACGGCCGCCTGGTTGGTGGCGTCGCACGCCAGGTGGTAGCCGCCCAGGCCCTTCACGGCGAGGATCGCGCCCCGCGCCAGCAGGGTGCGCGCCTCGACGACCGGGTCCCCGCCGTCGGCGCTGCTCGGTCCGCCCTCGCCGGCAACGAGCAGCCGCAGCCGCGGACCGCAGGCCGGGCAGGCGACCGGCTGTGCGTGGAAGCGCCGGTCGGCCGGATCCCCGTACTCGCGGGCGCAGTCGAGACACATCGCGAAGCCGGCCATGGTGGTGTGGGCCCGGTCGTAGGGGACGCCGGTGACGATCGTGAAACGCGGGCCGCAGTGGGTGCAGTTGACGAACGGGTGGCGGTACCGACGGTTCGTGGCGTCGGCCAGTTCGGTGAGGCAGTCCGCGCAGGTGGCGGAGTCCGGGGAGACCAGGGTGCGGGCCGGTCCGCCGGAGTGGGAGGCGAGGATGGTGAACGTCGTGCCGCCGACGGGAGGCACCTCGCGGTGGTCGACGGAGTCGACGCGGGCCAGCGGGGGCGCCTCGGCGGCGATCCGGTCGCAGAACCGGGCCACGGCCGAGGCGGTGCCCTCGACCTCCACGACCACGCCCTCGGGGGTGTTGGTCACGTGGCCGGCCAGGGCGAGGTCGGTGGCGAGGCTGTAGAGGTAGGGCCGGAAGCCGACGCCCTGGACGACTCCCCGGACGGTGACGCGGCGCCGCAGCCGGGTGACCTCGGTGACGACGGCCTGGGCCTGCGGAGCGCTCACGACTGGGGGTGGGCCATGGCTTCGGGGGCCTCCGGGTGTGTGGGGGCGGGGCCGTGCGTGTGGCTGTGACTGTGACCACGAGTGTAGTCGTGGCTGCGGCTGTGACCATGGCTGTGGCTGTCTTTGTGCCCGTGGTGGTGGGACTGCCGGGACATGACCGGCGCGTGGGCGGGTGAACCGTCCGCGGTGGCCAGCGCCCGGTCGAGCAGCGCGCCGACGCCCCACCCCCGGCGAGCCGAGGTCAGGATCACCTCGACGCCGGGGTTGACCTGTTCCAGGTTCTTGCGGAACGCGACCTCGTTGAACTCGGCGGCCTCCGCGAGGTCCGTCTTGGTGACCACGACCAGCTGGGCCAGACCGAAGGCGGTGGGGTACTTGAGTGGCTTGTCCTCGCCCTCCGTGACGGCGGCGAGGACGACCCGGAGTGTCTCCCCCAGGTCGTAGGAGGCGGGGCAGACGAGGTTGCCGACGTTCTCCACGAACAGCAGCCGGACGTCGTCGGGCAGCCAGCCGTCCAGATGCCCGGCGAGCATGCCGGCCTCCAGATGGCACAGCCCGTCGGTGAGCACCTGTTTGACCGGCACACCCGAACGCGCCAGGCGGATCGCGTCGTTCTCGGTGGCGAGATCGGCGCTCAGCGCCGCCACGGGGATCGACCGCTCGCGTGCCCGCAGCAGTTCCTGTTCCAGCAGCGCGGTCTTGCCGCTGCCCGGGCTGGACAGCAGGTTGACGACCGCGGTTCCCCGGGCCGTGAGAGCGTCGCGCAGTTCGTGGGCGCTCGCGTCGTTCTTCGCGAGTACGGCCTGGCGCAGGTCGGCGACACGGCACATGGTTTCAGCTCTCCTCGGAGATCGGTTCGCGGGAGGACGGACGCGCGGGGCCGCCGCCCTCCCAGCGCACGTCGACGATCTGCAGTTCGCGGCCCGCCAGCAGTTCGGTTCGCGTACCGCCGCACGCGGGACAGGTGAGCCGGGGCGGCATGCCGACGGCCCACTCGTGGGCGCAGGGAGTGCAGCGGGCCCGCCCCGGCACCGCCTCGGTGACCAGTTCGGCACCGTCCAACAGGGTCCCGGCACAGGCCAGTTCGAAGCAGAAGGCGAGGGAGTCGGGGACGACACCGGCCAGTTCGCCCACCTGGAGCCGAACCGCACGCACCACCGTGACGTCTCCGGCCCGGTCGGCGGCCTCCGCGACCTGGTCGACGACGGCCAGCGCGACGGACATCTCGTGCATGGGTCTGTGGTCCTTCCGCCGCCGGCCTTGCGCCGGGGTTCATTACAGGTGGGCGCACGCGGGTCCCGCGGCCCGCCGCGCCGTCACGGCACGGCGGGTACGCCGTTCGACGCAACCGTTCGGCGCACCCGCCGACGGCCGTGCCTCACATCCGTCGGATGCGCAGGTAGCGCCTGAGGTCCGGCAGCACCTCGGCGGCGACGGCGACCAGGGCGGCCATCGCCGCTCCTCCGATGACGATCTTCTTCATACCGTCTCTCCTCATTTCGGAGCCTCAGCGGTTGAGGCCCGCGCCACGGACGGCTCGCCGTTCCGCAGCAGCTCTTCGATCAGCCGGACGGCCTCCGGCACGGCGGCGGACACCGGTGTGCTCAGTCCGATGCGCTCGTCCACCGAGGCCGGTTCGCATCCGACGACCAGGACACGGCGCGGTGGCTCGCCGCCGGTCCCGGCGCAGAGGGTGCGCAGCAGCGCCAGGACGGTGTCGGGGGTCATCCGGTGGCCGTCGAGGGCGGGGGTGCCCGGCGACGGTTCCGGCACCGTGTCGTCGTGCTCGATGACGTAGAGCGTGCCGGGGGCCTCGCCGCGTGCCGTGGCGTCGACGAGGACGAGGGTGTCGTAGCCGTCCAGGAGCTGGTAGGCGAGGTGCACCCCCCGGACGCCGATGTCCACGACCTCGGTGTGGCCGGGCAGGTGACGCTCGGCGAGGCGGCGAGCGGTCTCCACGCCGAAGCCGTCGTCGCCGAGAAAGATGTTGCCGATGCCGGCGACCAGGGTCCTGGGCCCCGGCGCTGGAAAGGGACTCATGCGTCGTCCTCCAGCGGGGTGACCTCGTCGGGCTGGAAGTACAGGTACCGTCCCTGCTCGCGCCGGATGTCGGCGCCCGGGTCACCCTCGACCGTCACCGCGAGGTGCACCCCGCCGTCGACGTCGTGGAGCACCGCCTCGACCTCGGCGGTACGGCCGCGCAGGAAGATGTCCTGGGCGTCGGTGCGGCGCAGCCCCGGGCGCAGTTCGACACGGCTGCCCTTGCCCACCGACCGGCCGTCGACGACCACGCGGTCCCGCGTCGGGTCGAAGCCCGCGTCGCTCGCGGGGTCCCACCACGGCGTGTCCGGGCGCGGGACCCCGTACTCGTCGGGGAAGCCGTCGCCACCGGTGCCGAAACCGGTGTCCGGGAAACCGGGGTCCGGGGCGGTGGGGTCGGGGCCGGTGACCTCGCGCAGGCTCCGTACCGCGCCGTGCAGCCGTTCCAGGACCTCGGGCGGCATCGAGTCGGCCAACTCGATGACGGCGGCTGCGCGTTCGTCGGTGCCCCGGGCCTCCCGCTTCTCCTCGTCGGTGAGGGCGGCGGTGCGCAGTGCGAGGATCTCGTCGATCTCGGTGGCGTCGTAGAGCGCGCCGGGGCTCTCCGGGGCGATGGCCGGGTGGTCGTCCAGGATGATCGGTGAGGACAGCACGAGGTCGGCGCGGCCGGGTTCCCCGGCGAGCACGGGCCAGGTGTGCAGGTTGCGGCAGGCGGCGACCGCGTCCTTGGCCCACTCGGGGGGATCGGTCATCGACAGGAACGATCCGGCGCTGAGGGCCATGAGCAGGTGGGTGGCCACCAGGGAGTGCGGCAGCGCGGCGTCCCGGTCCGCGCCGTGTCCCTCGGGCGGGGTCCAGCCGCTGGTGTTCTCGACGACGGCAGTCAGGCGCAACACCCGGTAGGGGCCGTCGAGTTCGCGGGCGGACAGCCGTACCGTCCCGTGGATCTCCTCGCGGCGCCGGAGGAGTCGGCCGACGGTGCGGCCGGCCGCGTCCAGGACCGGTGCGGTGTCCTCCCGTGCCGGGAGGTGGAAGGGGTGGGTGACGCCGTCGCCGAGGAGCGCGTCCACCGGCGCGATCACCTCGACGCGTTCCTCGACGCCCTCGTCCCAGGGCACCAACACCCGGTCGTCGAGGTCGAGTTCGGGGACGGTGTCGAAGCCGCCGTCCGGGCGCGCCCGCTGCACCGTGCGCCGTCGGGCGTGCAGGAAGCGCACCTCCACCGAGAGGGTCGCGCCCCCCTTCGGCTCCATCAGGCACTCGGTGTGCTGGAAGTCGTGTTCGTCGCATTCGGCGCCCCAGGCGGGCGGCACGAGCACCCCGAACTGCCAGCGCAGCCGGTTCTTGGCCGCCGAGGCACGGTAGGGGTAGAGCACGTAGCCCTCGAAGAGGACGGCGTCGGCCACCTGCCGGGCGAGGGCGAACCGTTCCTCGGTCTCGGCGGCGAACGCGGTGAGGGTCACGTGTCGCTCCTTCCGGTGGTGCCGGTGAGGGCGCGCAGCGGGTCCCTCGCGGGCGCGTCGGCGGCGCGGCTGTCGTCGAGCAGGGACGTGAGGGTCGCCTCCCAGGAGGACAGCGCGTGCCGGGAGCGGTAGGCGAGGAGGGCGTCCATGGTGTCGCGGGGCAGCCGGATCCAGCCGCAGCCGGGGAAGTGCTGTTCGACCATCTCCCGCCAGGTGGCGACCGGCATGCGGAAGGCGGCCTCGCGGTCCCACGGGACGGGTTCGACCCGGAAGCCGCCGGTGCCGGTGAACGCCGTGCCGGAGAACAGCATCAGCAGCGGGACCTCGCCGTCGGCGAGGGCGGTGAGATAGCGGCTGGCGGCGATGTCCATGTCGTAGGTGCAGGGCACGACGAGGTCGACGTCGGTCTCCCCCGTGAAGCTGGGCACCATGAGCGCGACCTGGGCGAACTGCACCGGTTGGAGGGAGCTGCCCCAGCGTGAGCGCTCGCCGAAGAGGTCGGTCAGCCCGTCGGCCTCGGCCGGTTCGTACGTTCGGTGGGCCGGTTCGATGCGGATCTGGCAGCGCAGCGCGACGGCGTGCACGTGGGCGTTGTCGGCGGCGGTGACGCGCAGCCGGAAGACGAGCGTGGGTCCGGCGGCGTACCGGTCGGCGCGGACGCCGGTGCAGGCGAAGGAGAACTCCGTCATGGGCGCACCGCCTCGTCCACGGGGCGTGCGCGTCGTGCGACGTCCGCGAAGAAGGCGTCCAGCGCGGCGCGGGCCTCGGCCCCGCCGTCGAAGCCCTGCCACAACAGACGCATATGGCCGACGAGTTCGTAGCAGATGTCGATCGGGACGAGGTGGCACTCGCCGCGGCCGTCGGTGCGGCGCAGCAGCAGCGCCTCCACGTCGGGTTCGAGGAGGTCGGCGAGGCGGCTGCCGGCGAGGGCCGCCTCCCAGGTCGCCGGTTCGAGTTCGCTCTCGGTGGCTCCGGCCGGGCTCGGGTAGAGGGCGACCAGCCGGTCCAGCGCCGCGTTGCGGAAGAGGAAGGCGACGCCGACCGGGATCTGCAACGCCTCCCAGGCCGTGTCGTCCAACTGATGTGCGGGGTCGGTGAGGTAGCGGGCGGGGACTGCGCGGAAGCGGCCCGCGGCGGCGCCGGGCTGTTCCATCAGCAGCGCGCAGGCGCCGCAGGCGCAGACGAGGGCGCGTTTGTCGGTGTCGACCAGGTGGCGGTGGTCCTGGGGCACCGCCACCGCGCACAGTTCGCACCGCTCCTGGCGCGGTGGACGCTCGGTGAGGAACCGCCGCAGGCCCGCGCCGGGACCGGCGTTCGGCGTGGGCGCGGTCGTCGTGGTCATCGGGCCCCCGCCGGTGCCGAGCCGATCTGCAGGAGCGGGGGTTCCACGGGGGCGGTCTCCACGTGGACGGCCCTGACCTCGGGCGCGAAGCAGGCGAGTGCCGTCTCCGCCGCCTGCCGGGCGTCGGCGGCGGAGCCGCAGCCGCAGCCGCCGGACGCCCGGGCGCGCAACCGGAGCGTGCCGGTCGGCTCGTCGAGTTCCATGACGTCCAGGATGTGCTCACGGACGGTGTCGAGGGCGCGGGCGATACGGGTGTCGCGGTCCTCGGGGTGCAGGTCGTGCAGGACCAGGAGGCTCGCGACGAGTTCGTCGCCGAGCAGCCGTGCCGACGGGTCGCCCGGCGCGGAGGACAGCAGATGGAGGATGCGGGCCAGGCCGGCCCCGTAGAAGTCCATGAGGGAGCGGACGAGTTCCTCGGCGGCCGCGGTGACGGCCGGGTCGCCGCTCTCGGCGAGGCGGTCGAGCACCTCCTCGACCCTGCGTCCGGTCTGCTCCGCGTTCACCGGCGCCGTCGCCGTCGGCGCGCTCATCCGCCCAGTCCGCTCAGGCCGGTGGGCACGTGCATCGACTTCACGGTCCTGCCGTCGCCGACGTACATGTGGACGCCGCAGGGCAGACAGGGGTCGAAGCTGCGGACGGCGCGCATGATGTCGATGCCCTTGAAGTTCTCCGGGGTGTTCTCCTCGAAGATGGGCGTGTTCTGCACGGCGTCCTCGTACGGGCCGGGTGTGCCGAAGGTGTCCCTGGTGCTCGCGTTCCAGGGCGTCGGCGGGTACGGGTGGTAGTTGGCGATCTTGCCGTCGCGGATCACCATGTGGTGGGAGAGGACGCCGCGGACCGCCTCGGTGAAGCCGACGCCGATGCCCTGGTCCGGGACCTCGAACTTCTCCCAGGTCTGGGTGCGTCCGGCGCGGACCTCCGCCAGGCCCTTCTCCGCGCAGTGCAGGGCGACGGCGGCGGCGTAGGCCTGGAAGTAGGTGCGGGCGCGGTTGCGTTCGAGGGCGTTGGACCACTTCGGGATCCGCCACTCGAAGGTGGTCTCCGGCTTGGTCATGGTGCGGGGCAGGTTGATGACCACGCTGTGGCCGGTGGCCTTGATGTAGCCGATGTCGACGAGCCCGGACAGGGCGGTGGACCACAGGCGGGCGATGGGGCCGCCGCCGGTGTCCAGGGCGAGGTGGTCCTTGCCGTCGAACCAGCGCGGGGACATGACCCAGCTGTACTTGTCGTCGAAGTTCCGCTTCTGCGGGGCCGGGATGGTGTGCTGGTTCCACGGGTGGCGCGGGTCGACCGGGTTGCCGAGCGGGTCGTGGGTGACGAACTGCTCCTGGCCCTGCCAGTCCTCGTAGTAGGAGCTGCCCAGCAGGATGCGGATGCCGAGGTTGATCTCGGTGAGGTCGTTGGTGACCAGTTTTCCGTCCACGACGACACCGGGGGTGACGAACATCTTCCGTCCCCAGTCGGTCATGTTGGCGTAGGTGAAGTCGCAGTACTCGGGGTCGTTGAGCGCGCCCCAGCAGCCGAGCATGACGCGTCGGCGGCCGACCTCCTCGTAGCCGGGCAGGGCCTCGTAGAAGAAGTCGAACAGGTCGTCGTGCAGGGGCACGACACGCTTCATGAACTCGACGTAGCGCATGAGGCGGCTCATGTAGTCCGTGAAGAGCTGGACGGAGGCGATGGTGCCGACGCCGCCCGGGTACAGCGTGGAGGGGTGCACATGGCGGCCCTCCATCAGGCAGAACATCTCGCGCGTGTAGCGGCTGACTTGGAGCGCCTCGCGGTAGAACTCGCCCTCCAGGGGGTTGAGCGAGCGCATGATGTCGGCGATCGTGCGGTAGCCGTGCTCGGCGGCGTGCGGAGCCTCGGTGCGCTCGGCGAGTTCGAGGACACCGGGGTTGGTCTCCTTGACCATTTTTTCGCAGTAGTCGACCCCGACCAGGTTCTCCTGGAAGATGTTGTGGTCGAACATGTACTCCGCCGACTCACCGAGGTTGATGATCCACTCGCCGAGGTGCGGGGGCTTCACGCCGTACGCCATGTTCTGGGCGTACACGGAGCAGGTGGCGTGGTTGTCGCCGCAGATCCCGCAGATGCGGCTGGTGATGAAGTGGGCGTCGCGGGGGTCCTTGCCGCGCATGAAGACGCTGTAGCCACGGAAGACCGACGACGTGCTGTAGCACTCGGCGACCCGCTTCTGCTTGAAGTCGATCTTCGTGTGGATGCCCAGGGAGCCCACGATCCGGGTGATCGGGTCCCAGGCCATCTCCACCAGGCCACTGCCGTCGCCGGCCGTCTTCGTCTTCGGTGCCATCTGGGTGGGTGCCCTTCGTTGCGTCACTGCGCGGGAGTTGGGGTGGGGTGTGGGGAGGGGAACCGGCTACTCCTGGGAGTCGCTCACCACGGGGGCCGGTAGCCGGTGGTGATCTTCTCGCCGGTACGGCGCCACTTGGGCTCCTTGTCCACGGTCCTGGCGGTGATCGACCGCAGTTTGCGGACCACGGCGCCGTACGCCCCGCTGGCGCCGCTGGACACCTTGGCGCCGGGGGGTTCGTCCATGAACGGCATGAACTTGTCGGGGAAGCCGGGCATGGTGCAGGCGATGCAGATGCCGCCGACGTTGGGGCAGCCGCCGATGCCGTTCATCCAGCCGCGCTTGGGCACGTTGCACTTGACGACCGGACCCCAGCAGCCGAGTTTGACCAGGCAGGTCGGCGAGTCGTACGACATCGCGAACTGGCCCTGCTCGTAGTAGCCGGCGCGGTCGCAGCCCTCGTGCACGGTGGCCCCGAACAGCCATGTGGGGCGCAGCTTGTCGTCCAGCGGGATCATGGGGGCGGCGCCGGCCGCCTGGTAGAGCAGGTAGGTGAGGGTCTCGGAGAAGTTGTCCGGCTGGATCGGACAGCCCGGGACGCACACGATGGGGATGCCGGCGTGGGACTTCCAGTCCCAGCCGAGGTAGTCCGGCACACCCATGGCGCCGGTCGGGTTGCCCGCCATGGCGTGGATGCCGCCGTACGTGGCGCAGGTGCCGATCGCGACGACCGCCAGTGCCTTGGGGGCGAGCCGGTCGATCCACTCGCTGGTGGTGATCGGCTGGCCGGTCTCCGGGTTGTCCCCGAAGCCGCACCAGTACCCCTCGGGCTTGATCGCCTCGTTGGGGATGGAGCCCTCCACGACGAGCACGAACGGGTCGATCTCGCCGCGCTCGCCCTTGAAGAACCACTCGATGAAGGTGTCCGACCCGCCGATGGGGCCGCATTCGAAGTCGATGAGCGGCCAGTGCACGGCCACCTTCGGCAGCCCCGGCAGCACACCGAGCACGATCTCCTCGATGCTGGGCTGCATGGCCGCCGTCAACGCGACCGAGTCGCCGTCGCAGCTCAGGCCCGCGTTGATCCAGAGGATGTGGATCGTGGGCGTTTCGTCGGCGGGCGCAGCGCCCGCGTCTGCGGCATCGAGCGTGCCCGGCGTCGCCTCAGTCATGGGACCGCCTCCTGGGGAGGTAAGGGATGAAAGCCTGTAAGTCGGCCGTTCACTCTTCTTCGTATCAGCCGTCGAACCGCGATGGGACGACAGCGGGGGCCGTTCCGGTGACGTCGTCGGCGGCGGGCATCGGGGCGGTTCGCGCAACCCGGGCCGCCGCCGGGTGCGGCGGGGTGTGCGAGGGCCGTTCCTTGCGGACGAAGGAACGGCGCAGCGCGTGGTACCGGGCGTCCGGGTCGTCGAAGGTCCGGCGCATCAGGGCGAGCTCCCGCTCCCGGAAGCCGGCCAGGGGGGTCGTGCTCTCCAGCCGGTCCAGCTCGGTCTTCTTCGCGGAGATCCGTGCTGCCGTCGCCGGAAGAGAGGCCAGCCGTGCCGCCAGGCCCGCGACCTCGCCCGCGAAGGCGTCGGGGTCCCGGTCGACGATCCGGTCGACGATCCCGAGCCGCAGTGCGCTCGCCGAGCTCACCGGCAGGGCCTCGTCCATGAGCCGTCCGGCCGTCGCGGCTCCCACGCGGCGCGGCAGGGTGAGGGTCCAGTACTCCGAGCCGTACAGGCCCATCAGCCGGTAGTGCGGGTTCAGTACGGCGCCGGAGCGGCACCACACCTCGTCGGCCGCCAGGGCGAGCATCACGCCTCCGGCAGCGGCGTTGCCCCCGATCGCCGCGACCACCAGCCGGTCGGTCGTCGTCAGGACCGCCTCGACCAGGTCGTCGATGGCGTTGATGTTCGCCCAGGACTCGGCGGCCGGGTCGTCGGCGGCGTCGATGACGCCCAGGTGGATGCCGTTGGAGAAGAAGTCCCGCTGTCCGCCCAGCACCAGCACCGTCGTGGGCCGGGCGCACGCCTCCCGGTAGGCGTCGAGGAGGCGGCGGCACTGCTCGGTGCTCATCGCGCCGCCGGGGAAGGAGAACGAGAGGTGCCCGACGTTCCCCTCCTCCCGGTAGCGGATGTCCGACCAGGTCCGGTCCGGGTTCTCGGGCAGGCGGGGCAGGGCGTCCTCGGGCAGCGGCGGCAGCCGGTCGCCCAGGGCCCGTACAGCGGGCAGCTTGAAGGTGGGCGGCTGTCCGGGCACCCGCCGGGGCCGCAGCTCGGGGATCCACACGGCACCGTCCCTGGTGGCCCGGCAGATCGCTCCGGCGCGCGTGGCCAGCAGTTCCCCCGGGCGCCCGCGCAGTACTCCCTCGGCGTGGCCGCCGTGCAGGTACCACTCCCCGCCGAGCAGCACGTCCAGGACGCCGGGCTGCGAGTCCGCCGCCCGCAGCTTGCGCAGGACGTCCCGGGTGGAGTCCTCGTCCCAGTCGATGCGGCGGACGCTCTGGTCGAGGTAGGGACGGGCGCGGGGGCAGGAGGGGGCGGCTGCACCTACAGCGGCACGCTCGTGGGCGTCGGCGGTGCCCGACCCGGCCTGCTTGAGCGGCACGTACGTGCCGTGGGCGAAGCGCTCCACCGCGAGCAGCACGGCCTCGATGGCTGCGTCGGCGATCTCGCCCCGGTACAGCTCGCTCTTGGCCACCGGAGGAACCCGGCAGGGCACGCAGGCCCACACGTCACCGGCGTCCATCTCCGCGTCGGCCTGGAGGACGGTGACGGCCCACCGTTCGGCGCCCTCGTGGATCGCCCAGTCCAGGGAGGACGGTCCCCGGTCGCCCACGGGCCCTGGGTGGACGACGAGGCAGGCGTATGCCGACCACACCTCCTCGGGGATCGCCGTCCTGAGCATGGGCGCGACGATGAGCTCCGGTGCGTGACGCCGTACGGCCTGCGGCAAGGGGTTGTCGGGCAGGGCCAGTTCGACCGCCACGGTGTGGCCCCGGTCGCGCAGCTCGGCGTGGGCGCGCTGGGTGAGGCTGTTGAAAGCGCTGGCTAGGAGCAGGATGTGCACGGCTGCCTCCGGGCGGACGAACGGCAGGCAGGGATGACCGCCGACCGAGATCCTCGGCCACCGCCCTCCGCCGTCCCCGGCGACAGACGGTGAGGTCATCCGAAAGCGGGCGCCCCTGCGCCGTCCGGCCTCACCGGGCCGGCCCCGGCCCGTCGGCTCGGCTGCGGGGGCGGGTCAGTGGCGTCGCAGGCCGCTGCGGATGCGCTCCCAGGGGGTGCGGGTGGCACCGAAGTGGGTCTCGTGGGCCCAGATGTGGGTGCACGACGGGCACTGCAGGTGCAGCAGGCTGCCGACGTTGGAGAGCAGATAGCGCCAGTGTGCGGAGCAGGTGTGGCCCTGCTCACAGGTCACGCATCCCCGGTGGTCGGCGCAGTTCGGGCAGGCCACCCAGGCGCGGCGCCCGATGTCGGCCTGCGGGTCAAGCGGCAGCATGACCGCCCCCGTCTCCCGGCAGCACACCGGCCGCGACCAGTTCGTCGTAGACCCGCCGCTGATCGGCGTCGAGGCCGGAGTAGAGCAGTCGGTTCGCCGCCTGCTCGTCGCGCAGGGCCGCGACGGGGTCCCAGTCAGGGCCGAGGGCCTCCAGGAAATGAGCGCGCCGGAGCATCTCGTGCGAGGTCAGGTCGATGTCCAGATCGACCGTCGGGGAGGCGTCGGGGCCGTCCGTGGTGGGATGGCCGGCCGCCTCGGGCTCGTCCGGTTCGGGCTCGTCCGGTCCGCCGGGAAGGGCGCGGTCAAGGGGGGACATGCGACCGAACGTAGGTAGGCGCCGCGTGCCCGGGCAAGGGCAGGTGGGCGAAGTCACAGCAGGTCCGGGGCGCGCGGGCAAGCTCGGACCGGTCCGCAGGACGCGGTGTCCCCCGTCTCAGAGGCAGGTGAAGAGATCGTTCAGCGGGGCGGGTACCTGCTCGGGGGCGAGGGCTTCGACCAGGAGGCGGCCGTAGCGTATCTTGCGCCCCTTCCGGGTGCTCATGAAACGCCGCAGTTGCTGGTGCCGGGGGCGGCCGTGCTGTGCGGGCTGCTGCAGGAAGGTGTGCCAGGGGCGCGACTCGTCCTCGGCGTGGACGATCTCCTCGACCCGTTCGGGGCCCAGCGCACGGATGAGCTCGTCCTCCAGGTCCGCCGAGCAGACGAAGACGGCGTGGCGCGGAGTCGAGTCCGGGGCGAGGCCCCGGTCGAAGAACGGCTTCTCGCGCTCGTCGCACAGACCGACGAGACGCAGGCCGAGGCCGGAAGGTCCGAGGCGTGCGGCATAGCGGCCGACGCTCATCGCACCGCCCATCGACAGGACGCAGACCCCCTCGGCGGCCAGGTCCCGGCGCCGCCGCTCGGCCAGCGCCTCGACGGCGGCGAGGTCGCTCAGCCCTTCCAGCAGGACGACCGTGTGCACCCCGAGCGGCTCCGTCAATTCCCTCGCCGATCCGCCGGTGCCGCCGCCCGCCCAGCGGGTGACCTCGTCCCGGAACATGCGCATGTCCACCATGCCTGGGAGTCTGCTATGCCGACCGACGCCACCGCACGCGATATTCCGGGTCCTGTCCGCCTTCACGCGTGCCGATGCGCTCCCGGAGGGGCACGGCGGATCGCTCCGATCGGGCCCGCCGCACCAGGGACGCCGCAGCGTCCTCCCAGTCGGGGTGCGCGAAGGAGAACCCGGCGGTGAGCAACCGGCCCGGCACGACGCGGCGGCTCTTGAACAGCAGTTCCGTGTCCGAGCGCAGGGCGAACGCGCCCAGTTCCGCCATCCAGCGGGTCGCCGGCAGTCCCACCGGGACGTTCCAGGCCGTGCGCAGCTGCCGCATGAACGTGCGGTGCGGAAGGGGGTCGGGCGAGGCGAGGTTCACCGGCCCGTCGAGGTCGTCCCGGGCGATCAGGAACTCCACGGCCCGCACGAAGTCCTCGTCCTGGATCCAGGAGACGTACTGCGCGCCGCCGGCCACCGGACCGCCGAGCCCGAACCGCACCAGTCGTGACAACACGTCGAACACACCGCCCCGGTCGGGGCTCATCACCATGGCCGAGCGCAGGGCCACCTTGCGGGTCGCGGGGGTCGGCGCCTCGGCCTGCGCCCGCTCCCAGTTCCTCGCGATCTCGACGCTGTACGCCCAGTAGTCGGGCACCCCGGGCTCGGAGCCGCCGATGGTGCCGGTCGCCTCGTCGTGGGGCGCGTCGAAGCGGTGGGCGTAGACCGTCGCCGTACTCATCTGGAGCCAGACGCGCGGTGGCCGCCCGGCGGCGGCGATCGCCTCGCCGACGACCCGCGTCGAATCCACCCGGGAGTCCATCATGGCCCGCAGGTTCTCAGGGGTGTAGCGGCAGGAGACGCTGCGTCCGGCCAGGTTGATCACGACGTCGCAGCCGTCGATCGCCGTGACCCAGGGGCCGAGCGTGGCCCCGTCCCAGCCGATGTCGTGGGCCCGCCTGGGGCGCCGGGTGACCACGGTGACCTCGTGACCGGCCGCTGTCAGCGCACGGTCGAGAATGGCACCGACCTGTCCGGTCCCCCCGGGCAGCACCACCTTCATCTGAACCCCCTTCGATCGGTTCGACCTCAGGGTAGCTCTTTTTGAACGCGTTCAACAAAGCGCCGTGAGTCCCCGCGCCAGGTGCGCCTCAGGAGAGGCGGCCGGTTCGGGAACTCACGGCTCGGTGACAGGCTGATCAGCTGACCGGTCGAGTCAGCACGTCGGCCGGATCAGCGGATCTCGGTGACCCGCGTCTCCTTCAGGGAACCGCAGTTGGAGTTCTCCACCGACACGTACACGTTGTCGATGCTGCCGCCCCAGCTCACACAGAAGCCCTTGCCGTAGACGTAGGCCGGCCCCGCGTACGAGGAGTAGTCACCGGCGTCGCCCGCGTACTCGTCGGTGGCGGGGATGTAGACCCACGTGGACATGGGCTTGAGCGTGCCCGGGTTCTTGCGGATGGTCGCGACGCAGTTCTCGCCGTTCGAGGAGTTGTAGGTCAGGTAGACGGTGCCCAGCGAACCGACGGGCGCCGAGTTCACCGTTTTGTAGGCCTTGCCGCAGACACCCTGCGGGGTGACGTTCGGCGCGGCGGAGGCCGTCGCGGCGAACGCGGTCGAGGCGCCCACCGCCAGAGCGGCTAACGCCCCCATCGTCACGACATTGCGCACCTTTCGCATATTTCCCCCTTGTAGCCATGAGAGCGCTTTGCTCTCACTGGATGTGACCCGCGAGTGGCACGGATGGTTGCCCCGGTCTGCCATCGAGGTTCACGAAGGGGACGAAAGGCCCGGTCAGAGGGTGAGTAATTCTTCGTGAAAGCCGCCGAACTCGCGTGCGGGGTCGATGAGATGGATCTCCAGGATCCAGTGGCAGCGGCGCCCGGCCTTGTCGGTGCGGCGCAGCGGTGTGGTGTTGGCGGGGGTGATGTACGACTCCACGTCCGCGCCGTCGATCCACTCGTGCGGGAACTCGCCGACCAGGTGCCCGGCGTGCCAGCCGCCCAGCTGCCATCCGGCCTCCGCGGCGAGCCTCTCCACCTCGGCGTACAGCCGCGCTCCGGTGATGTCCGGGTCGGCCTCGAAGAACGCCCGGCCCGCCGCGAAGACGCGGGGCAGGTCGTCGCGGAGGCGGTGCTTGACGGGGTCGTCGCCGAGGACGAAGGTCCGGCCGAAGTCGGCCTCGTACTCCTCGAAGATGGGACCGAAGTCGGCGAACACGATGTCGTCAGCGGTGATCACCCGGTCCGGTGGGTTCTCCCGGTAGGGCTTCAGTGTGTTCGGGCCGGAGCGCACGATGCTCTTGTGCCAGTGCCGGGTGGTGCCGAACAGTTCGTTCGCCAGGTCCCGGATCCGGTCGCTGACCGCGCGTTCGCCCTCGCCGGGGGCGACGTGACCGCGCTCCTCCACCTCCGCGAAGAGCCGTACGGCTTTCGCCTGGGCGTCCAGCAGCCGTGCCGCCCGCGTGGGTTCGTCGTCCGCCATGGGCCGACCGTAGTGAGAGGGATCGCCGTCGGCAACGGGGGTGCACCGAGCGGCCACGGGCGTATCCAGGATGTGTCCCGGCGGTCATGAGGCAGGCGAACAGCCCTGATCTCCCATGATGTTGACGTTCCGTGAGCCCTGACGTGCCGGTGGCTACGCGCCCGCCAGCTGCCGGACGGGGGCGTCGGCGAGGAAGGCGGTGATGTCCTCCACCGCTCCCGAATAGAAGGTGCGGTAGTTGCGCTCGGTGACATAGCCGAGGTGCGGGGTGGCGAGGACGTTGGGGAGGGTGCGGAAGGGGTCGTCCGCGGGGAGGGGCTCGCTGTCGAAGACGTCGAGGCCGGCGCCGGCGATCCAGCCCTCGCGCAGGGCGCGCAGCAGTGCCGTCCGGTCGACGATGGCGGCGCGGGAGGTGTTGACGAGGTGTGCGTGCGGGCGCATGGCACGCAGTTCCGGCTCCCCCAGCAGGCCGCGGGTGCGGTCGGACAGGACGAGATGGACGGAGACGAAGTCGCTGCGGCCCAGGAGATCCATCTTGTCCGCGGCGAGTCGAGCGCTCGCCTCGGCCGCCCGCTCGGCGGTGAGGTTCTCGCTCCAGGCCAGGACCTCCATGCCGAAGGCGGTGGCGACGCGGGCCACCCGGGTGCCGATCTTACCGAGTCCGAGCAGGCCGAGGGTGCGGCCGTGCAGGTCCTGGCCGACGGTGGACTGCCAGGGGCCGTCCTCGCGCAGGGCGCGGTTCTCGACGGTGACCTGCCGGGCGAGGCCGAGGAGGAGCGCCCAGGTCAGTTCGACGGGCGGGGTGGGGCTGCTCGCCGTCCCGCAGACGGTCACGCCCTGGGCCCGCGCCGCCGCCAGGTCGATGGAGGCGTTGCGCATGCCCGTGGTGATCAGCAGGCGGAGCCGGGGCAGTCGGCGCAGGAGGTCGGCGTCGAAAGGGGTGCGCTCCCGCATGGCCACGACGATCTCGCAGTCGGCGAGCTCGGCCACGAGCCGGTCCCGGTCGGCGATGTGCTCGCGGAGCGCGCGCACCTCGACGTGGCCGTCGAGGGGGCTCCAGTCCGCCAGGGTAAGGGCGGCGTCCTGGTAGTCGTCCAGCACGATGCAGTGGAGGGTCATGCGGACAGTCTGCCTTTCGCGGTTCCCCTCCAAGGGCGCGGGTGCGGGCAGCAGTCGGAGCGCGCGCGCCGTGGGGGGGGACCGAGGTGGACCACCGGGCGGCAGGTGGGCCGGAGAGCCGTTGCTCCCCGCGGTCGGCGGGAACGACAGCGGCCGGCGCCTCGTACGAAGCGGCGGCCCGTCGGGTCACATGCCCGCCCTGGGCGAGAGGTGTCGAGGGCGGGCTCAGTTCCGGACGAGCGGGACGACGCCCGCCGTCACCGCGCCGAGTATCACTGTGGCCACTCCGTACACCAGCCGGTGGGCGCGCAGGAAGGGCAGGAAGCGGTCGGCGGCGATGCGGCCGGGGCCGGCCAGGGCGAGGCCGGTGGCGATGGCGGCCACGAGGATGTCGAGCTCCATGCCTCCGTCCTTGTCCATCATCCCACCGGCGTCCCAGCGTCCCTGAACGTGCCAGGCAGCGGCGGCCACGGCGTCCCACCGTCCCCCGGACCCCGGTTCTCCTTGCTGAAAAGGATCACCGTCGGCAATGTCTGGTGCCCACCGGGCCTCTCCGCCATCACCGGAGACAGGGACCCGTGGCATCCCATCGACAGAAGGAAGCAGACATGCGCCTTTCCCTCAGCAAGCGCGCCTTCGCCATGCTCGGCGCCATGGTCGCCGGCTCGGCGATCTTCGCGGCGCCCCAAGCTCACGCCGACTCCTACAAGGGTTGCGCCTACCCTCGCGTGTGCTTCTACCTCACCGCCGCCGACTGGGAGTCGCAGTCGCCGACCGCCGCGTACCAGGACGTCACCGACTACTACCAGAACCTGGGATCGAGGAGCCGGGGCTCGGCCTACGTGTTCAACACCCGCAACGACGACCGGGTGATGCTCAGGTACCTCCGCAACGGCGTGACCGGCTACGAATGCATCGAGCCGAGCACTGGACGCCAGTACCCCTCCTATCTCACCGTGACCGGCGTCATGATCCAGAGCGCCTCCAGCTGCGACTGACGCATCACACGCCCGGCGGGGACCGTCTCAGGAACAGTCGTAGGCGAAACGGGTGGTGGCCGTGTGCGGGCCCGCGGTGAGGATGCGCAGTTCGGCCCGGGCCGTGCGGTGTCCCTCGCCCTGGAAGGTCCACCGCAGATGCAGGCGCGCCTGACGCTGCCCCCGGACCACCACCTCTTCCAGGATGCCCGAGCGGGTCCCGTCGCTGCGGATCCAGCGGTACGAGAACGTGCCCGGACGGCCGTTCGTCGCGACGACGGCGACGATGTCGGCGGTGCTGTCGCACCGCAGGACCGTGGGCCGGGCCGTGACCGTCACCGCGTCGACCCGGAGGGGCGGCCCGAGCCTTTGCCAGGCGAGGAACGCGAGGACGCAGAGGAGCACCAGCACGGGCAGGGCGTGCCGGCGCAGCCGTCGGCGCCGGGGGACGGAGGTCGGCGGCAGGGCGGGGAACGTGCGGTGGGTTCGCTGTGCGACGACGTTGGTCACGCCGGGGCCGAAACGCAGCAGCGTGCCGTCGACGCGGTCGGGCGGCGTGGACCCGTTCGCTGCGGCTGTGGAGGGCTGTTCGACGGTCTTGTCGGCGACGGTCGTCTCGGCGAGCGTCGCCTCGGCGAGGGTGTCGTCGGTCTCGGGTCGTTGGATCCAGTGGCTGGCCAGCACGGTGGCGCTGTACTCGGCGGCGTACCCGGCGTCGACGGCCTCCGCATCGGCTTCGGCATCGACGGCAGGAGCGGCATCGGGGATGCGGTCCTCGACGGGACCCAGGTGCACGGTGGCGGCGGGACCCAGGTGCACGGTGGCGGCGGGGCCCAGTCGCACAGTGGATGCCGGGCCGAGGTCCACGGTGGGGGCGGACTCACCGGCGGCCGGGAGAACCTGGGTGTACTCGTCGGCGTCCTGGCGCTCCGGCACCTGCGTGACGGCGTCGTCGATGCCCTCCACCAGCGTCACCGCGTCGGGCAGCATCACCGTGGGCTCGTCGGCCTCCGCCGCCGGCGCGGGCACGCTGTCGTCATTCTGCATGTTCATCCGATGACACACCGTCTGGTCAGGAGCTGCTGCGAGGCGCCGCCGTCCGCGGCGGTCGGGGTGGTCGTGGCCTGCACCGCCCAGTAGCAACCCGTGCCCCGGAAGGCGTGGTCGACGGTGAGCGTGTACTGGGTGGCGCCGCTGCGTCGGAAGGTCTGGGACGTGCCGTCCTGGGTGCCGTACTGTCCGCTCGCCTCGCCCACGAACCACGAGACGGTGAGGGAGATCGGTCCGGTGCCGTCCGTGACGACGTCGATGGTCGCCGTGGCGGTCGCCGGACCCGTCTGCCGGAAGCCCGACACCGCCACATCCTTGACGGCCGGGTCCTTCACCGGAGTCGGGGAGGTCGTCGTCGGCGCCGGGGTGGTGGTCGCCGCGCCGGGCTCGGTCGTCCCCGTGGTCGCGTCCGTGGTGGCGTCCGTGGTGGCGGAGGACGAGGGTTCGTCGGTGGGGGTGGACGCGTCGTCCGAGGGCGACAGGGTGGGTGACGGCGACTGATCGGCCGAGTCGGAAGGCGTCGGGGACAGGGAGGCGGAGTCCGTCGGGGGCGGCGGCGCCGCCGTGTCCGTACTCCCTTCGGCGCTGGTGGTGGCAAGGGCCTGGGCCACCTGACCGGTGCCGTCTCCTGGGGTGTGCTGGAGTCCGAAGGTGAGCACGGCTCCCAGGAGCAGCGCGGCACCGGAGACCAGCATGCCGGACCGGCCGGGCAGCCATGCCTGGGCGCCGCCGCGGCCCGGTTCCTGGTGCAGGACCGTACGGGCGGTGTCGGTGGTGGTTCGAGGGGTGCTGCGGGCCGAGGGCAACAGCAACGGCAGCAGGGCCACCAGCGCGGCGAGCCGCCCACGGCCGCGTTCCTCCCACTTGGGCCCGTAGCCCGCGAGGGCGGCCGCCTCCAGTTCCCTGACGAAGGCCTCGGCCTCCGCGGGCCGATCCTCCGGATCCTTCGCCAGCCCCCGGCGCACCAGCTCACGCACCCCCTCCGGCACCTCGTCGGCGGGGACGGGTGCGTCGACGTGCTGCACCGCGAGCGCCGCGAGGTTGTCGCCGCGGTACGGCTTGTGGCCGGTCAGGCATTCGAAGAAGGTGGCGGCGGCCGCGTACACGTCGGCGGCGGGCGAGGCGGGCGATCCGGTCCACTGTTCCGGGGCCATGTAGGAGGGGGTTCCCGCCACTCCTTGGCTGGTTCCCGCGTCCACCGCGATGCCGAAGTCGACCAGCTTGGAGGATCCGTCCGGCGCGACCAGGACGTTCTCCGGCTTGTAGTCGCGGTGGACGACGCCGACGCGGTGCGCGTCCGCCAGTCCGAGCAGTGATCCCTTGAGGATGACGAGCGCGGCCTCCGGGCCGAGCGGGGCCTCCCGCTTCAGCACGGCGCGCAACGAGACGCCGTCCACCAGCTCCATCACGATGGCGGCACCGTCCGGGCCCTCGACGTACTCGTACAGCTCGGTGACGAAGGGGCTCTCCAACCCGCCGAGGAGGCGCGCCTCGGTACGGAAGTCGCGTACGAAGCCCGGCCGGCCTCGCAGCGACTCGCTGAGGTACTTGACGGCCACCGGCACGCCGGTCTCCTCGTGCACGGCGAGGACCACCCGCCCGCTCGCCCCGGACCCGAGTTCGACCGACTCGGTGTATCCGGGCAATGTCCATGTGTTCATTCCAGCCCCCCAAGGCCGCCGTGCGTCGAAGCCCCGCCCCCCGGCGAATCGCCGCGCCGCGCGATGAGAGACACATTTTCAGCCACTGCGGTTGCGGTGCGCCACCCTCTGCCGTGCGGGCGGGCGGCGGCCTCGGCCTGAAGCAGACGGTCGTAGTGGCCGACGGGGCTGGGAGGAGGGTTCGTCGGTCGCTGGGCGTAGGTCCCGCGCCTCAGGCGTGCCGGCCTGCGCATGGCTAGGGTCGGCCCTCATGGAGACCACGGGAGTCGTTCGCCGCCCGGCCGCGGAGCGTGTGCGTGACACGCTGGACCGCCTCGTCACCGAGCGGGACGTGTGGGTGTCGACGGCTCACCCCGATCACGGGCCGCACCAGGTGCCGCTGTGGTTCTCGTGGGACGGGCGGGCTGTGTGGATGTGCACCGGCGCCGCTTCCGTGACCGTGCGGAACGTGCGGGAGGAGCCGCGCGTACGCCTGTCGCTGCCGGACACCTTCGACGTGGTGCTCCTCCAGGGGCGGGCGGAGTGCTTCCCCGACGCGGAGGTGCCCGAAGCCGCGGCGCGGGCGTTCACCGACAAGTTCGGGTGGGATCCGCGCGCGGAAGAGGGGGCGTTCGTGTACGTCCGCGTGGTCCCGGAGACCGTGCGCGCCTGGCGCGGCGAGCCGGAACTCCGCGGGAGGGGCATCATGCGCGACGAGGGGTGGCTGGCCTGACGGCTGTCGGCACAGACCGCGGCCGTCGGCACAGGCCGCCGCTGTCAGGAGCGGGACCCTGTCGTCATCGCCGCCGGGGGATTCCAGCGGCTCCAGGTGGGGATGGGCTCGCGGGCGTCGTGCCAGGACGTCGGGACGCCTGCCGTGCCGGTGCGGGACGCGACGACGCCGCCCGCGATGGCGCAGGTGGTGTCGCGGTCGCCCCACCCGGCGACGGTCTGCCACAGTGCCTCGGTCAGGTCGTCCAGGTGGCCCGCGGCGGACCACAGGGCGAACGGGACCGTGTCCGGGGCCGAGATGAGTGTCCCGGAGCCCAGGACGGTCGCCGCGTGACGGACCGAAGTGCGCTCGGGGAAGGTTGCGGCCACCAGGAGCCGCGAGCGGACGTCGCCGTCCGGCACCTGGTCGGCGACCTCCCGCAGGAACTCCGGGCGCGACGGGGCGCCCTGGCTCGCGCCGGCGGCCGCCAGCGCCGCCGCGACCGCCACGGCGACGGCGCCCGCCACGGCCTCGGGGTGCGCGTGCGTGGTCAGCGCGGACAGCGTGGCCTGGTCGCGTGCGGCGGGCAGGTCGTCGCGGAACCACGCGCCGAGCGGCGCGACACGCATGGCGGCGCCGTTTCCGTAGGAGCCCTGCCCGCCGAACCGTGCGCTGGTGACGGCCCGCCAGTCACCGCCCTCCCGGATGTCCCGCAGCACACCGTGCATCGACGGCCCGTACTTGCGCCGGGGGTCCCGGGCGTACTCGGCGGCGAGCTCCTCCGCCAGGGCGTCCGGACGGATCTCGTCGCGGGCCGTCAGGTGGGCGAACAGGACGAAGGCCATGGCGGAGTCGTCCGTCCACAGCCAGGGTCGCGGACGGGGCGCGCGTGCGGCCCACAGCTCCTCGGCGTTCTCGTCGGAGCGCGTGAACCAGCTGTCGCCGAACGCGTCACCCATCACGAGGCCGTCCAGGCCGGCGTGGGCGTGCTGCGGGCTGGTCATCGGAACGCTCCTGTCAACGGTGGGGTGGCCAGAGCAATGCCGTCGGCCGGAGTGCCGCCGTCGGCCGGCAATGTCGTCGGTCCGCATTGTCGTCGGCGGACGACGAGCTCGCGAGCGGGTTTCCGTGCCGTGCGCGCCGTGCGCGGCGTGGTTCGGCCGGGCGGCACGGCGCTCTTGCTTTGGCAGGTACTGCACAACAAAGCTGGCCAGGCCCGTACTCGCCGACCGTGATGTGGAGTCGCGCCGTGCCCCGCCTGATCCCGGACACCCGGCCGCAACGCGTGCTCGCGGCCTCGAACTTCGTCTACACCATCGGCAGCGGCCTCTATCTGACCGCCGGCGTCCTGTACTTCACGCAGGCGGTGCGCCTTCCGGCGGACCAGGTGGGGCTCGGTCTCGGGCTGGCGGGTCTGGTCGCGCTGGCCCTGGGCGTCACGGTCGGTCATCTGGCGGACCGGTTCGGGGCGCGCGGCGTGTTCGCGGTCACCCTCACGGTGCAGGCCGCGGCCACGGCCGGTTTCGTACTGGCGGACAGCTTCTGGCCGTTCGTGCTCGCGGTCTGCGCGGCGGCGGGGGCGAAGACGGCGGGGACGGCCGCCCGCTCCCCGCTCATCAGGCACTACGGAGGGGACCGGCCGCAGGAGTTCCGTGCCTATCTGCGCGCGGTGACCAACCTCGGCATCTCCCTCGGCGCCGTGCTGGCGGGTTGGGTGGTGCAGGTGGGTACGCTCACCGCCTACCAGTTGATGGTCGTCGGCAACGCGGTCGCGTTCGTGTTCTCGGCGGCGGTCCTGGTCCTCCTCCCGCCGGTCGCGCCGCTGCCCGCCGTCGACGGGCCCCGCTGGACCGCGCTGCGCGATCGCCCCTATCTGCTGCTCACCGCCCTGGACGGCGTGATGGCCGTGCAGTTCAAGGTGCTCACCGTGGGCATCCCGCTCTGGCTGGTCGGCGCCACCACGGCGCCGCACTGGCTGATCTCGGGCACCATCCTCACCAGCACCGTCATCGTCATCGCGTTCCAGGTGCAGGCCAGCCGCAGCGTCGTCTCCCCCGCCGCCGGCGGCGACGCCTACCGCAGGGCCGGCGTGGCCTTCCTCGTGTCCTGCTCGCTGATCTCGCTGGCGGCGGGCCTACCGGCGTGGGCCGCCGCGGCCCTGCTCCTCACGGCCGCGGTGATCCACACGATCGGCGAACTGTGGTACTCCGCCGCGGGCTTCGAGGTGTCCTTCGCCCTCGCCCCGCGACACGCCACGGGGCAGTACCTGGGAGTGTTCGGCCTGGGCGCGGGGCTGGCCGACGCCCTCGGACCGGCCCTGATCATCTCGCTCTGCATCACCTGGGGCCGCCCCGGGTGGTACGTCGTCGGGGTCCTGTTCGCCCTGACCGGCCTGGCCGCGCCGTTCGCCGTCCGCTGGGCGGAACACCGGCAGCGCGCCCGCCGGACGGAGCCCGGCCCCGCGGAGAACGCGCCGGCGGCCGGGCCCGTGTGACCTCAGCGGGCGATCAGGCGCACGGTGGCGTGAGCGGGGCCGTTGACCGTGATCGAACGCAGCGGCTCCGCGTCCCCGACGAGTTCGACGACGGCGACCCGCTCCACGAGCGTCTCCAGGAGCATCCGGGTCTGATGGCGCGCCATGGTGCTGCCGATGCAGACGTGTTCGCCCGTGCCCAGAGCCAGATGACGGTTGGGCTGCCTGCCGAGGTCGAAACGGTCCGCGTCCGGGAACACCGACTCGTCCCGGTTGGCGGACGGGATCCAGAGCACGACACGGTCGCCGGCGGCGATCCGCCGGCCCCCGAGGACCGTGTCCACCGTGGCCGTCCGCATGCTGTGCGTGGCGCTGCTGGTCCATCGCAGCACCTCCTCCGCGGCGGTCCTGACGAGTTCGTCGTCCCTCTCCCGCACCAGCCGTTCCCACTGCCGTGGATGCGCGGCGAGGGCGAGGATCCCGGCGGCCATCGACAGACCGGCGTTCTCCGACGCTCCGACGAGGTTCTCGACACCCAGCAGGATCTCGGTCTCGGTCGACAGCTCGCCCTGCACCTCCTCGGTGACGAACCTGCTCATGGCGTCGTCGGCGGGCTCCTCCATCCGCGCGTACATCAGATCGATGAAGTACTGCATGAGGGGGAGGTGGCTGGTGAGCGGCCTGCCGGATGCGAACGCCTCCGTGGTCCAGGTCAGCAACCGCTCCCGGTCCTGCGGCGGCACGCCGAGGAGTCTGCCGATGTTGAGGCCGGAGAGCCGGGCGCCGATGTCGTCGACGACGTCACAGGTGCCCGACTCGACGGCGCGCGTCACCACCGAACGGATCTCGGCGCGCAGCTCGTCCGCCAGTGAGCGGGCGCACCGCTCACTGAAGCGGTCGGCCAGCTGCCCGCGCAGGGCGCGGTGCCGGGGCGGGTCGGTGAGGGCCATGGTGAGGCCGCTGCCGGGGTCCTCCCCCAGCTCGGTCGGCCGTAGCAGGACGCCCCGGGCGGAGCTGAAGACGGCCGGGTTCTGGTACACGTCCCGGATGTCCGCGTACCGGGTGAGCGACCAGAAGCCCGGCAGGTCGCCCGGCTCGTGCCAGTGGACCGGTGTGTGCCGTCTCATCCGACGCCACACCTCGTGCACCTCGCCGGAGGCGTGCAGCTCCGGGTCGACGACACCGGCGGGGTCGCAGGTCACCACGGTCATCAGAGGGCTCCGGCCGCGATGCAGGTCAGACGGTCGTGGAAGCCGTCGAGCAGTTTCCGGGCGGTGACGTCGGCGACGGCTTCGCGTCGGTGGGACAGGACCATGTCGAGGGCGCCGTCCTCGTCCGGCCACACCTCCAGGTGCAGCTCCAGCGGAAGGGCCGGGTACGGCTGGCGCAGATGCGTGGAGACGACGCCGGGGAGGTCGAGTCGGGGTGGCGGGTTGTCCTGGAGAGCGAAGAGAGTCTGGAACACCGGCGGTCGCCCCGCGGTCGTCGTGGCGCTCTCGGCGACGGCCGTGAAGGGGACGACGCCCCGGCCGAAGGCCTGGTGGACCAGCCGGCCGGTCTCCCGTATGCCGTCGTCGCCGCCGGCCGCGGCCGCGCCGCGCAGGCGCACCGGCACCACGTCGATCAGGCAGCCGACAGCGCGGTCCAGCTCGGGGAGGGTGCGTTCGGCGACGGGGACGCCCACCGCGAAGTCCCGCTGCCCGCAGATCTCGGCCAGCGTGTCGGCCCAGGCCGACAGCAGCACCACGAACCTGCTCGCTCCGAGCGCCGTACCCCGCACGTCGAGACCTGCCGCGAGGGGGCCGGGTACGGACCTGTCGAGGTGGCGCGTGCCGCTCTCGCCGGGGCCGGGCGGTTCGGGCCAGCGGAGCTCGGGCACGTCCCGGAACTCCTGCCGTGCCCGAGCCGTACGCGCCGCCGGGTCGGTCACAGCGGTGGCCGCCGCCGTCAGTGCCGTCCGTTCGGCCAGGGTGGGCGGGACGGGGCCCGGCTCTCGTCCGGCGTAGGCGTCCGACAGGTCGCGTGCCAGGACGGACTCCGACCGTCCGTCGAAGACGATGTGGTGGACCAGGACCCCGAAGAGCCAGCCGCCGCGGTCGGTCACCGGGACCAGCGCGGTGCGCCACAGATCGGCGTCCCGCGGTTCGAGGGGCTCCGCGAAGAGCGCCCGCAGCGCGACGACCGCCTCGTCGAGGGTCGGCCGGGCGTCCAGCAGTTCCAGGGGCGGGGCGGGGACGTCGGTGACCTCGGCACGCGGCCGGGGGTCCACGCGGAAGGCGGTGCGCAGGCTCTGGTGCCGCGCGTGGACGGCGGCGACGGCCGCCTCCAGGGCCTCCGGGTCGAGCCGGTCGTCGAGGTGCCACGTCATCAGGCAGTACTGGGACAGGTCCTGGGGCGCCGTCAGATGGCGGGTGAGGAAGACCAGTTCCATGGGGGTTGGCGGGATGTCACCGTGCGGCGGCGCGACGGGGGCGGGGCCGGCGTCGACCGCAGCCAGGTGCCGAGGCGTTCGGCCGACGGGTTCTCGTACAGGCTCGACAGGGGAACCGGGCGACCCGTGTGTCTTCCGATCCGGGTGCAGGCGCGGGCGGCCTGGAGCGAGGAGCCGCCGAGCTCGAAGAACGGGGTGTGCGGTCGTACGGACCGTCGGCCCAGTACCGCGGCGAACGCCTGGCACACGAGGCGGACGAGCGGGTCGTCGACGGGGCCGTGGTGAGTTTCGTCCGGCGCGTCGGGCAGGCTCGCGAGCAGGGCCTTGTCGTCCAGCTTGCCGGTGCCGGTCAAGGGGAAGGCGTCCACGACGGCGACGGCGGCGGGACGTTGGTGCGCGGGCAGATGCCGGGCGAGCACCGCCGACACTTCCGTGGGGACGTGTGCGGTCACTTCCGTGGGGACGTGGGCGGTCACTTCCGCGAGGGCGTGCGTCGGCGCGTTCTCGGAGACGTCGGGATGTGTGCCCGTAGGCCCTTCCGCGCCTACGCCTGTCGGGGCTTCCGGCGGTGCGTCGGCGGGCAGGTGCGGTACGCAGAAGGCGACCAGGTCGAAGGCGCCGTCGAGTTCGTTCCAGCGGGGGACCACCCGGCAGTCGGCGACGGAAGGGACCAGGTCGACGATCTGCCGCTCCACCTCGCTCGGTTCGACGCGGTTGCCCCGGACCTTGACCTGCCGGTCGAGCCGCCCGCGGAACTCCATGATCCCGTTCTCGTCGAGGACTCCCAGGTCTCCGGTGCGGTACAGCCGGACCCGTTCACCGAGGATGTCGACGTCCGTGAACTTCTCGGCGGTGAGGGCCGGTTCACCGAGGTAGCCGTGGGCCAGGCCGTCGCCCGCGACGCAGATCTCCCCGGGCTCCCCGGGAGCGCAGGGCCGGTCGCCCCGGAGGACGAAGACGGAGGTGCCGGGCACCGGCCGGCCGAGCGGGATGCCGCCCGGGCGGGCGGTGTCCGCGACGGTGACGCGGTGGGTGGTGGTGAACACCGTGCTCTCGACCGGGCCGTAGCCGTTGACGAGGGCCGTGCCGGGGAACCGGTCGAGGAAGCGGCCGACGTGGCGGGCGGACAGGCGTTCACCGCCGATCATCAGCTGGGACAGACCGCGCAGCGCGGAGAGGTCCTCGTCGACGATCAGGTTGAACAGGCTGCTGGTCAGCCACACCGTGTTCACTCCGTGGTCGGTGACCAGCGCCCGTAGGGTCTCGGCCGTCAGGAACGGCTCGTCGATCAGGACGCAGGCGCCGCCGTTGTGGAGCGCGGCCCACAGTTCGAGGGAGAACGCGTCCCATGGTGGTGCCGCCGCGAGGGGGACGACCGTGTCCCGGTCGAAGCGGGCGAAGGTGCCGGGCCGGAAGAGCCGCGCCGTGGCCCGGTGCGGACTCACCACAGCCTTGGGCCGTCCCGTGGTGCCGGACGTGAAGAACACACAGCACGCGTCGCTGTCCCGCACCGTCACGGCGGCGCGTCGGGCGTGGCTCTGCCCCGGGCTGTCGTCGGACGGGGACCACACCGGTGCTGAGACGAACCGCGCCGCCGTGCCCGGTCGGGCGACCACGAGGGGCGGGCGGAGCCGGTCGACCACGGCGTCGAGACGGGTGGCCGGCCAGTCGGGATCGAGCAACGCGTAGGCGGCGCCGCATTTGAGGACGGCGAGCAGGGCGACGACCAGGTCCACGGAGCGCGGCATCAGGATCGGCACGAGATGCCCCGGCGTGACACCGGCGGCGGCGAGCCGGTCGGCCCATCGCTCGGCACGGGCATCCAACTCCCCGTAGGAGACCTGGGCGTTTCCCGCAATGAGCGCCGTGCGGCGCGGCTGTGCGGCCGCCCACGCGGCGAAGACGTCGTGCAGTCCTTCCCCCGGCGATTCCCTCGACTGCAACTCGTCGACCCCCTTCGCAATCAGCGGCGTCCGACGTTGCCATGTCTGATCGTTTCCTGCCAACCTCCTTTTCCCAAAATAGGGTTGAGTCTGCCTGCATCATGAATATGATCACGAGGCGACACGGCATCGACGCAGCATCTGATGGAATATCCGATTTCCAACGGCATGATGGGGGACGTTGTGACGAGTCGGGATCGTTCCCTGGACGTCGCGGTCATCGGTATGGCGGCACGGTTACCGGGTCCCCGGGAAATGGACGAGTGGTGGGACGCACAACTCCGGGGCCTTGTGCACAGCCGGACATACGCGCGCGAGGAGTTGCTCGCGGCCGGCGTACCAGCCGCGTTGGCCTCCGACCCGGACTATGTGCCCGTACGCGGCCATCTCGACGACTGGGACCGCTTCGACCACGACTTCTTCCGGATCCGCGGTCGTGAGGCGGAGCTGATGGACCCCCAGCATCGCTGGATGCTGGAGATCGCGCACAACGCCCTCGCGGACGCCGGGGTTCCGCCCCGCGACGACACCCTGGTGACCAGCGTCTACGCGTCGATGACCGGCAGCGGCTACATGCGCGCGATGGTCCGTGGCGGCCATCTCGATCCCGGCCTGCTGGACGACGTGATCCATGGAACCGAGCCGGACTTCATGGCCAGCCGCGTGGCCTACCGGCTCGGCCTGACCGGGCCTGCCTTCGCCGTGCAGACGGCGTGCTCCTCCTCCCTCGTGGCCGTGCACCTGGCGGTGCAGGCGCTGCTCGGCGGGGACTGCGACCAGGCCCTGGTGGTGGGGGCCGGGTTCGGCTACCCCCAGGCGGGCCATCTGCACCAGCCGGGGGGTGTGCTGTCCGCGACGGGGGTCTGCCGTCCGTTCGACCGGTACGCGGACGGGGTGATCGCCGGGTCGGGCGCGGGCGCGGTGGTGCTGCGCCGGCTGTCGGACGTCACCGACGACGACCCCGAACCGTACGGTGTCATCCTGGGCAGCGCGATCAACAACGACGGTCACGCGAAGGCCGGTTACTACGCGCCCTCCTCTGCGGGGCAGCGGCGGGTGATCGGCGCGGCACTGGACACGGCCGAGGTCGACGGCGGCTCCATCGGCTTCCTGGAGGCCCATGCCACGGGCACCCGGATCGGGGACCCGATCGAGTGGACGGCGGCCGACGCCGCGCTGCGCGAGGGCGGGGCCCGGCCGGGCAGCGTGGCGGTGGGCGCGCTGAAGGCGAGCGTCGGCCACCTCGACGCCGCCGCGGGAGTCGCCGCGCTGATCAGGGCCCTGCTCGTGGTACGCAGCGGCGTGATTCCGCCCGTCGCGGGGTTCACCGAGGCCAACCCCCTGCTGGAGACCGAGGGCTGCGCCCTGTACATCCCCACGGAGGCCGTCCCGTGGCCCGGCGAGGGCCCGCGACGCGCCGGGGTGAGCGCGTTCGGCATCGGCGGCACCAACGCCCATGTCGTGATCGAACAAGCACCGCCGCGCGAGCCGACCGCCCGGGGGACCGGCACCCCGCGCGAGTCGGCCGCCGAGGGAGCCGGGCTGACGCCGGTGCCAGGCGGCCCCGACGCGGCGGCCGCGCGCGGAACAGCCGGTCCCAGGATCGTGGTCTCCCACGAGTGGGCCCGCACGAAGGTCCTCGCGGCGGCCCCTGCGCAGGCCCTCGGGTCACACGGAACCTCCGCTTCCGAGGCGGCCCGGACGCCGCCCCGGCCGGCCGTCCCCTCCCCCGCACCGGGACCGCGGGAACCGCGTGAGCGGCTCGTTTTGTTGTCGGCGGGTGATTCCGAGGCGCTCGACCGGATGGTGGACGGGCTGGCCGTTCATCTCCGAAAGCACGATCCGGATCTCGGTGAGGTCTGCGGCACCCTGGTCAACGGGCGCCCGGCCCTGGGCGAGCGGCTGGCCGTCACGGGTCGCACGAGTGCCGAGGTCGCCGAGCGCCTCGCCACCCGGACCGGGACCTTCCGGGGCACCGCGCCCATGCCCGGCGGCCCCGCCCCGGTGATCCTCCTCTTTCCCGGTGGCGGTACCCAACGCCCGGGAATGGCCGCGCCCTTCACCGCCCTCCCCGGTTTCGGCCCGGCGCTCGACCGGTGCCTCGACGCTTTCGCCTCCCCGCTGGCCGCGAGGATCCGGCAGGCCGTCCGCGACCCGGACTTCCCCGCCGACGAGCTGAACCGGCCCGCGCTGGCACAGCCGGCCCTCTTCGCCGTCGGCCACGCGGTGGCGACCGCGCTCGGGGAGCTGGGGGTCCGGCCCGCCGCGGTGTGCGGCCACAGT
The DNA here is from genome assembly GCF_032598905.1 of Streptomyces sp. 11x1. Classification (NCBI taxonomy): domain Bacteria; kingdom Bacillati; phylum Actinomycetota; class Actinomycetes; order Kitasatosporales; family Streptomycetaceae; genus Streptomyces; species Streptomyces sp. 11x1. The sequence goes on along the minus strand of NZ_CP122458.1, from coordinate 10,426,227 downwards.
TCCGGCGAGATCACCGCCGCCGCGGTCGCCGGCGTCCTCGGGCTGGAGGACGCGGCCGCGTTCATCACCGAGCGGGGCCGGGCCATGCAGGACTGCCCCGAGGGCGCGATGGTGGCCATCGGGGCGGACGTGAAGCAGGCCCTCGCGCTCGCCGAGGAGTGGGGCCTCGGCCTCGACGTGGCCGCGGTCAACGGACCGGACTCCTGTGTACTGGGAGGCCCGGCCGAGCAGGTCGACGAGTATCTGCGACGGATCGGCGACACCTGCTTCGTACGGCGTCTGCGCTACTCCCACGCCGGCCACTCCCGTCTGATCGAGCCCGCGTTGCCCGCGCTCAGCCGGGCGATGTCGCGGATCGCACTGCGACCGTCCGCCCTTCCGATCGCGCTCAACGAGTCGGGCCGGGTCGTCGCGGCCGGTACGGTCCTGCCGTCCGACACGTTCGTCACGCAGGTCGGACGGCCCGTGCTGTTCGGCGCGGCCCTCGACGCGCTGGCCGAGCACATCCCGGACGCCGTGGCCGTGGAGATCGGTCCGGGACGCCCCCTGTCGCCGTCGGCCGAGGCCGCCGGACTCCCCGTGGTCGCCCTGGACCGGGCCAGGGACACACCGGCGTCGACGGTACTCGCCGGTGTGGGCGCGCTGTGGGCACTGGGCCGGCCGGTCGCGGTGGACGGGCTGACCGGCACGGGCCGCAGGGCCCGGCTGCCCGGCTATCCCTTCCGGGGCCCGCGCACGGTGGCCCCGGAGGCACTCGCCTCGGTCGAGGAGCCACTTCCTGGCACGAGGCCGCAATCATCGACCGCGACACAGGAGCCACCGGCCGATGAGCACCCGGCGCCCGTCGACGCGACCGAGGGAGTGACCCGGATCTGGGCGGAACTGCTCGGCCGGGACGATTTCCCGGCGGACGCCGACTTCTTCAAGGAGGGCGGTGACTCCCTGCTGATCACCCGGCTCATCCGGAGGGTGAACACGGAGTTCGAGATCCGTGTCCCCGTACGCGAGATGCTGGCCCGAAGAACACTGGACGGTCATATCGCGGTGGTTCACCGAATCCAGGACGAATCCACCCGCTGAACGCATTCCCAACCACGGGCGGCCGAACACAATTCGACGGCTCCGTAACACGGATCACCAAATTCCGCTTATTGCACGGGGGAGTTTCTCAGTTGTCGTCATCGCACCACAGGAAAGAAATCGGCGAACCACTGCCGGACGTCCCGTTCGCTCCCGCGCACGAGGCGGTTGCCAAGGTGGCCGCCGACCGGCCGACTGAGGTCGCCGTGCGCTGCGGTGACATCGAGGTCACGTACGGCGAACTGGTCGCCTGGTCGCGACAGTTGTCCCACCGACTGGCCGCTGCCGGGGTGGGCTCCGGCGACCGGGTCGCCCTCGTCGCCGAGCCCTCGGTGACGATGATCGCGTCCGTGCTCGGCGTGCTCGGCGCGGGAGCCGCCTACGTGCCGGTCGACCCGGCGCAGCCGGACACCCGTCTCGCCACGATCCTCGACGACGCCCGGGTGAAGGCCGTCGTGGCCACGGCACGCACGGAGCTGCGGACGACCACCGTCTCCCCCGTTCCCGTCATCACCGTCCCGGACGTCCCCGACCCGGAGCCCGGAGGGGACCCAGCCGCCTTCGCCGCCGAGGTCGGTCCGAGGGACCCGGCCTATCTCATCTACACCTCGGGCAGCACGGGTGAGCCCAAGGGCGTCGTCGTGGAGCACCGGAACCTCGCCGCCTCGACCCGGGCGCGGCTCATGGTTCATCCGGGCAGCCCGACCTTCCTCCTGGTCTCACCGCTGGCCTTCGATTCGTCGGTCGCCGGGATATGGGGGACGCTCCAGGCGGGCGGCTGCCTTGTTGTCGCGACCGAGGAGGAACTGCGCGACCCCGAGCGACTCGTCTCCCTCGTCGGCCGTCACCGGGTGGACCGCCTCCTGTGCGTGCCCGCGCTGTACGGGCTGTTGCTCGACGCCGCCCGGCGCACCGATCCGGGCCGGCTGGCGTCCCTTCGGCGGGTGATCGTTGCGGGCGAGGCCCTGCCGCAGCCACTGGTCGACCGGCACTTCGCGGTCCGTCCCCACGGGGTGGACCTCGTCAACGAGTACGGCCCGACGGAGACGACCGTGTGGGCCACGTTCCGCCGCTTCACCGGCGTCGCGCCGGTCGACATCGGCGGACCGATCCCCGGAGCCAGGCTCCATGTGCTCGACGACGAGCTCCGGCCCGTGGACCCGGGCGCGGAAGGCGAGTTGTTCATCGGCGGGCCGGGGGTGGCCCGTGGTTATTTCGACAGGCCCGAGGCCACGGCGGCGGTCTTCCTCGACGACCCCTTCGCCGACGAGCCGGGCGCGCGCATGTACCGCACGGGTGACATCGTGCGCCGGAACTCCGACCACGGGCTGGACTTCGTCGGCCGCAAGGACGACCAGCTCAAGGTCCGGGGACACCGGGTGGAGCCCGGCGCGGTCGAGTCGGCGCTCCACAGGCTGGACGGCATCGAGGAGGCGGTCGTGCTGCCCGACGCGGAAGGCGCGGGCCTGGTCGGCTTCGTCGCCTCGCAGGAGGGCGTGGACCCGGTCGCGCTGCGGCGCGCCCTCGCGGCGGAGTTGCCCTCCGTGATGGTCCCCGGTGAGCTGCGGGTACTGCCGGAGCTGCCGCGCAACCGCAACGGCAAGCTCGACCGCGTGCTGCTGCGAACGCTCGCCTCGGAGCCGCCCGCCATCGAGCCGCCCACCGCCGAGTCGCCCACCGGCCCGGCTCCGGCCGCGCACCTCACCGACGACCCGCTCACCGCCCAGGTCACCGCCGCGTGGGCGGAGGTGCTCGGCAGGCCCACGGTGCCCCCGGACGTCAACTTCTTCGATCTCGGCGGTCATTCGCTGGCCATGTTCAAGCTCCAGGACGCGCTGGAGCAGCACTGCGGACTGCGGCCGTCGATCGTCGCCCTGTTCCAGGAGACCACCGTGACGGCACAGGTCGCGCTCATCCGCGCCGGCCGCGAGCAGGGGAAGGACGCGCCGGCCGGCTCCTCGGCCGAGGCCGCCCGCCGGGCCCGTACCGCCAGGCTGCGGCAGCAGCGCGCCCGGAAGGGGGTCAGCCGGTGACCGGGGGTGGCTCTCGCTGGCTGACATGCGACACCGCGCGGCCGGAAGCACGGATCCGTCTGGTGTGCTTCCCGCACGCCGGCGGGTCGGCATCGTTCTACCGCGACTGGGGCGGGGCGCTGTCCGAGGTGGAGGTGCACGCCGTCCAGTACCCGGGGCGCGCCGACCGGTTCGACGAGGAGCCTCCAAACGACCTCCTACGGCTCGCCGGAGACATCGCCGACGCGCTCGTACCGCTCGCCGACCGCCCGCTCGCGTTCTTCGGGCACAGCCTGGGCGCGCCCATAGCCCTGGAGACCGCACGCGCGCTGCAACGCCGGAACATCCGCATCGAGCACCTCTTCGCTTCGGGGTCGCTCGACGCTCCGCTGCCCACCGGGCTCGTCGCCGAGGAGGACCCGGACCGACTGCTCGACGATCTGGTCAGGATGGGCGGCACCGACGCGGAGATGGCGGCCGACCCGATCTTCCAGGAGGTGGTCCTGCCCTACCTGATCGCCGACGGCCGTATGTTCCACGACTACGTGATGCCTCCCGAGCCGTTGCTCACATGTCCGGTCACCACCCTCGTCGGCGACCGGGACGACGACGCGGACCGCCGCCCGTGGAGCGCGCTCAGCACGTCGCCCGTGCGGGAGGTCCGGGTCCCGGGCGATCACTTCTACCTCATCACCGACCCGCCGTACGCGGTTCTGCGCGCCACTCTCTCGGCCGCTCCACGGCACGGCTCCCGCTGAATTGCGGGACCGATTGCGGCCATTCCGAAAACGCAAAGATTCGAACATCCGGGCGTGGTAGCGTGCACCGGAGTTGACGGGGAGGAGCATTTGTTGATCGACATCGACATGGGCTCGGTGTTCGCGGAAGTCAATGAATTACGGGGGGAGTTCGGCAGTCGCTCCTCGTTCCGTGAGGCGGGCACCCAGAAGGAGTTGGCCCGTCGACTCGAAGGATCCACTCATCTACGGCGGCAGCCGGTAGTCCAGGCCTTTCTGGAGGATCTGCGTACGTTCGCTCCCGGTTCCAGACTGCGGGCCACGAAGGAACACATCAACAGCCGTCGGGACAACCACATCTTCTCGTTGTTCGACGCCTCGTATTTTCCGTCGCTGTCCCTCGACTACCTCACGTACGAGATGCTGCCGACCGATCCGCACCTGGCGGAGCGGTACGCCAGTCCCACCGCTCCGGTCACCGTCACCGGGCAGTCCGACGGATTCCGTTCGCGCGTGGTGGTGGCGCTCTTCCCCGAGAACCACTTCGACGGGATCCAGGACCCGGACGACCTCATCTTCTACTTCATCGACAAGTTCGTCGAGCGGCACAACCGCACCACCCGGAAAATGATCGACGCGGTGATGGCGGCGGGGAGTTTCCCGCTCATCCAGGGAGCGACGGACAAACAGGTGGAACAGGCCTCGTCGTGGTGGGTGCGGCTGCACGAATACCACCACCGGCAGGGCGACATGCCGATCCCCGCGTTCCTGTCGGCGAAGAAGTACAAGCCCCTCGCGGGACTCGAAGAGCTGCGCGTGGACGTCTCCGCCATGCTGGTCCTGCTGAACGACCCCGCCCTGCCGACCGAGCAGGCGCGGACCGCCTACGAGTACATCCTCGCCGAACGCCTGCTGCGCTACGCCGTCGAAGGCATCCCGCGGCCCAACTACGACGCCGTGGCCTCCCAGTTGCTCTTCGGGTACCTCAGCGAGCACGACGGCGTCCGGGTGGCCGGCGGCAGGATCGAGCTGAGTCCCGACATCCCCCTCGTGCTGGCCCGCTTCCTCGGCGCGATCCAGGACATCGAGCGCAGGATCCACGAGGAACCCGTCGAAGCGGTCCGCCGGCGCCTGCTGGAATTCACCAACCGCTACACGGATTACGACCCGGTGGCCCGCGACTACCGCTACATCCCGTTCTTCGCCGATGTGAAAGAGCGACTCGGCGTATGACCTCGGCCGCACATCGGCCTGTTCAGCGAACCTCGTCGTCCTCACACTTCTCTGGAGCGATCGTGACTGCTGCAACCGAGTTCTCCCTCGCCGACCGGACCGAACTCGACGAGCGGGTGGACCAGGAAATCGACCGAGCCGGACTGCGACGGGCGGACCACGCGTTCTTCGGGAACGCGCGCGCCGCCGAATCCGTCTCCCCGCGCGCCGCGCTCACCCTGGGCGTCTGGTGGCGGTCGATGACGAAGAGCTTCATGTTCAGCACCATCGCCGGCATGGGCGAGATGGCCCGGGTCTTCTCGGCGCAGGACGCGCCGACGCACGACATCCTCGGCGCCTTCCAGACCGTCTACCGGGTGATCGGCGACGACCTGGACAACGCCGCGCCGGAGTTCCGGGCCGTGGCCCCGCAGGGTCCGGCAGGCATCCACTACGTGTGGTGGGACGACACCATCGTCGCCCCGCTGGCGGCCAGGCTGGGCGCGGACGAGCTGCGGGCGGCGTCCCAACTGCCGGACGGAATCAGTGAGTTGCTGGCCAACATGGACCGGCTCGCACGCTCCCCGCTCGGGGCGGCGATCCAACTGCGGGTGGTGGAGACCATAGCGCTGGACATCGCCGTGGCCTTCCGCCGGCTGTACGCGAAGGTCTGGGTGGACGGGAAGCGGGTCTTCGACGAGACCGAGCAGTTCGCCTGGATCGATTCCCACATCAAGGCGGAGACGGTGCACGCGGCACAGGTCAGCGACGACGAGACCGGCATGACCTGGGTGGTCACGGACACGGCGCAGGCCGCCGAGTTCCTCACGCTGGTCAGGGAGTACTCCGAGAACTGGTCCCGGGCCCTCGCGTGCTTCGCCGACTGTCTGACCGACACCGCGTCGGCGTCCGCCGGGTCCCCCGGCGTCACGGACTCCGTGGCCACGGGTGCCTGACCCGCCCGGCGCATGGAGATCGTGGACCGCTACGGCCTGGCGCTCGCCCTGATCAAACCCTCGGAACTGGCCGAGGAACCCTGGACCAGGACGGATCAGCCCATCGACGTCGTCCGGCTGCCCAACCCACCGGCCGAGACCTGGGACGACCTCACGCGCCGGGGGTTCATCCGCAAACCGTCCCTGCTCACCTGGGTGGCCGAGCTGTGCGCGGACGAGGACGCCTTCCTCGCGGGTCTCGACCGCTCGTCACGCCAGACTGTCCGGCGCGCCCAGCGCCAGGCGGTCGCGGCCGGTGTGCGCGAGAGGGTCGAGGACCCGGTGACACCGGCCACGCTCGACCGGTTCCTCGCGCTCTACCAGGAGCGCGTGGCCGACATGCGGTTCGGCGTCCCGTTCGCGCTCGACCACCGGGACGCCGTCCTGCACGGGCCGCGGAAGTTCTTCGGGGTCTTCGCGTACGACGGGGAGGAGCTGGTCGGCGGCTGTCTGGCCCTCGAATGCCCGGCGGTGGACACGCTGGTGCTCCGGTTCTCCGCGGTGAGCGCGGCGTACCGGCGCTCCAGCCTGCCCCGCGTCCTCTACTTCTCCGTGCTGAGGGCGGCGCGCGCCAGGGGCTACGGGCGGGCGACGCTGGGCAACGAGCCGAATCTCATGGGGCATCTGACACAGCCGGGGCTGCTCCGTTTCAAGACCGCTCTGGGATTCCGCGCGGTCCCCTCGCACGAGTGCGCCGACCCCCAGGCCTCCGACGAGGCCGATCTCGTCCTGCGGCTGACGGCACTCAGCGATCCGACGCTCGTCCTCGGGTACGCCGGGCGGCGCCTCGCGGCACACCTGATCAGCGAGAAGCCGATGGAACCGGCGGAGGCCGAGCTCTACACGGCGCCGTTCCTGGAACCGGGAACCGTCCACCACCGGCCGGCGTGGCCGGACTGAACTCCGGTCGCCGGACTGAGCCCCGGTCGCCCCCGTGGCCCGAGCCCGGCGGGGCGACCGGAGTTCAAGCCACGGGCACGATCGGTGTGCCCATCCGGTCGGGGTCCCCGCCGATCAGGGAGTCCCGCACGAGACGGCCGATCTCGTGCGGGCTGCCCAGCTCCACGGCGCTCACGGTGTCCAGCCGGACCAGGTGCTCGTCCGTGAGCGTGACGTCGAGCGACCTGAGGTACTCCTCCAGCTGGTTCACGTCTCGCGGGCCGATCACCGGCACGAACGCGGTGGTCGACCGTGCCGCACGGTCGCGCAGCCAGGCCAGCGCCACCTGGGGCGCGGAGAGTCCTGTCTCCTCGCCCACGGCGAGGACGGTGTTCACGACCGCCTCGATCCGGTCGGTGTCGTTGCGGGGGTGACGGCGGTTCTGGTCGCTCACCCAGCCGGCCGCCGTGCGCCGGTACTTGCCGGTGAGGAGGCCGCCGCCCAGGGGTGACCACAGGGCCGCGCCGAGACCGAGCGCCTCGGCCATGGGCAGCAGTTCGCGCTCGCCGGTGCGGTTGACCAGGTTGTACTCGGTCTGGATGCCGATGACGGGGGCCCAGCCGCGCAGTTCCGCGATCGTCACGGCGCGGGAGACGCGCCAAGCGGGGAAGTTGGAGAGACCGGCGTAGAGGATCTTGCCGCTGCGCACGAGCTGGTCGACGGCGGTGAGGATCTCCTCAGTCGGTGTGAGCGTGTCGGGGAAGTGGGCCCAGTACAGGTCGATGTGGTCGGTTCGCAGGCGCCGCAGGCTGGACTCGACCGAACGGATCATGTTCTTGCGGCTGTTGCCGGTGTCGGAGACGCCCGGACGGACGGAGTCACTGTTGGTGTACTTCGACGACAGGACGAAGTGGTCGCGGTCGGCGGCGAGGAACTCGCCCAGCAGCTTCTCCGACTCGCCGAACTGGTAGCAGTCGGCGGTGTCGACGAGGGTGCCGCCGGCCTCGGCGAACCGGTCGAAGATCTTGCGCGCGTCCTCCCGTCCGGCGCCGTCGCCCCGTCGGGCCCACATCAGCCCGGCCGCCTCGGGGTGCGCGCCGACGCCCGCACCGAAGTTGGCCGTACCGAGGGCGAACTCCGACACGCGCAGCCCGGTGTTCCGGCCGAAGGTGGTGTAGCGCATGGCTCTCCTGAGTGCTGGCGGGTACGGAGTCGAGGGGCAGGGGGTGGCAGAGCGGAAGAGGCGTCCCCGGGAGCGGCGCGGGCCGGGAGTCAGGCGGAGGTCTTCGCCTCGACCCAGTCGAAGACACCGCCGAGCACCTGGCGGTGCTGTTCCCTGCCCAGCATGGAGAGGTAGCCCGGGACCGGATTGACCTCCAGGACGACATAGCCGTCCGGGGCGGGCAGGACGTCCAGGCCGGCCAGGGTGATGCCCATGGCCCGGGTGGCGCGCAGCGACAGGTCGACGAGGTCGTCCGGGGCCTCGAACCGCTCGAAGGAGGCGCCCTCCATGGTCTTGCAGCGCCAGGAGCCCGGTGCCGGCAGCTTGAGCATGTTGATCGGGGTGGCCTCCCCCGCGACCGTGATGCGGTACTCGCCGCCCGACGTCGGGTAGAAGCGCTGGCAGACCAGGGTCGGATAGCGGGAGAGCAGTTCCTCGGCGACGGCCTTCTCGGCCGCGAAGTCGGCGACGCGCTCCACGTCCGTGCCGCGGTAGCCGAAGGAGGGCTTGAGGATGACCGCGCCCCACTCCTCGCAGGCCGCCTCGACGTCCGCGAGGGAGGTCGCCGAGCGGGTGGGCGGTACGGGCACACCGGCCGCCGCCAGCCGTTGGGCCATCAGGAACTTGCTGTATCCCGTCACCCACACGTCCGCCGGGTCGAAGAGCCGCAGCCCGGGGACGTTGCTGAGCATCGTCAGCCGCTCGACACGGTCCTGCCAGTCGTCCCCGTACAGCTTGGAGCGGTTGATGACGGCGTCGAAGGCCTCCGCCGGCTCTCCTCCCAGGGTGAGCGTCACACCGGACGGGCCGGGGCGATAGGCGAGCTCCTCGAGCGTGAAGAACGACATTTCATGCCCGCGCTCCCGACCGTACTCCACCAGGCTTATGCCATCGGGATCGATTCCCGAATAGTCCCAGCCGAGCAGGCCTATCTTCACCGTGCCTCCAGTGCTCTCGCGCATTGCCGTGGACAGAGCGGACGCCGTCGCAGCCTCACTCTCGCCGCCGCTGTCTGTCAAGTGCTTTATCTCCGGGACCCGTTGAACACGGATCGCCGCAATCGTGGACACTGCGCGCTCTTGCGCGAACGGTGATGACGGCGTGTGTTTGATAAACAGAATCGGATTTCCCCGTTCCGCCTACCGCGGCCTTCCCTCATCCTCTAGGCTCTGCCATCGGATTCCTGCTGCAGGTATCAATCTCGAAGTACGAAGAGCGGGGGCGCTTCAGTGGGAAAATGGGACACGCTGGTAATTCCCGGACCGGAGACGGCCGCGAAATACCGGGCGGCAGGCTGGTGGCGAGAGGAAACGTTTCTGGCCGACTTGGCCGAAGCTGTTCGTACCAGACCGGAGCATCCCGCCGTCATCGCCTACGAGGGCCGGGACCTCACCCGGGAGGTGAGATACGCCGAACTGGCCGAGCTGGTGGAGCGGTTCGCCGCCGCGCTCACCGAACTCGGCGTCGGCACCGGCGACGTGGTCGCGCTCTACCTCCCGAACCGCTGGGTCCTCACCCCCCTGTACCTGGCCTGCCACCGGGTGGGGGCCGTCGCCTGCCCGGTGATCCCCGCGCTGGACGTGCGGGAACTGGCCCAGGTGCTCCAGGAGAGTGCCGCACGGATCTGTGTCACCGTCGACCGCTTCAACGACATCGACTACGGCGCCCGGCTCGCCGAGGCCGCTCCCCCGACCCTCGCCCACCGGGTCGTGGTGGGCGACGCCGCCGCCACCGGCGCGGTCGACTTCGACGAATTCTTCGTCCGCACACCCTGGGAGGAACGGCACCACGTCGACACGGCGCGGAGTTCGGGCCCCGACGATCCGGCCCTGCTGCTCTACACCTCCGGCACCACCGGCCGCATGAAGGGTGTCGTGCACAGCCAGAACACCCTGCACGCGGCGGTGCTCGCGGTGTCCGAGCCGCACCGGCTCACCCGGGACGACGTCATCTCCATCCCCAACTTCGCCACGCACATGGCCGGGCTGACCTACGCCTGCTACATGCCGCTGCTCCTGCACGGCACCTGTGTGATGCAGGAGGCCAACCGGGACATGGAACTGCTGCTCGACATCGTCGCCGCCCACCGCGTCACCTGGGCCTACGCCTCCCCGGCGTACCTCGTGGACCTGTCGGAGGCCCAGCGCAAGGAGCCCCGCGACACTTCCAGCGTCGTACAGATCGTGTCCGGCTCCGCCCCCATCGACCCGGGGTTGATCGCCCAGGTCCGCGAGGTCTTCGACATCCCGGTGCGCGCCCTGTGGGGCATGACCGAGAACGGGGCCGTCACCGTGACCCGGGACGACGACCCGGAGGGCTGGGCGGGCCACAGCGACGGCCGCGCCGAGCCGTGGATGGAACTGCGGATCGCCGTCGAGGACGGCGGCGACTCCGGCCGGCTGCTGGTGCGCGGGGCCTCCCAGTGCCTCGGCTACCTGGGCCGACGCGAGGTCTACGAGGCGTGCCTCGACGAGGACGGCTGGTTCGACACCAGCGACCTGGCCCGTGACGACGGCCGGGGCGGCATCCGTATCGTCGGCCGCAGCGTCGACCAGATCACCCGGGGCAGTGGCCAGAAGGTCTCCACCCTGGAGGTCGAGGCCGTGCTGACCCGGCACCCGGCCGTCAAGGAGGTCGCGCTCGTCGGCTGTCCCGATCCGCGGATCCCCGGCGGCGAGTTGGTCTGCGCCGTCGTCGTGCCGGAGGGCGAACCGCCCACCCTGGCGACCCTGCACGGCCATCTCGCGCAGGAGCGGATGGCGCAGGTGCTCTGGCCCGACCGGGTGCAGTTCGTCTGGGAACTGCCCAAGAACTCACTGGGCAAGGTGCTGCGGCACCCGCTGCGCGAACGTCTCGAGATCGAATACGCCGCCCGCCGATGACGGCGTCCGCGCGGACCGCCGCCGACGCCTCGAAGTTCCCCGAGGAGGGCCACGTCGGCAGGCGGCGGTCGGTCGCGCTCGCGGTGATCTCCTCGGCGCAGCTGATGTTCCTGCTGGACGCGACCATCGTCAACGTGGCGCTGCCCGACATCCAGAGGTCGTTGCGGCTGGAGGGCTCGGACCTGGAGTGGGTCGTGGCCTCGTACTCGATCGCCTTCGGCGGCCTGCTGATGCTGGGCGGCCGGGCGGGGGACATCCTCGGCAGGCGGCGCGTGTTCATGACCGGCGTGGCGGTCTTCACCGTCGCCTCGCTGCTCGGCGGATTCGCCACCGAGGCATGGCTGCTGACCGTCTGCCGCACCGCGCAGGGGGTGGGCGCCGCCGCGGCCTCGCCCGCCGCCCTGTCGCTGATCGCGGTGACCTTCCCCGAGGGCCCGGGGCGCAACCGGGCCGTCGGCTGGTACACGGCGGTGGCCACGGCGGGCGGCGGTGTGGGACTGCTGGCGGGCGGACTCATCACCGTCCACCTGTCCTGGCGCTGGGTGATGTTCGTGAACGTCCCGCTCGGCGTGACGATCCTCGCCGTCGGCGCCGGGGTGCTGCGCGAAACCCCGCGCACCCGCGGCGCGTTCGACGTCCTCGGGGCGGTCACCGGCACCCTGGCCGCTCTGCTGCTGTGCTTCGGACTGATCGACGGCGCGTCCGGCGGCGGCAACTGGTCCTCGTCGGCGGTGCTGGGGGCGCTCGGCGCGGCGGCCGTCCTGCTGCCCGTATTCGTTCTCGTCGAGCGGCGCAGCGCCCAACCCCTGGTCCCCCTGCGGCTGTTCGCCGACCGCACCCGACTGGGCAGCTACGCCGTGACGGCGCTCATCAGCACGGCCGTGTTCGGCATCTTCTTCTTCCTGACCCTCTTCCTCCAACAGGTCTGGGACTACAGCCCGCTGCGCACCGCGCTGGTCTACCTCCCGCTGACCTGTCTGCTCATCCTGGGGGCCAAGGCGGGCTCCCCGCTCCTCGCGCTCTTCGGCACCCGTGCGGTGGTCTGCAGCGGTCTGCTGGTGGCCACCACCGGGATCCTGTGGCTGGCGAGGATCGGCGACTCCGGCGGCTACACCACCGGAATGCTCGTGCCGACCGTGCTGACCTACGCGGGTCTGGGCGTGACCGGCGTGCCGCTGACCCTGACCGCGCTCGCGAAGGTCGCCGACGAGGACTCGGGCGCGGCGTCGGGACTGGTCAACATGGCCCGCCAGATCGGCGGTGCGACCGGTCTCGCCGTGCTGGGCGCGGTGGCGTGGTCGTCCGGTGCCGCCGCGTCCGACGGGACGGCGGCGGGACTGTCCACGGGGGTCGCCCGGGGGTTCGCCGTGGCGGGTGGCCTCACCCTGCTGGCGCTGTGCGTGGCGGCCCTCACCCTGCCCCGGAAGGGCCGGTGAGCGCCGTGCGGGAGCCGGACGTCCTGGTCGTCGGCGGAGGAGTCGCTGGTGCCTCGGCCGGCTACTTCCTGGGCCGGTCCGGCGTCCGGGTCACGCTGCTGGAGGCGGAGAACGCTCCGGGCACGCATGCCACCGGCCGGTCGGCGGCGCTCTTCTCCGAGTACTACGGGAACGCCGTCGTGAGGGAGTTGACCAGGGCCTCCCGCGCCTTCTACGAGACTCCCCCAGCGGGATTCTCGCCCGTCGCCGAGTTGCTGCGACCGCGCGGTGTCCTGGCCCTCGGGACCCCGGGCACCGGCCGGGAGTTCGACGCCGCGAAGGCCTCCGGCGCGGGCGCCCCGCAACCCGTGGTCGAGATGGACCGCGAGCAGGCGCTCGCCCTGTGCCCGGCGCTGCGGCCGAGCGCCTTCGACCGCGCGCTGTACAAGCCGGGTGCCCGCGACATCGACACGGACGCCGTCCTCCAGGGCTTTCTGCGGGGTCTCAAGGCCACCGGCGGGACCATCGTGACCGGCGCGCGGGTGCACGCCCTGACCCGGCGCGGGGGGCGGTGGCACGCGGCGACGTCGGCCGGGGAGTTCTCCGCGCCGGTCGTGGTGGACGCGGCGGGCGCCTGGGCCGACCAGGTGGCGCAGTCGGCCGGTGTCCGCGCCCAGGGCCTGGTGGCGTACCGCCGCACGGCGGCGCTCGTCTCCCTCCCGACGGATCGCATCCTGGCGGATCGGGTTCGAGCGGATCGGGTCCCGACGGATCCGGCTCCGGTGGATCGGGTCCCGACGGGCACGGGCGCGACGGATCGGGCTCCGGCAGGCGAGGCGCACGGAAACGGGGGCCCTCCGGGCACGGCGGCGGCCGGCATCGCCCGCTGGCCGATGATCGCCGACGTGGCGGACACGTTCTACGCCCGCCCCGAGTCCGGCGGGCTCCTGGTCTCGCCCGCCGATGCCACGCCCGTCCCGCCCGGTGACGTACGGCCCGACGAGCGTGACGTGGCGCTGGCGATCGACCGGTTCCGGGCGGTGGTGGACCTGCCGGTCCGTCACGTCCGCCGCGCCTGGGCCGGACTGCGCAGCTCGGCGCGCGACGACACCCCCGTGATCGGCCCCGATCCGCAGGCGCCCGGCTTCTGCTGGCTCGCCGGACTCGGCGGCTACGGGATCCAGACAGCCCCCGCGGCGGGCGCTCTGCTCGCCGCGCTCATCACCGGGACCGAGCCGCCACCCGGGCTCACCGGGGCCGTCACGGGCACCACCCCCGCCCGCGCCGGCCGGTCGTGAACAGCCATCTCTCTGGCGCCCCCGCCCACATCAGCATCAGCATCAGCAGAGAGCTCGGAGGATATGTCGGAAACGAACTGGCAGGTCGCCGGCGCGGAGGTCGACCACGGACCGTACCGTCCGGTGGCGACCCTCATCGAGGAACAGGCCGACCGCACCCCGGGCCGTACCGCCCTCGTCCACCGGGGCGAGACCGAGACGGCCCTGACGTACGCGGAGTTCGACGCGCTCGCCAACGGGCTGGCCGCGGAGCTGACCCATTCGGGTGTGCGCGAGGGCGATCTCGTCCCGCTGATGATCGGCAACAGTGTCGAACTCCCGCTGTGCATGGTCGCCCTGATGAAACTGGGCGCGGTGTTCGTCCTCTGTGACCCGGCCTGGCCGGAGGAGCGGCTGCGCGCCGTCCTGAAGGTGCTCGACCCTCCGCTGTCCCTGACCACGGGGTCGCTCGTCCCCACGGACGGAAGGTCCCGAGTCGTCTCCCACCGAACCGTCGTCCCGAGCGCCGAGCGCCCCGGAGTACGGCCCGGTCCCGGTCGTCCGGTGTACGGCGTCTTCACCTCCGGCACCACCGGCGTCCCGAAGTGCGCCGTCAATCTGCACGGCGGACTGACCAACCGGTTCCGCTTCATGTCCCGCTACTTCGCCGCCACCGGCGACGAGGTGGTGCTGCAGAACAGCCGGCACACCTTCGACTCCGCGATCTGGCAGCTGCTGTGGCCGCTGACGACGGGCGGCCGCACGATCATCCCCGAGCAGGGCGAGTTCCTCGATCTGGAACGGACCGTGGACACCATCGCCCGGTACGGGGTGACCGTCACCGACTTCGTCCCGGCGATCCTCGGCATGCTGGTGGCCCTGCTGGAGGCCGAGCCGGCGCATGTCGCCCGGGTCGCCTCGCTGCGCCATCTGGTGGTCGGCGGCGAGGAGATCATCCCGCACGCCGTGCACCGGCTCAGGGACCTGGTGCCGGGGCTCGGGATCACCAACGGGTACGGGCCGTCCGAGGCGAGCATCGGGATGGTCTTCCACCGCGTCGACGGCACGGAGGGCGACCACATCCCGCTCGGGCGGCCCATCGACAACTGCTACGCCCTCATCGACGGCGCCGACGCCGAGGGCGTCGGGGAGATCCTCATCGGGGGTGCGTGTCTGGGTGCCGGGTACCTCGGCGCCCCGGAGCTCACCGCGGGGGCGTTCGTGCCCAACCCCTGCGCCGGCGTTCCCGGGGAGCGGCTGTACCGCACCGGCGACCTCGGCCGATTCGACGACTCGGGGCTGCTGCGGTTCGTCGGCCGCCGGGACCGGCAGGCCCAGGTCGACGGCGTACGGATCGAGCTCCGGGAGATCGAGACGACCGCCGAGTCCTGTCCCGGTGTCATCCAGGCCAAGGCGCTGACGCTGCGGCGGTCCGGCCGCACCCGGCTGGTGGTCGCCGTGGCGGCCGAGGACGGCACGACCCCGACCGCCCTGCGTCGACACCTGGCCTCCGTGTTACCGCGCGTCCAGGTGCCCCGGCACTGCTTCGTCCTCCAGGCGCTGCCCCTCACCGACAACGGCAAGGTCGACCTGCGGGCGCTGCGGACGATCGTCGAGGAGAAACTCGGCTCCGGCACGGGGACGACAGGCATGGGGACGACAGGCATGGGGACCGGCACCGGCGCGGAGACGGACCCGGCCACGACGACGGGTGTCGGCGACGGCGCCGGGCCCACCCGTGCCGAGCGCGTCGCCGAGGTCATGGGGGCGGTGCTCGACCGGCCCGGCTTCGGCGTCCGTGACGATTTCCTCGACCACGGCGGCGACTCCCTCACCGCGCTGACCACAGCCCTGCGAATCCGGCACACGCTCGGCATGCGCGTCGGCATCTCCGACCTCTACGCGCACCGCACCCCGGCGGCGCTCGCCGCGGCGGTGCTCGACGACGGTGCCACCGCCACCGCCCCCTCCGCCGGGGACGAGGCCGCGCTGATGGAACGCGACGCCGCGCTGCCGGAGGAACTGGCCGCTCTGGCCCGCCGGGCCGGCGGCGCCCGCCCGGCCTCGCCGCCGCGCACCGTGCTGGTCACGGGGGCCACGGGCTTCGTGGGAGCCAGGGCCGTGCACCGGCTGCTGACGACCACCGGGGCCCGGGTGGTGTGCGTGGTGCGGGCCCGTGACGACGCGCACGCCCGGCTCCGGCTCGTCGGAGCCCTGCGTGCGCAGGGGCTGTGGGAGGAGTCCCTGGCCGGGCGGCTCGACGCCCGGCGCGGCGACCTCGCCCGGGGCCGGTTCGGCTGGACCCACCAGACCTGGGAGGCGTATGCCGCCCGGTGCGACGCCGTGCTGCACATCGGGGCGCTCGTCAACTTCCTGCTGGACTACCGGGCCCATCGCCCCGCCAACGTGACCGGCACGGCCGAGGTGTTGCGGTTCGCGCTGTCCGGACGGGTCAAGGCGTTGCATCACGTGTCGACCCTCGGTGTGCTCGACCGGGAGGCGGCCCGTGCGCGGGAGCGCACGCGGGGCCGTCTCGGCGAGGACTTCGATCCCGCGCGGGCGGCGACGCCCACGAGCGGCTACAGCCGTTCGAAGTGGGTCGCGGAGCGCCTGGTCCTCGCGGCACGGCGACTCGGCGCGCCGGTCACCCTCTACCGGCTCGGCGAGATCATGCCGGCCGCCGACAACGGCGTACCGAACCCCAAGGCGCTCACTCATCTGCTGCTGTCGGCGTTCCGTCGGCTGGGCCTGCGGCCCGACGTGCCGATGCGCTCGGACTACACACCCGTCGACGAGACGGCCGCGCGGCTGGTCGCCGGGCTCGCCGAGCCGGCCGGGGGCGCGGTCCACCATGTGTTCCGCGACGGCGGTGCGGATTTCGCCGCGATCGCACTGACGGAAGGCGAACGGACCGTACCCGTACGGGAGTTCATGGCGGCACTGCGGGCCGCCGCAGCCGAGGACGCGGGTTCCCCGGCGGCCGTGCTGGACGCCGTGCTGACCCTGCTGCCGGCATCAGGGCCCGACGGCACACCGGACTTCCGGCGGCTGCTGACCGACAACCCCGGCCTGTTCACCCGTGAGTCCTGCACGGCGCTCGACGCCCGCCACGGCCTGCGGGAACAGCCGCTGGAGGCGGCCCTCGCGGCCTATCGCACCACCCTCACCCAGTGACACGAGAGGACGACATGCACCAGCGCACCATGGGCCGGCTCGGCTGGCGGATCAGCGAGATCGGCTACGGCATGTGGGGCATCGGCGGCGGCCCCGGCGGTTTCACCGGCTGGGACTACGACACGGCACCCCACTGTCTGGACCTGGCGGTGGAGGAGGGCTGCACCTTCTTCGACACCGCCTGGGTCTACGGCCGGGGCGTGAGCGAGCGGATGCTCGGCGCCCTGCTGCGCCGGCACCCCGACCGTCGCCTCCGCGTCGCCACCAAGGTCCCGCCGCTCAACCGTGAATGGCCGCCCCGCCCGCAGGACACCCTCGACGACGTCTTCCCGTCCGGCCACATTCGGGAGTACGTCCACCGCAGTCTGGAGAACCTCGGCACCGACCGCATCGACCTGCTCCAGTTCCACGTCTGGGAGGACCGCTGGAGCGACGACGAGCGTTGGCAGCGGGTGATCTCCGACCTCAAGGCGGAGGGCGTCATCGAGGGCTTCGGCCTCAGCGTCAACCGCTGGGAGCCGGCCAACTGCCTGCGCGCGATCGACACCGGGCTCGTCGACGTCGTCCAGGTCATCTACAACATCTTCGACCAGGCCCCGGAGGACGAACTGTTCGAACGGGCGCTGCGCGACGACATCGGCATCATCGCCCGTGTCCCCTTCGACGAGGGCGGCCTCACCGGCCGGCTCACCCGGGACACGACGTTCCCCGAGGAGGACTGGCGCGCCGTCTACTTCGGCCCGGAGAACCTCGGCCCGACCGTGGACCGCGCCGAACTCCTCAAGAAGATCCTGCCCGAGGGCGTCACCCTGCCCGAACTCGCGCTCCGCTTCATCCTGCACCACCCCGCCGTGAGCACGGTCATCCCCGGCATGCGCACCCCCGAGCACGCGCGCGCCAACCTCGCCGTCTCCGGCGCTCCGCCGCTCGACCCGGCTCTGCTGGCGGAGCTGCGCGCACACCGCTGGGACCGGCAGCCGACGGAGTGGTCGATGTGACCGGGGCCCCACCCCCGATCCAGGCCCCTCGCCCCGCGTCGCGACCCACGGTCATCGCGATGTGGGCGCACCCGAGAGCGGTCTCCACGGCGTTCCTCCGCATGATGATCGAGCGCGGTGACGTGACCGTCGTGCACGAGCCGCTGGTCCTGCTCACCGACCACGGCGAGGTGTCCGTCCCCGACCCGGACGGCGGTACGGCGACCCTGCGCGACCCCGGTGAGCTGCTGGCCCACCTCGCCCGACTCGGCGCCCGCCGACCGGTGTTCTTCAAGGACACCCTGGAGTACCACCACCAGCATCTCTTCGACCGTCCGGAGCGGATCGCCGACTTCGAGCACACCTTCATCGTCCGCCATCCGGCCCGCACGATCGCCTCGCACCACGCGATCAAGCCCGAGCTGGCCTGCCGGGAGATCGGTTACGAGCACCAGTACGCCCTGTTCGAACTGGCGTGGAAGATCACCGGCCGGCGCCCGGTGGTCATCACCGCCGAACAACTCCTCGCCGACCCGGCGCGGGTCGTCTCGGCGTACTGCGACCGGGTGGGTCTGCCGTTCCTGCCCGAGGCGCTGAACTGGCGGCCCGGTGAACGCTCCGAGTGGCGCCAGAACCGTCGCTGGCACCTCGACGCCATCGCCAGTGCGGGGTTCCGGGCTCCGGAGAAGGAGTACGCCGCCACGGTCGAGAACGACGCACGGCTGCGCGGCTACTACGAGCACCATCTCCCGTACTACGAACGCCTGGTCGAGCACGCGCTCTGACGTGCCCACCGGACTCAGCCCACCGACATCGGCTCCACCGACCCCGAGGACGAACACCCGGATGACGACGACCGCCGTTACGACGACCCCCACTGGTACGACGACCCCTGCCGGTGCGACGGCAACCGCCTCCCCGGGCGAGCGGTTCGCCCGGGCCTTCGCCGAGGACCCGGAGAAGGCCGAGGTCCGGTTCGAGTACACCATCACCGACTCCTTCCAGCCCGGGAAGGACCGACCGCGGCTGACCGCCCGCAACCTGTTCAAGAAGCAGCGCGTCACGAGCGAGACGGTCCGGTCGTGGTTCGAGACCCGGCCGGACGCGCCGCACGCGTCCGGCGGGCTGCGGGAGAGCGCGTACCGGTTCGAGGCGGCCACCTACGGAGTGCGGCCGATCACGGCGTGGGTGCAGATCCCCGAGGCCCTCGGCGAACAGCCCGACGCGCTGGCCCAGTTCATCGACCACCGGCTCATGGTCCGGCTCGGCACCGCGGAGAACCGCGCCCTGACCCTGGACGTCGTGGACCACCCGGATGTCGCCACCCTGCCGTACACCGGCTCCTACACCGCCGGGGTCCTCGCCGCCTTCAACGAGATAGAGCAGCAGGGCGGCACCGGCCACGCCCTGATGATCAACCCCCAGGACTACTACGGGGAGTGGGTGGGCTCCGGCAGCCTGCTGGCCGACCTCGCCCGCGAGAAGGTGATGATCTGCCGCCACCGCCATGTCGCTCCCGGCTCCGCGCTGGTCGGCGACTTCGCGATGGCCGCGCGTCTGCTGGAGTCCGGCCGCTCTGTGATCAAGGTCGCGGAGCCGCCGCCCGGCCTCTTCGAGCGACCGGGCACGGCCGTCTGCGCCGAGGTTCACGAGAGCGTGGCCGTACAGCAGCCGACCCACTTCTTCCACGCGGTGCGCGCCTGAGCGAGCTCACCGGACCGTGCCCGGGCGCGCGGGGCACCGCCGAGGGGGCCGGCACCGCCGAGGGGGCTGCCGCCTCGACCGTGCTCTTGCCCTGACCGGCCGCCTCGCCCGGCACGGCGGTCGCCTTGACCGCAGCGTCGTCCGTGGGCCCTGCCCGACGGGGCCCGCGTGATCCTCGTCGGCAGCCGCACCGCGACCGGCGTTCCCGGCAAGAGCCAGTACGCGGCGACCAAAGCCCCGCTGCCCGCGCTGGCGCGTTCCAGGGCCGCCGAGCTGGCCCACCGCGCGATCACCGTCAACGTGATCGCGCCCGGCCCGACCGACACGCCGATGCGGATCCGGCCCGCGCCCGCACACCCCGGAAGCGCCCGCCGCTCGGCCGATTCGTCTCGCCCGACGAGGTCGCGGGCTTGGCCGCCTTCCGCCTCGGACCGGAGGGCAGCGCGATCACCGGCCAGCAGCTTGTCCAGTGCGCCGGGGCGTCCCTCTGACGCACCCGTGGTGTACGGCGAGACGGTCCTTTGTCGTCGCCGTACACCGTCGCCGTGTCGCAGCTGGCAGCTGCCGGCAGGTCAGTTGACCTCCCGGGCCCGCCCGGCCCAGTACAGCTCCCGCAGCTTGAACTTCTGGACCTTCCCGGTCGCCGTGCGCGGGATGGCCTCGCGGAACTCCACACTCGTCGGGGCCTTGTACCCGGCGAGCCGCTCCTTGCAGTACGCGATGATCTCGGCCTCGGTCACGGCCGCTCCCTGGGCCCGTACGACCAGCGCCTTGACCGTCTCGCCCCACTTCGTGTCCGGCACCCCGATGACGGCGACCTCGGCGACCCCCGGGTGGCTGAAGATCGTGTCCTCCACCTCGATCGACGACACGTTCTCGCCGCCGGTGATGATGACGTCCTTCTTCCGGTCCGAGATCGTCAGATGTCCGTCGGCGGGGTCCAGGGTCCCGCCGTCGCCCGTGTGGAACCAGCCGTCCTCCAGCACGGCGGCGGTCTCCTCCGGTTTCTCCCAGTACCCGTCGAGGACCACGTTCGAGCGCGCCAACACCTCCCCGGAGTCCGCCACTTCGAGCTTCACGCCGAGCGCCGGAAGACCCGCCCGCGACAGTTTGCGCGCCCGCTCCTCACCTCCCAGGGCATCGTCCTCGGGCCGCGTCCGGTTGAACGTCAGCAGGGGTGAGGTCTCCGTCAGGCCGTAGATCTGGGTGAACTCCCAACCCAGTTCCTCCTCCACCCGCTGGATCATCCGGCTCGGCGGCGGCGCTCCCGCACACACGATCCGCACCCGGTCGCGCCCCGGCACCGGCCCTTCCCAGCCGGTCGCCGCGTCGAGGACCGCGTTCCACACCGCCGGCGCGCCGCACATCAGCGTCACCCCGTGCTCGTCCACCCGGCGCAGGATCTCGGCGCCGTCGACCTTGCGCAGCACCACCTGCTGGGCGCCGAGCCCGGCCATCACGAACGGCATCCCCCACCCGTTGCAGTGGAACATCGGCAGCGTGTGCATATACACGTCCCGCTCCCAGGCCCGTGTGTGCAGCCCGAAGGTCAGTCCGTTGACCCAGATGTTGCGGTGCGTGAGCTGAACTCCCTTGGGACGCGCGGTCGTTCCGGAGGTGTAGTTGATCGTCGCGGTGGCGTCCTCGTCAGGGTTCGACCAGGGCCTCGGCTCCACCCCGAACCGCATCAGCTCGGTGTCCGTCTGCTCCCCCAGCGTGAACCGGTGCGCCACCTTGACGTCGGCGACGGTGTCCCGCACCTCGGGATCGACCAGCAGCACCGAGGCACCGCTCTGGCGAACCACGTACTCGATCTCCTCCGCCTTCAGACGGAAGTTGACCGGCACACAGATCCGTCCGCTGATCGGCACAGCGAACAGCAGCTCCAGCAGACGGGCCGAGTTGTGACTGACCACCGCCACCCGCTCGCCCTCCCCCACTCCGAGCGCGTCCAGTCCCGCCTGCCAGGCCCGCACCCGCTCACCCAGTCGTCCGTACGTCGACGGCGCCACCGGCACCGCGGGCTGACGCGGCTCGTCGATCACCCCGGGACTGTCGGCGAACCCCGCCTCCGCCCGTTCCAGGAAGTCGGCCACCGTCATCGGAACACGCATCTGTCTCCCCACTCGCCCGGTCCGCACGCCACGCACGCCACGTCTCATGCCGTGCGTCGTGCCTCATGTCTGGTGCCTCATGTCTGGTGCCTCGTAGGAGTTGTTACTCCCCCACCGAGCACGTACGCCACTGGTCGGTCACCCGATCGGGTAAGGCGGGTCCGCGCGATTTGTCATGTGGGTGGCTAGAACTCTGGGGTGCGCTGGTTCACGGTGGTTCCTCCTGTCCGCCCGATCCGCCCGGAGGGACCCCGCAATGAGACGTAGGCGATTTGTGGCAGGAAGCATCGGTGTCCTCTCGGGGACGGCACTCGGCGGGGCCTCGTCCCGGGCCGATGCGCCGGCACCCCGCCCGCAGCAGTGGCAGGCGGTGCCCGCACCCGGCAGCGTGCCCGCCGCGCAGCTGCGGCGGATCGCCGCCGCGGGACCGCGACTGGCCTGGGCCGTGGGCGAGGAGAACCTGGCCCCGCAGGCCCAGCAACGGGCCCTGACCATGGTGTGGAAGGGCGGTACCTGGTCGAAGGCCGACCTGTCGCACCTCTCGCACACGAGGATCGTCGACGTCGCCGGTGTCCGCCCGTCCGCGGCGTGGGCCGTGGCCCATCCCACCGGTGACGGCAGCCCCCTGCTGCGCTGGGACAGGACCACGTGGCGCGAGGCCGACTTCCCCGGCAGGGGTGAACCGGACGTCAGGATCAGCGCGGTGGCGGTCGGCCGCGACCGGCGCGTGTGGGTCTGCGGCGTACGGGACGGCGCCGCCCGTCTGCTGCTCGGCGAGGGACGGAGCTGGCGCTGGCTGGACCCGCTGCCCGTCGCCGGCGTGAACCTCTACCGGGTCGTCCGCCGGCCGGGCGAGGTGTGGGTCTGCGGAGACCGGTCGAACGGAGGTGGCTGGTCCGGGCTCGTGGCCCGCTGGAACGGGGAGTGGACGGTTCTCCCCCCGATCGCGGGACTCCGGCTCGGCATCGCCGACGTGCACTGCGCCGCTCCGGACGACGTGTGGGCCGTGGGCACCGAGGCCGGTGTCGGCGGCCCCATCGGCCGCCCCGGCAACCCCGCCCTGAGCCACTGGGACGGCACGGCCTGGACCCGGCTGGAGGCCGGCTTCACCCTCGGGTCGCTCACCGGGATCGCCGGCGACGTGCGGGGGCGCGCCGCGTGGATATCGGGCTGGAACTTCTCGGACCAGAGCCGCAGTACGTATCTACGGCGGGACGGGGACACCTGGTCCCTCGCCGGGGGCCCGGCGGGCCCGGCACCGGCGCCGTACCTCAATGACGTGACGTCCGTTCCGGGCACCAGGTCGTTCTGGTCGGTGGGCATGACACGGTCCGCCCCGTATCCGCCGACCGAGGCGTACAGCGAACGCCTCGGGGGCTGAGCGACGCGGGATCGGACCACGCCGACGCGGCGCGCCAGAGGTCGGCGACGGGGTAGGGGGACCGGCGGTCGGCGACCGGGTAGGAAGGTCCGGTGGTGCGGCGCGCCTCGGGCCGATGGGGGGCGCGCCGGGGACGATCGGGTGGGCGGCGACCTCGTGGGAGCCGCCCGGCACCTGTCCCTCGCGCGAAGGGGTTCACCCATGACCGCGTTCGACGACTCGCCCGACGGCGGACGCTACGGCGAGGCCGTCTTCCGCCCGGACCAGGCGGGCGAGAGCGAGCGGATCGACTGCGGCGCCCTCGCCTACGACGACATCACTCTGGCGCGGCTGCGGAACCTCGGGGTGGGTCCGGGGGAGGCGCTGCCTCGACAAGGGCGCCGGCACGGGCACCGTCTCCCGACGGCTGCTGGAGGAGGCCGGCGTCACCAGCGTGTTGGCGGTGAACCGCGACGTACGGTTCCTCGAAACCCGGCCGGTACCCGGGCTCGACGTCCTGGAGGCAGACATCTCGGCCCCGTCCTTCGCCCCCGGCCGTCTCCGGCTCGTCCACGCGCGCTTCGTGCTGATGCACCTCCCCGAGCGCGAGCGCCTGATCACGACACTGGCCGAACTCGTCGCGCCCGGTGGTGTGCTGGTGCTCAGCGACGCGGTCGACCTGACGGGCGACCGGACACCCGCCACGCCGTACGACGTGGCGATGCGGGCCATGTGGGAGGGGCTGCAGACCACCATCGGCACGGACGTCTCCTGGGTGCCGTCATACCCACGGCTGCTGCGGGGCGCGGGGCTGGAGTCCGTCGCCGCCGAGATCCATGTGCCGCCGCTGCTGCCGGACAGCCCCATCAGCCGCTTCTGGGCGGACACATGGGTCCGGAGCAGGGCGGCGATGGTCGCCACCGGCCTGGTCGACGACGCAGCCGTCGACGCGGCGATCCGGTACCTGGGCGGGGACGAGTGCGTGGCGCTGTCGGCCGGCATGCTCACCGCCTGGGGAAGCAGACCCACGAGCGATCCGGCCTGGGGCCCCGCGTAAGTGTCCTTCCCGCCCCGGTTCCAGAGAGCAGGCGCCTCTTGGTGTCGAGCCGCGGCTGCGTGAGAAACGGGCCATGAACCCCGAGCCCTTGGTGCGACGCCTGGTCATCGACCTGTGCCGACGCCCGGGCTCGTGTTGTTGCTGAACCGGCGCGGCGGCCGAGCCCGGCGAGGACCGCGGAACGGTGCGGCTGGGCCGGGTCACCCACCGGTACGGCCGGGGCGGCGAGGCCGTCACCGCTGTCGGGCCGGTGGACCTGACCGTCCCCGCCGGGAAGTTCCTGGTCCCGGCGGGCGCTCGGTTGCGGCACCTTCGACGCACCCCGGCCGACGACGGTGGGCGCGGCGGTGGAGGGCCTTGAGCATGTGTACGACGCGCCGGGCCGGGTCGAGTTCGAACTGGACGGACGTTCCCTCGCCCTGACCGCGTTCCCCGGACACGGGCCGGGGGGTCTGCTGGTGCTGTTCACCGACGCGACGTCCGGGGTCACCACCTACGCGGCCAACCGGGCGCTCGCGCTCGCCCCGCCCGCCGCCGACGGCACGGTCGTCCTGGACTTCAACCCGCTCAGTGTCCCGGCCGCTCGAAGTGGGCGTAGGGCGGATACGGCTTGAAGCAGATCAGGACTTCGAGGGGGTGGCCGCCGCCGGGTGGCTGGGACAGTGACGGGAGTGCCGTCATCAGGGCCGAGTGGCCCTTGGCCACTCCCTTCTGGTGGGGGCCCCGGCCCGCCGCGTGGGCGAAGTACGTGGCGGTCGCGGCGAAGACGTCACGGCTGCCGAAGAGGAAGAACGTCCTGGCGTGGGTAGCGTGCCGCAACCCGTCACGGAAGTCGGCCCGTTGCCCACGTTCGGTCCAGGAACCGGCGTCCCGAACGGTGCGTGCCTCGTCGGTGCGGACGGTCAGCGGAGTGCCGTCGACCAGCCTGCGCCGCAGTTCGGGCCACTTGCTGGAGCGCAGGCCGAGCGTGTGGTGGGCCAGGACCAGGTCCACACGCTCGCCGACGCCCTCGTCCGGTGGGACACCGTCCCGCAAGGGCACATGCACGATCGTGTACCGGGAGCAGGCGGCGAAGGAGAACAGTCCGGCCAGCCGGTTCAGCCCGTCGTGGTCGCCGAGCAGGATTCCGATCGGCTCCGGCGCGCGCAACGAGGTGTGGCGCAGGGACTGTCGGGGCTGGACGACACGGTGCTCGTGGGGCCCTGTCCGGGGCCTGAACTCGCGCAGCCTCAGCCGCATACGGGGTGCCTCATCACCTCAGCATCGTGGCCGGAGCACCACCGCGGCAACCGAGATGCGCACACCGCGCGGAAGCCACCTCTCCGTGGGAACAACTGCTCATGCGGGGGTTGTGAGGGCACAAGGGTGAGTACCATCCGCACACATCACGTTTGTTGTCGGGAAGGGAACCGCCATGACCGAGACACCATCCGAGTCAGCCGATCTCAAGACGCAGTACACCGCCCAGGTCGCAGCCGACCTGGAGCGCAACGCCAAGGAACAGGACCGTCTCATCGGGGAGATCGACGCTCTGCAGGAGCAACTCCTCGGTCTGCGGCAGGACCACGCCGTGCTGGTGAACATGCAGCAGGCCCTCGGTGTCGCGGCATCCGAGCCCGCGGCCGTGTCCGAGGAGCCCGCGGCTCCCTCCGTGCCCCGGCAGAAAGCCGCTCCCTCCCCGGAAGCCGGCAGGCGCACCCGGGCGAAGAAGGCCGAGCCCACGCAGGACGGCAAGCGGACGAAGAAGTCGACCGCCACGAAGACCGCCGCTTCTAAAGCCGCGACCACCAAGACCGCCGCCCCGAAGTCAGCGACCGCGAAGACCTTGAGCACGAAGACGGCGGGCACGAAGTCCGCGAGTACGAAGTCCGGCAGTGCGACGGCCAAGAAGACCGCGACAACCGCCACCAAGACGACGGCGACCAAGACCGCGCCCGCCGAGAAGGCGCAGCCCACGCTCGTCGAACTCATCCGCCGCCACCTCACCGAGCAGAGCGAACCGCGCTCCGCGGCCGAGGTCGCCGCCGCGCTCGCCCAGGCCCACCCGGACCGCCGTGTGCAGACCAACGTCGTGCGCACCACCCTCGAAGGGCTCGTCGCCAAGAGCAACGCCCAGCGCGTCAAGCAGGGTTCCTCCGTGTACTACACCGCTCCCGACGCGCCGGAATCAGCCGCCCCGGCACAGTCCTCCTCCGAGCCCGCGGCGGCGACCGACTGAGCCCGGGACCTCGCTCCGGGGTTCGCCCGGAGGAGCGCACGCCCCAGGGCTCGGGCGAGGGGAGAGCGCGTCAAGAGCGAGGGAGGGATTGCCTCGCCACGCATGCCCCTCGGGCATGTTCAGGCGTGATCCGGGGGCCCGCCGCGCGGAGGCCCGGCACCGTGGTCCCGTAAAGCGAAGGGCGCGAGGAAACCCCCGAACGCCCATGTGGACGGCTTCCCCCGCGTTCCCCCCGCGTCATGGCCGACCGTGCCGCGGTCCAGCGCTGGAGGCAGACCTTCGCCCTGTATTTCGGCGAGGTCCAGGGAAAGCCGACGCCCGGCCGGCTGGGACTGCACCCGGGGGCGTCGCGACGACGTCGCGGTCCCGCCCGGCCGCCGTCCCCGCATCGGCGACGTGATCGGTACGGTGGCGGCCGGGACCGGAAGAGGGGCGGCATGGCCGTGAGTGAGCAGGCAGGCATCAGTACGGCCAAGGAGGCCGCCGACCACCAGCTCGTCCTCGCGTTCGGGCGGCTGCAGGGCGCGGCCAACCGGCTGGAGTACATCCTCGGGCGGGCACTCGAAGTCGAGTGCGGCATCAGTCATCTGATGTTCGAGGTGTTGCTGATCCTCGGGCGCGCGGGTGAACCGGGGCTGTCCATGCGGGCCGTCGCCCAGGAGCAGGTCCTCACCACCGGCGGGGCCACCCGGCTGGTCGACCGCATGGAGGCGGCGGGGCTGGTCACCCGGGCGGAGTCCCCCTCCGACCGGCGCGGAAAGCGGGTACGGCTGACCCCGCTGGGCGAGGAGACGACGGTGCGCGCCGCTCTGGTCCACGTCGAGAACATCAAGAAGTATTTCCTGAGCCCGCTGCCGGAGGCCGATCGCGGGCGGTTCGCGGAGGACCTCCGCATCCTCAGCCACACGGCCAGGGACGTACTGCCACGACTGCCCTGAGCCCCGCGACGCCACGCGGAGGGCGACTGACGCGGCTCGTCCCAGGCGTGTCAGTCGCCCTCCGCGCGCACACGGTCCGCGATGCCCAGTGTCAGCGCCTGCGCCTGGTCCTCCAGGTTCCATTTCCCGTCGCGGGAGGCGTGGTTGCTGATCCAGAACACGAGGACGCCGTCCCGCAGGGACCGGCTCAGGAGCCCCAGGGACCAGTCGTTGCCGCCGTCGTGCCAGGCAAGCCGACCGTCCGGGGTGTCGCGCAGACTCCAGCCGTATCCGTACGAACTCTCCGATCCGGGCTCCGGGACGTGGGACTCGAAGAGCCTGTCCCTGGCCCGCGCCGGCAGGATCTCGTCCCCCAGGAGCGCGCGGTGCCAGCGGAACATGTCGTGGGCGGTGGAGAGCATGCCGCCGTTGCCGCGCAGGTTCCAGTACGGTCCGTCGGCGGCCCAGGGGTGGTCGAAGGGCCGCCCCTGGGCGCGCCCCCGGCTGTCGTACTCCACCGCGACCAGGTGCCTGGGCCAGCGAGGCAGCACATAGCCGGTCTGCTCCATCCCGGCCGGCTGGAACAGGTGCCGGGCCAGGAACCCTTCGTACGTCTCCCCGGACGCCTCCTCGACGATCGCCGCGAGCAGGCTGTAACCGGTGTTGGAGTAGTGGAACTCCTCACCCGGGGCGGACCGCAGCAGCGACGAGAGGGCCCCGCGCACCAACTCCTCCCGCGACACGGGGTCGTAGTCGTCGCCGAGGCCCTCGACCAGACCCGAGGTGTGCGTCAACAGGTGCTCAACGGTGATGCCACGCTTCTCTTCGGGCACGGTGCGCCCCCGGCCGAGGAACCGGCTGATCGGATCGCTCACCCGGAGCCGGCCCAGCACCTCCAGTTTCACGATCGCGGCCGCGGTGAACTGCTTGGTGATCGACATGACGTCGTACACGGTCCGGCAGCTCGCGGGAGCGCCGGCGGCACGGTCCGCCGCCCCGAATCCGCCGCAGTGCACGAGCCGGTCCCCGCGGGCGGCGATCACGGTGCCACCGGGCCCGGCGGGCAGGGTACGGCGGAGGAAGTCGGCGACCGACTCCGCTTCGCGGTGCCGGGCCTCAGGGGCGCGCGCCACCGACCGTTCGGCACCAGGCTCCTCGGCGCACCCGCCGATCGCCAGCAGAGCGGCGAAGGCGGTGCCGATGGCGGTCCGGCGGCGGGGGCGGGAGCGGTGACTGCGGCCGTGACCGTGGTGGGAGGGACTCGTACCCATATGACCTCCAACATCAGGAATCCGTCCCGATGTTGGCCATCGCTCCCGCCGCTTCTCAAGCCATGATGGTGTTCGAGCTTGTGCGAGCCCGTGCACGTCCAGGCCAACAGGGGGGAACCACGATGACCACAGCACCGCCCACACCGCCCGACACCGACGCCGTCGCCTTCGTGGCGGCGCTCCGCCGCCTCAAGGCCTGGTCGGGCCGGAGCTACCGCCAGCTGGAACGCCGCGCGACGGAGGCGGGTCACACCCTGCCCTACTCCACGGCGGCGACCATGCTCGGCCGGGACCGCCTGCCCCGCGAGGAGTTGGTCGCGGCGTTCGTGGCGGCGTGCGGGGTGCGGGCGGAGGAAGCGGAGGCGTGGCTGGACGCACGCGTGGCCATCGCGTGCGGGCCGCCCGCCGAAACCGCCGTGCGGCCTCGCACGGTCGCCGCCGCCCCGGACCCGCGCTGCCGGGAGGTAGCGAGAGAGGGTCTCCAGAGCGGGCGTGCCAGGCGGGTGTGGCCGCGCCGGAGGACGTTCGCGGCGGCCGCGGTGGCCGCCACCGTGCTCTTCGGTGGTGTGACGGCGACCGGGGCCTTCGCCGACGACGTCGAGGCCGAGGTCGAACAGACTGGGACGTCCCTGTACCTGCCACGCTCCTGATGAGCCGAGAGCGCGGCCTGCGGCCCGAGGCCGGAGGTCGGCGGCGCGGGCGGGAGTGGCGTGGGCGGAAACGTCGTCAGTGCCGCGTGCCCCGGCCAACAGGACGTTCCAGCCTGTCTCGTTGGCGGTGCCGGTCTACCCCGGGCCGGACACCGACACCGGGCCCGCCTCTGACGCACGACCTCGCGGTCGTCAAGGAGTTCGCGGACCGCACCCTGGTCCTGCAGCACGGGCGCATCGTGGAGGAGGAGACCAGCGTCGACGTGTGCGTCCGGCCCCGGCACGAGTACACCCGCCGTCTGGTGGCGGCCGCACCCGTGCCCGACCCGGACCTGCAGCGGCGGCGCCGGGAGCAGCGGTCGCTTCAGCTCTCCAGCGGCTCGTAGTCGAACCAGTCGAAGTGGACGGAGGCCGCGGAGGCGAACATGCCGAACACACGTCCGGTGAAGCCTCCGGCGACCTCCGTGGACAGGTACCGGCCGTCCAGCGAGGCGAGTTCGACGTAGGTGCCGTCCGGTTCCTCGTAGCCGAGAGAGACGAGGTCGGGGCCGGTCCGCGGGTCGTTCACCGTCGCGGGGACCGTCTCGGCGCGGAGCACCACGGGTCCGGCCGGCGCCGGCCGGGACGCCACGACCGTGTTCAACGGGCCGATACGGGCGCGGACCCGCACCTCTCCCGCGCTCGTCTCGACGGAGTAGTGGTGCCGTTCGTCGAGGCGTACGGCGAGGCCGCCCTGTCCCTCCGCCACATCCACCAGGGTGCGCACCCGGCACGACGCGTGCTGCTGGCGGCGTCCGACGAACGTCACCTCGGCGTCGTCGAGCGACTCTCCACGGGCACGCAGGGTCAGTGAGCCGGGCCGTTCCTTGGTGGTGACGTCCTCGGGGGGACGCCGACGCAACGAGATCCAGTGCGGCGCCAGTTCGGCGGCGTCGAAGTCGTCCCGGGTTTCCGGGAGGACGGCGGGCGGATGGAGGGGCCAGGGCGGCGCGGGCATGGTCGTGGACAGTTCTCCGACGACGGGCCAGCCGTCGGCCCATTCCACCGGCACCAGGTAGGTCTCGCGGCCGAGTACGTGCCAGCCGGGGGTGCCGCCGCCGGGACGCACGCCGAGCAGCACCATCCACCATGAACCGTCGGGCCCCTGTACGAGGTCGGCGTGGCCGGTGTTCTGGATGGGGTGGTCCCTGCCGCGGTGGCTCAGGATCGGGTTGTCCGGGCAGGGCTCGAACGGGCCGGTGGGGCTGGTGCCGCGGGCGATGGAGACGCCGTGGCCCCGCTCGGTGCCGCCCTCGGCGATGAGCAGGTACCAGTGGTCGCCGATGTGGTAGAGGTGCGGTGCCTCGGGGGCCTTGGCGCCGGGAGCCCCGGACCACAGCTGTCGGCGGGTGCCGGAGGTCTCGCCGGTGTGGGGGTCGAGGCCGATCTGTCCGACTCCCGCGGTGGTGCACCAGCAGGTGCCGTCGTCGTCCCAGGCGAGGTCGGGATCGATGCCGTGCACCCCGGGCAGCCGGATCGGGTCGGACCAGGGTCCCGCCGGATCGGTGGCGGTGAACAGCAGGTTGCCGTCGCCGCTGACGTTGGTGACGATCAGCCAGAAACGGCCGTCGTGATGGCGCAGGGTGGGCGCGTAGATCCCTCCGGAGGAGGCCGCGTCCGGCGGCAGCCGCAGTTGGCTCGGGCGGTCGAGGGCGTTGCCGATCTGGGTCCAGTGCACCAGGTCCCGGCTGTGGAAGAGGGGGACGCCCGGGAAGTACTCGAAGCTGGAGCACGCGAGGTAGTAGTCGTCGCCCGCCCGGCAGACGGAGGGGTCGGGGTGGAAGCCGGGGATCACCGGATTGCTGACGGTGTGGTCCGTCTCGGACACGCTGGTCACCCTCAGGGATCCTTTCGCAGTCACGAAAGTCTCGTATCAAGTTGTAGAAAGTTTCTCCAGCAGGCTAGCTACCGGCCGTCCCGGTGGTCAACGGCCCGGCCCGTCGGCTTCCGGGGCGGAGCAGTGCTGGACCGGACCGTCAGGGTCGTGGCGATCTCCATCCCGGCCTGGGGGGCGGCCTCGCCCCGGCCGAGCGTGAGCGCCAGTTCGGTCGCGGCCACCGCCATCTCCGTCAGGGGCTGGTGAACGGTCGTCAGGGGCGGGTCGACCCACGCCACGACCGGCAGGTCGTCGAATCCGACGACGCTCAGGTCGTCGGGAATCCGCAGACCCGCCTCGCGTGCCGCCTGGTAGACGCCCAGCGCCTGGAGGTCGTTGGTGGTGAAGATCGCCGTCGGACGGTCGGGCAGGGCCAGCAGGGCGCGTGCGGCGCGCTGTCCGTCCTCCCCGGTGAGGGGTGCGTGCACGACGAGTTCCGGGTCGACCGGCAGACCGGCCGCTCCCATCGCGGAGCGGTATCCGTCCAGCCGGGCGCTGCAGTACAGCTGGTCCGGCGGGCCGGCGATCATGGCGATGCGGCGGTGGCCGAGTTCGGTGAGGTGGCGGGTCGCGGCCCGACCGCCGGACCAGTTGGTGGCGCCCACGAACGGGACGTCGTCGGGCAGTTCCGTGGCCGGGTCGAAGACGACGAACGGGATGCCCTTGGCCGTGAGTTGCTCCCGCTCGGCCTCGGACAGCTGGGCCACGGACAGGACGCAGTTGGGCCGCCGGGAGACGGTGTCGTCCCAGGTGAGCGGGTCCGAGTCGTGCAGTCCGAACTCGGACACCATGACGCCCACGCGGTGGCGCCGGGCGACCCGCTCGACACCCCGGATGATCTCGGCCGCCCACAGGTGCTCCAACTCGCGGAACACCAGCTCCAGGACGTTGTTGCGCTGGGCGCCGGTCGGCTTGCGGTAGCCGTACCGGTCGACCAGTTCCTTGACGCGGGCGCGGGTGTCGGCGGAGACGCCGGACCTGCCGTTGATCACCTTGGACACGGTGGGGACCGACACTCCCGCCGACTCGGCGATGAACGCGATCGTGACCGGCCGGGACGTGTCGCCCTGTCCGTCGTCGCTGTCCGCCGGTCCGTCGGCCGTCTGGTCCGCCAAGGTAGCCCGCCCGCCTTCTGATCGCACCCGGCTCATTCTGGCATCTCTCGTCGCCACGACTGTGGCCTCCGAAGCGGCCCCATGTTAATTTTCCGCCGCCGAAAGAGAAAGTTTCCTTCTCCTGTGTCTCTCGGCCTCGGGCCGATCCCGCGCGTCGCACACCCCCACTTCAGAAGGTGCACGTGATGACGAGAAGACTCGCAAGCGGACTGACGGCGCTCCTCCTCGCGCTCGCCCTGCTCCCGCTGACGCCCGCGATCTCGTGGGCAGCCGATCCCCCCGTCCCCCCGGCCGGTTCGCCGGCCGCCCGCAGCGCCGTGGCGGCCATGCAGCCCGGGTGGAACCTGGGCAACACCTACGACGCCATCCCCGACGAGACGTCCTGGGGCAACCCTCCGGTGACCCGGGCCCTCTTCCAGAAGGTCAAGTCCCAGGGCTTCAAGAGCATCCGCCTGCCCGTCACCTGGGGCATTCACCAGGGCGCGGCCCCCGGGTACACGATCGACCCGGCCTGGATGGCGAAGGTGCGCCAGGTCGTCGATCTCGCGCTGGACGAGAACCTGTACGTGCTGCTGAACATGCACCACGACTCCTGGATGTGGGTCAACACCCTCCCCACGGACCACGACGCCGTCCTCGCCCGGTACCGCGCCACCTGGACCCAGATAGCGGCGGAGTTCCGCGACAGGTCGCCCCGGCTCGCGCTGGAGAGCATCAACGAGCCCACGTTCACCGGCACTTCCGGTGACGACGAGAACTACCGGTTGCTGGCCGAGCTCAACAGGGTCTTCCACCGCATGGTCCGCGACTCCGGTGGCGGCAACGCGAACCGGCTGCTGGTGCTGCCCACCCTGTACACCAACGCCGATCAGGGCCGCCTCGACGCGCTGGCCGCCGAACTGGCGGAGCTGCGCGACCCCATGGTGGCCACGACGGTCCACTTCTACGGCTGGTGGCCGTTCAGCGTGAACATCGCCGGGTACACCCGGTTCGACGCCACCTCGGAGCAGGATCTCACCGCCACCTTCGACCGTGTGCACACCGCGTTCACGGCGCGCGGCATCCCCGTCGTCATCGGCGAGTACGCCCTGCTGGCCTACGACCACAACCGCCCCGGGATCATCCAACGGGGAGAGCAGCGCAAGTACTTCGAGTTCCTGGGCGACTACGCCCGCCGCAAGAGGTTCACCACCGTGTTGTGGGACGCAGGTCAGTTCCTGAACCGCAACACCCTCCGGTGGCGCGACGCGGAGCTGTTCGGGCAGATCAGATCGAGCTGGACCACCCGTTCCGGCACCGCCTCCAACGACGAGGTGTTCCTCCCGCGATCGGGTGCCGTCACCGCCCGGGAGCTCACCCTGAACCCGAACGGAACCGACTTCCAGGGCCTGCGGCACGGTTCCCGCAACCTCCTCCAGGGCCGGGACTACACGCTCTCCGGCAACCGACTCACGCTGACGGCCACCGCGCTGACGGAGCTGGCGGGCGATCGGGCGTACGGGGTCAACGCGACGCTGGAGGCGCGGTTCTCCCGGGGCGTGCCCTGGCGGGTCGATGTGGTCACCGCCGACAGCCCGGAGCTCTCGGCGGCTTCAGGGAGCGGCAGCGGCCTGTCCGTCCCGACCCGGTTCCGGGGCGACCGCCTCGCCACCATGGAGGCCCGGTACGACGACGGGAGCAACGCGGGCCCGGCGAGCTGGACCCCGTACCAGCAGTGGGACACCGCGTTCACGGCCTACACCGACGACGCCATCAAGTTGACCGCCGAGTTCGTCACCTCCCTGCGGGAGGGTGCGCGGGTGACGCTCACCTTCCACTTCTGGAGCGGTGCCAAGGCGACGTACCACGTCACCAAGTCGGGGGACACCGTGACCGGTTCGCCCGCCTGAGTCGGCCGGTCGGCGGAGGGCCGTGCCGACGGCTGCCACCGGGGTGACGGCCGGGTGCGGACGGTCGGGCGGGCGGCGCCGTGGACGATGCCGGACAGGTGTCCGACCGCGAAGGCGTCGCCCGCCCCGGCCAGTGCGACGGCCACGCCCCGCCAGGCCGACGGCCATAACCCGCCAGGTCGACGGCCACGCCCCGCCGGGCCGCGCGGTCGGTCAGCCGGGGCGTGGCGGAGGGGCCCCTCCGGCCCCTACTCCCCTACTGCGGCTCCGTCGCGATCTGGATCAGGTTGCCGCAGGTGTCGTCGAACACGGCGGTGGTGACGGGGCCCATCTCCACGGGCTCCTGGACGAAGCGCACGCCGAGGCCGCGC
Source organism: Streptomyces sp. 11x1 (assembly GCF_032598905.1). Lineage (NCBI taxonomy): Bacteria > Bacillati > Actinomycetota > Actinomycetes > Kitasatosporales > Streptomycetaceae > Streptomyces > Streptomyces sp. 11x1. The sequence goes on along the minus strand of NZ_CP122458.1, from coordinate 10,391,784 downwards.
AGGCGCTCGTACTCCGCGCGCACGTCGTCGACGGCGAACTGGGCCAGCGGGATGCCGTCCTCGACGAGGGTGTCCCGGTAGGTCTTGGCGGCCGGATGGCCGGCGGGTTCCAGGAGGAGTTCGGTGCCGTGGGGCTCGTCGGGCGAGACGACGGTCAGCCACCGGTCCTTCTCGCCCACCGGGACGTCGTGCTTCTTCACGAAGCCCAGGATCTCGGTGTAGAACCGCTCGGCCTCGGCCTGGTCGTCGACGAAGACGCTGGTCAGATGGATCTTCATGGGGTGCTCTCCTGCTGCGGTGCGGGGGTGTCGGTCATGTGCCACCGCTCGGCTATCCGCCGCAGTGGGGCCGTGTTGAGGTCGTGGAACTTGTAGCGGCCCTCCCGTCTGGTCTCGACGAGCCCCGCGGACTCCAGCACGGCGAGGTGCTGGGAGATCGCTTGGCGCGAGATCCCGAGCTGGTGCTTCATGCTCAGTCGGGAACAGATCTCGAACAGCGTCTGCCCGGATTTCTCGGTGAGCTCGTCGAGGATGACCCGGCGCGTGGGGTCGGCCAGGGCTTTGAACAGGTCGTCGGCCACACCCCAGCATAGGCAAGTGTCCACTTGCCTATCAAGGGGCCGGGTGACACCCGCCGGCAGCCCTACAGCGCGAACAGCTTCGCCGCGTTGTCGTGGCACACCGCCCGCAGCCACTCCTCGCCGAGGCCCAGCCGCTCCAGGGCGTGGAGCTGGTGCACGTACGGATAGGGGAGGTTCGGGAAGTCGGAGCCCAGGAGGATACGGTCACCGAGGTCCGCCAGCCGGGGCAGGGCACGACGGGGGAACGGCATGAACCCCTCACTGAAGTCGGTGAACGCCATCGTGGTGTCCAGCCGCACCTCCCCGTGCCGCTCGGCGAATCCGAAGAACTCCTCGTACTCGGGCATCCCCATGTGGGCGACGATCAGCCGCAGCCGGGGGTGCCGCGCCAGCACCCGGGCGATCGGCTCGGGACCGGTGTGCTTGCCCGGCGCGGGTCCGGAACCGCAGTGGATCACCACGGGGACCCCGGCCTCGGCCAGCAGTCCCCAGACGGGATCGAGGAGTTCGTCGGCGGGGTCGTACGCGCCCACCTGCACATGCGCCTTGAAGACACGCGCGCCCGCCTCCACGGCCTCGCGGACGTACGCCTCGGCACCCGGCTCCGGATAGAGGGTCGCGGTGTGCAGACAGTCGGGGGTGCGGCCGGCGAAGTCGGCCGCCCAGCCGTTGAGCCACCGGGCCATGCCCGGCTTGTGCGGGTAGAGCATCGCCGTGAAGGCCCGGACCCCGAACTCCCGTAGCAGGGAGGCCCGTTCGGCTTCCGCGTGCCGATAGGTGATCGGCCACTCCATCCCGCCGGTCAGGGGTCCGAGCCCGTCGAAGTACTCCCACACCTTGCGCAGGACACGTTCGGGCATGAAGTGCGTATGGACGTCGACCAGTCCGGGCAGGGCGAGCGCCTCCCAGAAACGGCGGACCTCGGCGGCTTCCTCCCCCACGGGCATGTCACTCATGGCGCCCATGATCGGCTCCGCCGAGGCGGCGGGTCCACCCCCCTCGCCCGGACCGTCCATGGGGGATCCCCCCACGGACGGTCCGGTGCTACACGTTCTTCTCGCCCTTCACCGGCCTGACGTCCTCCACGAACAACTGGAAGAGCAGGCGCGTGATGTCACTGTCCCCGAGGGAGAGACTGAACGGCTCCTTCGCCTCGGGCTTGAGCCCGATGAATCCGGGGAGTTTTCCCTCGCCGCCCGCGGCCGTCGGGAAGGTGCTTCCCGTTTCTTCCTCGCGGGTCTTCCTGATGTGATAGGGAGTTCCCTTGTCTCCGGAGATCGCCATGTATTGCGGATGGAAGAGGAGTTCGTGCGCGCCCTCCTTGAGCGTGAACTCGACCATCACCTGCGTGTCCTCGTCATGGAAGTACTCCTCCGCCTGACCGGCGTCACCGAGGTGGTTGCTGACGGGCATGACTCCGACGTCGCCGGCGCCGTCCGCCACCGCCGTACGGAACCGCTTCGCGATCCCGTCGCCGTCCTTGCTCTCGGTCTTCAGCCAGTCCTCGGTGGCGGTGGCCTTTCCCTTCCATTCCATGATCTGGATGGCCTCGCTCGCGAACATGGTCCGGTAGAGCTTCAGACGCCCCTTGCCCTTGTCGCCCAGCTCGGCCAGTTCCGCCAGGAGCTGGGGTCCGACGGTGTGGAGAATGTCCTCCAGTTTTCGCTTCGGAGCCGCCCCGGCCTTTCCCTTCTTCTTGGTCTTGGGCGGAAGGAGAGGATGGCCCGCGGCCGTCATCTTGTCCTTCCAGTATTTCTCCTGGAGCATTTCCTGCGGATCACCGAGGGTCCGCTGCACCGTCGGCGCGGAGGGAGCCTCACGCGCGGAATCCGCCGAGTCCCGCCCAGGGGCGGCCGCCCGCTGCACCTCGGGCCTCGCGGGGCCCGACATCACCCGGCGCGCGTTGGCCTCTGCGGCCTGTTCGAACCGGTCGGACGGGTCGGAGACCTTCAGCCCGCCGCCGTTGTCGGTGCCGGCGACCGGCCCCTGGCGCTGCTGGATGACATGGGTGAGCTCATGGGCGAGCGTGTGCTTGTCGGCTCCGCCGTCCCCGATGACCACATGGCTGCCGGAGGTGTAGGCACGGGCTCCGACCTCGGCGGCCGACGCCCTCGCCGCGCTGTCGTCGTGGATGCGGACGTCCGAGAAGTCGGCACCGAGCCGCGCCTCCATGTCCGTGCGGGTGGCGTCGTCGAGGGGCTGGCCGGGCGCGCGCAGGACGTCGTGGACGGCCGAGCGCTGCACGGTGGGCTCGGGGGCACCCCGGTGGCCGCAGTCGGCGCTGTGCCGGTGCTCCTCCTGGGCCCAGGAATGGCCGGCCCGGCGGAGCAGCTGGACGACAGCCGCGTTGCCGGTGGCGTTCTGCAGTGCGAGCAGTCCTTGCGGCGACGACAGATCCGGGTGCTGCCGCGCGGGTGACGCCGCTGTGACGGTCGGGCCCCGGCTCTCCTTCCTGTCGTCGCCTGCCTTGTCGCTCCTGCGTGTCCGCACTGACAGCCCTCTCCCATGACCAACGCGTGAAATTCCTTGCTACACCGGCGCCGCCCTGTTCGACGAGGTCCATAGGGGCAGAACTCGGCATCCGATCGGGCAACACCACGGGACGCGGTCGGCGGCCCATGGGACAGCGGACATCGCGCGGTGTGCGTGTCTGGTGTGGTTCCGCCCGGGCCGGGCACTCGGCCGTCGACCGAGGCGGGACACGGCTGGAGGTGCGCGATGGCGGTACGGCATCGTCTGATCAAGGTGAGCCCGCGGGCTGTGTGGGACGTCCTCGCGGACGGCAGCCGGTACGGGGAGTGGGTGGTGGGGACCTCGGGCACCGAGCCGGTGCGAGGGCAGTGGCCCGAGGTCGGCTCGGCGCTCGCCTACGAGATCCGGGTGGGACCCGTGCGGCTGGGCAACGAGACGGTCGTCCGCTCCTGCGAGGAGGGCTCCGCGCTGGGCCTGGAGGCCCGGGCAGGGGTGCTGGGGACGGCGCGCATCTCCCTCGAACTGCGCCCCTGGGGGCGGTACTGCCTGGTGATCGCCGACGAGCACCCGCTGCAGGGCGTGGGCGGAAAGCTCCACAACGTGGGCGTGGAAGCGCTGATCCAGCTGCGACACCGCGCCATGCTCGCCCGGCTCGCCCGGCTCTGCGAGGCGCAGGGCGCGCCCGGGCAGAAGGCCCCGGACGAGGCCGGGACGGAACGGCCCGCGAGGGCGCGCGGGCTGCGCGGGGCGGCGGCACACGGCGGCGCCGACGGTCATGCATGACGCCGTCGTCATCGGGGCCGGTCCCAACGGGCTGGTGGCCGCCAATCTGCTGGCGGACGCCGGATGGAGCGTCGAAGTCCTGGAGGAACAGTCGGAGCCCGGCGGCGCGGTGCGCCACGACCGGGAGGTCGACCCCGACTTCGTCAACGACCTCTTCAGCTCCTTCTATCCCCTGGCCGCCGCGTCGCCGGTCCTCGCGCGTCTGCGTCTTAACGAGCACGGTCTGCGCTGGAGCCACGCCCCGCACGTCCTGGCCCATCCCCTCACCGACGACAGGTGCGCAGTGCTCTCCCGCGACATCGACGTCACCGCCGCGTCCCTCGACGCCTTCCACCCCGGCGACGGCGACGCCTGGAGGCGTCTGCACGCGACCTGGGAGCGCCTCGGCCCCGACATCGTGGACGCCCTGTTCACCCCCTTCCCTCCGCTGCGCGCCGCGGCCCGCCTCGCCGTCAGGCTGCGGGCGGCCGGGGGCCTGCGGATGGCCCGCACCCTGGCGACACCGGTACGCCGCATGGGCGACGAGGAGTTCCGGGGCGAGGGCGGCAGACTCCTGCTCGCAGGGAACGCCCAGCACGCCGACCTCGCACCGGAGGCCGCGGGCAGCGGCGGCTACGGCTGGCTGCTGTGCATGCTCGGACAGACGTACGGCTTCCCGGTGCCTGCCGGCGGCGCCGGAGCCCTCACAGCGGCCCTCGTCGGCCGGCTGCGGGCGCGCGGCGGCAGCGTCCGCTGCGGGCAGCGAGTCCGGGAGGTCCTGGTACGCGACGGCCGGGCCGCCGGAGTGCTCACCGCCGAGGGCGAGACGGTCACCGCACGCAACGCCGCGGACCGGCCGGGGCGAATCTGATGATCACGCGCCGCAGAGGTGGACGAGACGGCCGAGACGACAACACCGAAGAAAGTGGCGGCGACGGCGACGTCGTGGAAACGGCGCTCGACGAGCTCTACGTCACACCTCCACCCGCGTTCGTCTCCCGCCGCGAGGGCCTGGCCGTCGAGGCAGTGGCGGCCGGCCGCACGGCGGACGCCCGTCGGATCCGTGCCGCCCGGCGCCCCTCCCTCGCGGCCTGGGCGACGAACCTGCTGCTGCGCTCCCGGCCGGAGGAGAGCCGGACGTTCCTGGACCTCGGGCGCGCACTGCGCGACGCCTACCGGAGCCTGGACGTCGAGGGAGTGAAGGAGCTGACCGAACAGCGCCGCAGTGTCGTCTCCGCGATGTCCCGGCAGGCCGCCGGGCTCGCCGCCGAGGCGGGTCACCGGCTGTCGGACCCGGTCCTGCGCGACGTCGAGGCCACCCTGCGGGCCGTGCTCGCCGACCAGGAGTCGGCCGACCGGTGGGCGACCGGCCGCCTGGAGAGCGCCCTCACCCCTCCGTCGGACTTTCCCGACCCCACGACCGTGACGACCGACCGACGCCGAGGTACGGCCGGAGCGAAGACCAAGGCACCTGCCGCCCACCAGCACGCGCGGGACGAGGTCGCCGAACGGCGCCGCCGGAAGCAGGAGCAACTCGCCCGGGAGGAACGGAATCGGCTCGCCCAGGAGAAACAGGAGCAGCTCGCCCAGGAGAAACGGGAGCAGCTAGCCCGAGAGAAGCGAGAGCGGCTCGCCCAGGAAAGACGTGAGCGACAGGAGAAGCGCGAGCACCTGCGCCGGGCGCGCGAGGAGGCTCGGGCCGCCGATCAGCGGGTGCGGGAGGCACGTGCGGACCTCAAGCGGGCCGAGCGGCAGCAACGGGCTGCGGAGAAACACCGGGAGGAAGCCGCTGACACCCTCGCGCGGGCCGAACGGACGGCGCGCGAGGCCGCCTCGGAGGTGGAGCGGCTGTCGGAGCCCACCAATTGACGCCCTCGCCTGCGTGAACGCAGGCGATTGCGGTCAGCACCGCTACGCGGCGCCACCTCGGGTTCCTGCTTCACGGGCCCCTGCCACCCCGAGGTGGTCCTACAAGGCCTCCACAGGCCTGACTTCCCGCCCGTCCGGCGGTAGGTCCGCCAACCATGTTGTCGGACAAAGCGACTTCAGCAGCGGCGCTGCGCCCCTACGGGCCGCCGAGGCGAGGATGCCCTACGCCTCCACCACCTGAAGGGTGGAGCACTGGGCAAGTGTTCGGTAGCCGACGGCTCGCGCCCGGAGGAACCGGGGCGGCCTTGGGGCCGAGGGAACCGTCGGGCCCTCCCGTGGTGCGAGCGTCCGCCATGATGGCCCGCATGACGACAGTGGAAGGCATCGAGGTCCGCGACACACACCACTGCGAGACGACGACCCTCGGGGTGCTGCTGCGGCACCAAGGGCTCGATCTGTCCGAGCCCATGCTCTTCGGTCTCGGCTCCGGGCTGTCCTTCATCTACTGGGACAGCAAGAACATGGACTTCCCGTTCCTCGGCGGGCGCGTCAAGCCGTTCGAACTCACCAGAAACCTGGCCGCCGCACTCGGCCTGGACCTGGTCGTCAAGGAGACCGGCTCACCCCGCAGGGCGTGGGAGAACGTGAAGGCCCCCCTCGACGCCGGTCACCCGGTCGGACTCCAGCTCGACAGCTACCACTTGCCGTACTTCTCCTCGAAGGTGCACTTCGCCGGCCACGTCGTCGCCCTGTACGGCTACGACGACCGCGACGCCCAGTTGGTGGACACCGATCAGCAGGGCGGGGCGGTGTCCACCAGCCTGACGAGTCTCGCCGAGGCCCGGGCCGCGCGTGGCCCGATGAGCGCCAGGCACCGCTCGTTCACGCTCACCGTCCCCGCAGGAGGCACACCCGGCCTGGCGGACCGGATCGCCCCGGCCATCACCGCCTGCGCCGACGCCTTCCTCCACCCGCCCATCGCCAACCTGGGGCACCGGGGCATCGAGAAGGCCGGCAGGCTCGTACCGACATGGTTGCGGCGCACCGACGATCCGCGACGGGATCTGCCGCAGGCCGCGCTGCTGATGGAGAGGGCGGGCACCGGCGGCGCCCTGTTCCGCAATCTCTACCGTGACTTCCTCGCCGAGTGCGCCGAACTGCTCGACAGCGGCCCTGTCCGCACGGGCCACGCGTTGTACGCCGAAGCGGCCATCCTGTGGACCGAAGTGGCGACGCTGATCGAGAAGGCGGGTGCGTCGGGCGAGGAGGAGCACCTGCGACAGGCGGGCACGGTGCTCGGTGATCTCGCACGGGTGGAGCGTGAGGCCATGCGGGAACTGAGCCGCCTTCAGGCGTAGGCGTCCGACGAGACGTACGCCACTCCCCCAGCACCCTCTTTTAATGCGCATCTTGGATGCAAGATTGCTAGGCTGCTGCCGTGAGGCTGACCAGATACACGGATCTCGCACTTCGGGCCGTGATGCGCCTGGCCGTCGTGGACAGCGAGGAGTTGCTGACCACGCGGCAGATCGCCGACTCCATGAACGTCCCCTACACGCACATGGCGAAGGCCATCGCACAGTTGCAGCACCTGGGGGTGATCGAGGCGCGGCGTGGCCGCAACGGCGGGCTGACACTCACCGAGGCGGGCCGGAGCACGCACGTGGGGGATCTGGTCAGAACGCTGGAGGGCGACCGGGAAGCCGTGGCGTGCGAGGGCGACACTCCCTGTCCGCTCGCGGGCGCCTGCCGGCTGCGGCGAGCACTGCGACAGGCGCAGGACGCCTTCTACGCCTCACTGAACGGTGCGACCGTGGCCGATCTGGTGACCTCACCGACGGGACCGGTCCTGCTGGCCCTCGGCGCTCCCCCAGGCTGACCGTTCCGCGACTCGCGATCGCGATCATGACCGTGACCGTCGAGCGGCTGCCGCGACCAAAAATACGAGTCCCGCATACCAATTCAACCGCAATGCCCATACGACTCGGTTCCCGTGACACCGAGTCGACCCTCGGTACAGGAGTGTGTCTGATGCTTTCCGCGCAGTCGGCCCCCGTCGTCCGTGCGACGCTTCCCGTGGTGGGAGCCTCGCTGACCACGATCACGGAAGTGTTCTACCGGCGGCTGTTCGAGGAACGACCGGAGCTGCTGCGGCATCTGTTCAACCGCGCCAACCAGGCTTCCGGCGCCCAGCGCGAGGCCCTGGCCGGTTCGGTGGCGGCCTTCGCGACCCTCCTGGTCGAACGGCCCGACGAGCGCCCCGACGCCGTCCTCTCGCGCATCGCCCACAAGCACGTCTCCCTCGGTGTGACCGCGGACCAGTACCCCTTGGTGGGACGTCACCTGCTCGGGGCGGTCGCCGAGGTTCTCGGTGACGCCGTCACCCCCGAGATCGGTGCCGCCTGGGACGAGGTCTACTGGCTGATGGCCAACGCCCTGATCGCCATCGAGGCCCGTCTGTACACCGAGGCGGGGGTGGCGGAGGGCAAGGTGTGGCGGTCCATGGAGATCGCCGAGCGCCGTCAGGAGTCCGCCGACGCCGTGTCCCTGGTCCTGCGCCGGCCCGACGGGCGTCCGACGCCCGCGTTCCGGCCCGGCCAGTACGTCGGCGTCCGCGTGGAACTGCCCGACGGAGCCCGCCAGATCCGCCAGTACAGCCTGTCCACCGCCCCCGACCACAAGACCTGGCGCATCACGGTCAAGCGGGAGCGGGCGGCCGACGGCTCCGGGCCCGACGGCGAGGTTTCGTCCTGGCTGCACGCCCACGCCGAGGCGGGGGACGTCCTGGACGTGTCGCTGCCGGCCGGTGATCTCGTACTGCCCGAGGGCGACACCCCTCTCCTCCTCGCCTCCGCCGGCATCGGCATCACCCCGATGCTGTCGATGCTGCACCATCTCGCCCTCACCTCCTCCACGCGCCCCGTCACCGTCGTGCACGCCGACCGCTCGCCGCTCGACCATGTGCACCGTGACGAGCAGGCGGACCTCGTCAGCCGTCTGACCGGCGCCGACCTGCACCTGTGGTACGAGCAGGACGCCCACCGCTCCCCGGGCACCAACGTCTTCACCGGACGCGCGGCGCTCGACCACCTCAACCCGGACCCGGACACCACCGCCTACCTCTGCGGGCCGCTGCCCTTCATGCGCGCGGTGCGGGGCGAGCTGCTGGCCAAGGGGCTACGTCCCGCCGCCGTTCACTACGAGGTGTTCGGCCCCGACCTCTGGCTCGGCAAGTGAACGGGGAACGGCACCTTCCCGACATCCGCGACCGCCAGGACGTGGAGCGACTGGTCGGCGCGTTCTACGACGACGTCCTCGGCGATCCCCTGATCGGCCGGTTCTTCACGGAGGTGGCACGGGTCGACATGGCCGCCCATCTGCCCGTGATGGCCGACTTCTGGGAGAGCGCCCTGCTGTCCCCGGGCGTCTACCGCCGCAACGCCCTCCGGGCGCACCGCGCCCTGCACGCCGAGAGCCCGCTGCGCGCCGAGCACTTCGACCGCTGGCTGGAGCTGTGGTCGGCGGTGGTGCGGCGGCGGCACGCGGGACCGGTGTCCGAGCGCGCCGTCGCCAAGGCGCACGCGGTGGCCCGGGCCCTGCTGCACAACACGACGGGCGAGGGGCGGGCTGCTCGCCCGGACCCCGGTCCCGTCCTCGTCACCATCGAGTCGTCGGCCGGCCACCGACGCACGGGCCCGGGTCGGCCCCGGCCGGGCGGCGAGGGGTGAGACGCGGGGCGCCTGCGCCCCGCCGTCGCACGCCCTCGGCAGCGCTCAGGGCGTGGTGTCCGGCTTCCAGTCCTGGGCGAGGAGCCCCAGCACGACCTCGTCCAGGAACTCGCCCATCACCCAGGCGGAGGAGCGCAGCACTCCCTCACGGAGGAAGCCGTTGCGCTCGGCGGCGCGCAGCATCGAGACGTTGTCCGACAACGTCTCGATCTGCAGCCGGTGCAGACCGCGCACGACAAACGCGTAGTGACACAGCACCGCGACCGCGTCCGTGCCGTAGCCCTTGCCCCGGGAGGCGGGCAGCAGCCCCATCCCGATGTGCGCGGTCCGGTTGTGGGTGTCGATGCCCCAGAGCGCCGTGGAACCGACCAGGGTCCCGCCCTCCGCCTCGACCACGGAGAACTGGACACGCGTCTGCTCCTCGTCGTCCGCCATGAGCCGCGCGTCCTTGCCGGGTGCGATCGGCCGCCACGGCGCGGTATCGGTCCGGGAGGCGTAGACCACGTCGTTGTAGAGCTCGGCCCGCAGTATCGGAATGTCGTCCTCGTGCCGGGCCCTGAGCCCGACCTTGGCACCTCTCAGCATGCGAGCTTCCTACCGGGCGGGAAGAGCCGGCGGCAATCGATTTAGCGATCACCGCGGCGGTACGGCGGAGGTGCGTCGCCGATCGGGGACGGGGCGGACGGGGCGCGGGGGCCGGGAAGAGCCTGGGTAGGCTTGCTGCGAGGCCGCGCGACCGCGTGGTGCCCAGGCGCCGTCGTACCGACCGGTGCGCAGTGCCGCTCGACCAGGAGAGACATGATGTCCCCGACGATTCGCAGGGCTGTCATCCCCGCCGCGGGCCTCGGTTCCCGTCTGCTGCCCCTCACCAAGGCCATTCCGAAGGAGATGCTGCCGGTCGGCGACAAGCCGGTCGTCGAGCACACCGTGCGCGAGCTGGTGGACTCCGGCATCACCGACATCACCATCGTGGTCTCCGGCGGCAAGAGCCTCATCCAGGACCACTTCCGGCCCAACCCCGCCCTCGTCGAGCAGCTCCGCGAGGACGGCAAGACGGCGTACGCCGACGCGGTCGAGGAGGTCGCGGAGCTGGCCCGCCAGGGCCACATCACCTATCTCGACCAGTACGGCCCGTACGGCAACGGCACGCCGGTGCTGAACGCCGCCCGCGCCTTCGGCGACGAACCGGTGCTCGTGCTCTGGCCCGACGACGTCTTCGTGGCCGAGGTCCCCCGCGCCCAGCAGCTCATCCGCGCCTACGAGCAGACCGGCTGCCCGGTGCTGGCCCTCCTGCCGATGGACCCCACCGAGTCCCAGCGCTACGGCGTGCCCATCGTCAAGGAGGACCTCGGCGACGGCCAGCTGCGCATCACCGGCCTGGTGGAGAAGCCCGAACCCGCCGCCGCGCCCTCGGCGTTCGCGGCCATCGGCGGCTATGTCGTCACCCCCGGCATCATCGACGAGCTGCGCGAGCAGACCCGCCGCTGGTACGAGCACCGGACGGGCGAGGTCTACCTGACCGACGCCATCAACGCCTACGCCGCGACGCGCGCGGTGTACGGGCAGGTCATCAAGGGCCGCTGGTACGACACCGGCAACCCGGCCGACTACCTGGTCGCCCAGATGGCCTTCGCCCTGGCCCACCCGGAGTACGGGCCCGTCCTGCGCGGCCTGGTGAACGGCCTCGACGCCCCCTCCGACTAACCGCACACCACCCTGACGGACACCGTCCCGCCCCGGAAATCACTCCGGGGCGGTTCCGCATCACCCCTTGCAAAGGTCCGGACCAACTGCTAATCCCTTTTCTGTTAGGAAAGTTTCCTACCAGTTGGCAGGAGTCCCCCATGAGACCGGCACGATCCGTTCTGCTCGTCGCCGCGCTGCTGCTCCTCGGCCTCGTCCTCACCCCCGCGACCGCGCAGTCCGCCCCCACCACCCCCACCACCCCCGGAACCCGCACGGCCCCGAGCGCGGCCGCGGCCACCCCCGTCGCCGCCAACGGGCAGCTCAAGGTCTGCGGCACCAAGCTCTGCAACCAGCAAGGAAAAACGATCCAGCTCCGCGGGATGAGCACCCACGGGCTGCAGTGGTACAGCCAGTGCGTCACCAGCGGCTCGCTCAACGCCCTCGCCACCGACTGGAAGGCGGACGTCCTGCGCGTCTCCATGTACATCCAGGAGGACGGGTACGAGACCGATCCGCGCCGCTTCACCGACCTGGTCCACTCGGCCGTCGAACAGGCCACGGCCCGTGGCATGTACGTCATCGTCGACTGGCACATGCTCGACCCGGGCGACCCGCACTACAACCTCGCCCGCGCCAAGACCTTCTTCTCCGAGATCGCACAGCGCCACCGCGACAAGAACAACCTGCTGTACGAGATAGCCAATGAGCCCAGCGGCGTGAGCTGGTCCCGCATCAAGAGCTACGCCGAGCAGCTCATCCCCGTCATCAGGGCCAAGGACCCGGACACCCCGATCCTGGTCGGCACCCGTGCCTGGTCCTCGCTCGGTGTGTCGGAGGGCGCGGACGAGTCCGAGGTGGTCGGCAACCCGGTGAACGCCGCCAACATCATGTACACCTTCCACTTCTACGCCTACTCGCACCGGGACGAGTACCTGCGGACCCTCTCCCGCGCGGCCGACCGCATCCCCGTCTTCGTCACCGAGTTCGGCACCCAGAACTACGCGGGCGAGGGCGCGAACGACTTCGCCATGTCGCAGCGCTACCTCGATCTCCTGGCGGCCAAGAAGATCAGCTGGGTCAACTGGAACTACTCCGACGACCAGCGCAGCGGCGCCGTCTTCAAGCAGGGCACCTGCGCCGGCAACGGTCCGTGGACCGGCACGTCCTCCCTCAAGCCCGCGGGCGTCTGGATCCGTGAGCGCGTCAGGACACCGGACGACTTCTGACGGGTGACCAGGAGGACGGCGGGAGCCGCCCGACCGGCACCGTGCGCACGGCCCACCGCGCGCACGGTGCCGACCCCGGCTCCCGGCTCCCGGCTCCCGGCTCCCGGCTCCCGGCCGCAGGGTCCGGGAGCGTCCTCAGTCCGCGCCTGCGACCAGGCGCCGGACGCCGGCCTTGTCCAGCTTCCCGGAGGCGTTCCTCGGGACGGCCGGCACGACGGTCAGGCGCTCGGGCAGCTTGTACCGGGCCAGCCGGTCCGCCGCGTAGGCGTGGACGGCCTCCAGGGTGATCTCCGCCGTCCCGTCCACGCTCACGACGGCCTGCACGCTCTCGCCCCACTCTTCGTCGGGGACGCCGACCACGGCGACGTCCCCGACCCCCGGCATGGCCGCCAGGACCCGCTCGACCTCGGCCGGGTAGATGTTCTCGCCGCCGCTGATGATCATGTCCTTGAGCCGGTCGACGATGTACAGGCAGCCGTCCTCGTCCAGGTGGCCGATGTCGCCCGAGTGGAACCAGCCCTCCTCGTCGAAGGCGGCACGGGTGGCCTCGGGGTCGTTCCAGTAGCCGGGGGTGACGTTGGGGCCGCGTACGACGATCTCCCCCGGTTCGCCCGGCCCCAGGGGGGCGTTGGTGGCCACGTCGACGACCCGGACCTCGGTGAACGACATGGGGATCCCCGCTGAACCGATCTTCTCCCGGGTGCGCTCCACAGGCAGATGTGTCGCGAACGGGGCGGTCTCTGTCAGGCCCCAGGCCTGCTGGAGCAGTACGCCGTGCCGGGCGTAGAGCTCGATGAGCGAGGGTGGTACCGGGGCGCCCGCGACCACGATCGACCGCAGATGACCGAGGTCCCGGTCGAACAGACCGGGTTCTCTCGCCAGGGCGGCGAACATCTGGGGGACGCCGAACATGGAGTTGACCCGGTGGGTGACCAGGTCGTCGAAACACGTCCGTGGGTCGAACCCGCGACCGACGACCACCGTGCCCCCGCGCACCAGGGTCCGGATCACGAAGCTGTTCAGGGTGCCGATGTGGAAGAGCGGGGCGGCGGCGTAGGTGACGTCGCCGCGGCGGGTGTCGAGTCGGAGGTCGACGTTCACGCCGTTCCACCAGACGTTTCCGTGGGTGAGCAGGACACCCTTGGGCGTGCCGGTGGTGCCGGAGGTGAACATCAGGATCGCCGGGTCGTCGGCGGACTTCGCGGCCACGGAGGTCGCGGGCGGGGCTTCGGCGAGGAGACCCGCCCAGGACTCCCAGCCCACCGCGCCGCCGGTCGGCGCCTCGGGGTCGTCGTCCACCAGGAGGAACCGAGCGAGGGCGGTCCGGTCGCGGATCTCGTCGACGCTCTCCCGGTGCCCCTCCTCGCAGACGAGGGCGGTGGCACCGCTGCGGACGAGGACGGCCTCCAACTCGGCCACCGCCAAGCGGAAGTTGACCGGGACGAAGACTGCCCCCAGCCGGTGGGCGGCCAGCAGGGTGACCAGGAAGGAACTGCTGTTGAGGCCGAGATGGGCGACCCGGTCCCCGTCGCCGACGCCGCCGTGGGCCAGCACGGTGGCCAGGCGGGCGGACCTGTCGTCGAGTTCGGCGTAGGTGAGGTCGCCGCCCGGATAGCGGATGACGACGGAGGCGCCCTGATGGTGGGCGTTGCGTGCGACGGCGGCGGCCGGGTTGAGGTCCACCCGCAGGCCCGAGTTGCGCGGGTGGGGTCTCGTCGCTTCAGGGGTGGTCACGAGCGGCTCCTCGTCAGGCGTCGGCCCGCCGCAGGCTACGCCGTCGACCCGGGCCACGGGCCGAGGCCGAGGGCGAGTCCGTGGCGAATTCGCGCATCAGGCCCCGACCAGCACGGCAACAGCGGGCGCCCGCCAGTGGGCGTCTCCTCAGTCCCGTGGCGGTTTCAGGCTGACGGGAGTGGGGCCGTCGGGGCGGACGGTGATGCTGTGGACGGCCTTCGGCGGATCGGAGTGGAAGACCGGGAGGTGGGCCGGCAGCAGGTGCTCGAGGAGCACGGTCGACTCCCGCAGCGCGAACTGGAGACCGAGGCAGGCGCGGGGCCCGATGCCGAAGGGGAAGTACGCGCCCGGGTGGGTGGGGCGGCCGCCCGGGGAGGTGAAGCGCCCCGGGTCGAAGCGCTCGGGGTCCGGCCACAGGGCGGGATCGCGATGGGTGAGGTAGGGGCAGACCAGGAGGTCGGAGCCCGCTTCGACGGTGTGACCGCCGAGGACGTCGTCCTCGGCGGCGTGGCGGGTCAGGATCCAGGCCGACGGGTAGAAGCGGAGCGTCTCGTGGATCAGGGCCTGCACGGCCTGTCGGCGTTCCGGCGAGTCCTCGGCGCCGGCGGCGTGTGCCCGTTCCCGGGCTTCGGGGTGCCGGTCTAGGAGCAGGTACAGCCAGGTCAGCGTGGTGGCGGTCGTTTCGTGTCCGGCCGCCAGCAGGGTGACGAACTCGTCGCGGATCAGCTGGTCGGTGTACTCGGGGTGCTCGGTGGACGCATCGGTCAGCACGTGCAGCAGTCCCGGGCCGTGGGGGCCCGCATCGCCGTCGCGGGCGGCGTCGATGGCGTGCCGGGCGACCGCGTCGATGCGTGCGAGGTCGGCGGCGACCGCCTCCCGGGCTTTGTCGGCGTCAGCGGGCAGGGCCGGCAGCGCGGCCCCCACGGCTTCCACGGCCGCCAGTTCGCGCTGGGTCTCGTCGTCGAGGGGGTGGCCGGTGAGGGAACGCCAGATGGTGTCCAGGGCGAACCGGCGCATCTCCTGGCCGAGATCGAAGGTCTGCCCCGTACGGGCGTACGCGTCCCAGCGTGCGGCGGTGGTACGGGCGGCGGCGGTGATGCGCTGTTCGTAGCGGCGCATCCCGGGGCCGGTGAACTGGGACTGCAGCAACCGGCGTTGCCGCTTCCACGCCGCGCCGTCGGCGGCCAGGAGGCCGTCGCCGATCAGCAGACGGGCTCGGTGCGAGCGTTTGACGTAGCACTCCGGCCGCAGGACGAGGACGTGCCGGACCGCCTGCGGGTCGGTGACGAGAACAGTGGGCGTCGGCCCGAGGCGGAACGCCGCGACCCCGCCGAGCTGTTGCCGCACCAGCGTCAGCAGGTCGATCAGCTCACCCCCGTCCGCCCGCCACCGGTCCACCAGCGCCGGTTCGGCCTCGGGGACGGGCGGGGCCGCTCCGGGCGCATGCGGAAGAGAGCCGGGACCGGCTTCGGTGTCCATGTGTCTTCCCCCTGCTCGACTGCTCGATGCTCGCAGCACGGACTGTACGGGGAAGGGCACCTTCGGTGACAGTCGGTCAGCACCCGTTCGTCCCCCGGGGAACCGTCTCCACGGTCCCACGTCGCGATCGTGAACTACGTCGGGGCAAGCTCACGGAACTGACCGGGTCACCGCGTTTCGCCCGCCAGGCCCAGAACCTCAACCTCATCGACCTGGCCCTGGCCAACCCCGGCGTACTGCGCCGTCTCGGCCTCGATCCCGACCTCCTCGACGCCCTGTCACGGCTCACCCGGCCCGCGCTCGCCGACCGGCTGTCCCTCTCCTTCGAACTGCCGGAGCCGGAGCGCGGGAACGTGCGGCTGCGCGACGTACGCGTGGAGGAGGACGGCATCCGGGTCCGGCTCACCGGGTCGCAACTGGCCTTCGATGGCCAGCGATTCAATGGTTCTTGATGAAATTTGATGTGCAGATGTGTTGACCTCTGTTCGAGATCTCTTCTACGTTGCGGGAACCACAGAGCCGCCGATCCGCACAGCCGGGTTTCGCGGACGCAACTGTCCAGAAAGGGATCTGGTGCCACGAAAGAACCATCGCGGGACAGCCTGCCTCGCGGCATCGCTGGCCGGCATCACGGCATTCGGCGGAGTCCTCGCCTCCCCCGCGTCCGCCTCCTCCCGCCACGCCTCACCGCCGCCGGTCAGTGACTTCCGCGGCGTGAACTGGGCCGACCCGCGCGACAACTTCGCCGACGACGCGGTCGTTCCCTCGGGCCTGTCCACCAGCGACACCTATGGCACCACGTACGCCAAGTCCCGGGCGATCATCGGGGGCTTCGCCAAGCTCGGCGTCGACACGGTCCGTCTGCCGGTCAACCCCACCTCCGTGAACGGCCCCTTCTGGAAGTCGTACCGGGCCGCGATCGACGCCGCCACCGCCAAGGGCTTCAAGGTCATCCTGGGCTACTGGGAGGCCGACAACGCCAAGGACGGCAAGATCGACGACCAGGCCGCCTGGGACCGCATGTGGGCGCGGATCACCTCCGCGTACGGCCGCACCGGCAAGGTGTACTTCGAGCCGATGAACGAGCCGTTCGGCTACACCTCCGAGGAGTGGCGCGACGTCGCCGCGCGCTGGCTGGCCACGCACCGCGCCGTCCCCCGCGACCGGGTCCTCATCGGCGGCTTCAAGTACAGCGAGGACGTCAAGCCGATCTGCGCCGACAGCCGGCTGAACGGTACCCGGATCGCCCTGCACAACTACGGCTTCTGGCACACCGACTGGACCAGCGTCGACCAGTGGAAGACGGACTTCAAGGAGCGCATCGGCACCTGTGCCTCGCGCACCATCCTCGACGAGTTCGGGGCCTCCATGACCACCGGCCTCGACTACAACGGCCCGGTCAACGGCTCCAACGAGGTCGCCTACATCCAGGCCGCTACCGACATCATCCGGGAGCTGGGCCTCGGTTCGGTCTACTGGCCCGGTCTGCGCAACGGTGACACCTACTCCCTCACCACCCTCCAGGGCACCGGCACCCGCCTCAGCCTGAAGGTCAACAACCAGAGCGGCCTGGACCGGCTGCACTGGGCCTGGAAGCAGAAGTAACGCCAGCACGCGGTGCACAGCGCACCCCGGGGGGCGTCGCGACATCGATGTCCTTCTCTACGATCAACGCATGAGTGTGTGGAAGCGGAGTCTGGACGCGGCGGGCATCCGGGAGCCGGGGTTGCGGAAGGACTACGGCGAACAGCGGGACCTGGTGGCGCGTGCCCGGCGCACCTCGTATCTCGCGGCTCGACTGCTGCTGCCACGGCGGATGTTGCCCCACGCCGTGGCAGCGACGGCCGTGATGCACCACGGCGACAATCTGCTCGACACCGGCCCGAAGCCGCGGCGGGTCGCGGCGTGGGCGTCGTGGGAGCAGGAGGTGCGGGGGGCGCTGGACACCGGGACGAGCGACGATCCGCTGATCCGCTCCTTGCTGCACACCACGGCCGAGTATCCGCGGCTGCGGGGGACGGTCGAGGAGTATCTGTCCACCGCCACCACCGACTTGGAGTTCACCGGCTTCGCCACCGAGGCGGACTACCAGGCCTACGTGGACGCCTACTCGCTGCCTGCGTTCATGCTGGTCGCGTCGCTGCTGGGCCCGGAGGCCGACGACGGGCGGTTCCGGGCGGCGTGCCGGACGCTCATGGAGGGCAGCCAGCGGCTGGACTTCGTCAACGACCTGGCCGAGGACCTGCCGGAAGGCCGGCTGGGCATCCCGGCCGAGACGCTGGCCCGCTTCTCGGTCACGGTCGAGGATCTAGTCGCGGGCCAAGAGTCGGCGGGCGTACGGGAGTTGGTGGCGGACCAGATCGAGGCGTCCCGCGTCTGCCTGCGCACCGCCGCCGGACTGACCGCGCTCGGGGAAGGGCCCGGCGGAGTGCTCCTGGACGCGGTCGTCAGGATCGAGCTGCTGACCGCCGACGCGGCGTCCGCCCATGGTGCCCGGCTGTTGTGCGGTCCCGCGTCCCCGCCGGTGGCGGGCACCCTACGGGTGCTGCTGGGCGCTCGCCGACGGGCCCGCGAGGAGCGCGGCAGCGACGCTCCCGGCACCTGAGGCACAGCTGAGGCATGTCTGAGGCGCACCTGAGGCACACCGCTCCCGCCGCCGTCGGTCGCCGGCCCGGTACGTACGAGGTATGACGTGCCGGTGGTACCCCGGTACCAGTGGAGCGCCGAAGTGTCCCCCGCGGTCCCAGGGGCACGGTCGGCCACGCTCGTAGGTTCAAAGGCAGAGGCCGCGGACGGAATCGCGGCCCCTTCCGAGGCGAGCAGGAAGGCCCACTGCCATGATCGAAGCGCGTGAGCTGACGAAGCGGTACGGGGACAGGACGGTGGTCGACCGTCTGAGCTTCACCGTCAGGGCCGGTGAGGTGACCGGGTTCCTGGGACCCAACGGCGCGGGCAAATCCACGACCATGCGCATGATCATCGGACTGGACTCCCCCACCGGGGGCACGGTCACCGTCAACGGACGGTCCTACGCCCGGCACGCAGCGCCGCTGCACGAGATCGGGTCGCTGCTGGAGGCCAAGTCGGTCCATCCCGGCCGGACGGCGGTCAACCATCTGATGGCGCTGGCCCACACCCATGGCATCGGGCGCGGCCGGGTGGACGAGGTGATCGAGCTGGCCGGGCTGACCAGTGTGGCGGGCAAGCGGGTGGGGGCCTTCTCTCTCGGCATGGGGCAGCGGCTGGGCATCGCCGCCGCCCTGCTCGGCGACCCGGCGGTGGTCATGCTCGACGAGCCGGTCAACGGCCTCGACCCGGAGGGCGTGCTGTGGGTGCGCACCCTGTTGCGCCGACTCGCCGACGAGGGACGGGCCGTGATGCTCTCCTCGCACCTGATGAGCGAGACCGCGCTGATCGCCGACCATCTGGTGATCATCGGGCGGGGGCGGCTCCTCGCGGACACCACCGTGGACGACTTCGTGCGGGATGCGGGCGGCGGAGGCGTGAAGGTCGCCACCACCGAGCCGTTGAAGCTGCGCTCGCTGCTGGCCGGCCCGGACGTCACGATCAGCTCCTCCACCAGCGAGGAGTTGCTCGTCTCCGGCCTCGACGCCCGGGAGATCGGGGCGATCGCCGCCCAGCACGGGGTGCCCCTGCACGAACTCACCCCGCAGGCCGTCTCCTTGGAGGAGGCCTTCATGCAACTCACCGCCGACGCCGTCGAATACCAGAGCGCTCCCGCCGAGCCCGCGCGAAAGGCCGCCTGATGACCGCCACCGATCTGTCCGTGGTCCCGGCCCGTACGCGGGTGCACAAGGTGACCGGCCGCCGGGTGCTGCGCTCGGAGTGGGCCAAGTTCTGGTCGCTGCGCTCCAGTTGGATCACCCTCGGGGTGGCCCTGGTGCTGCTGATCCTCTTCGGGGCGATCGCCGGCTACACCTACAGTCCCGGTGTCGTCGACGACGGTCCCCCCGGGCAGCCCTCCGGAGCGGGCGACGCTGTCTCCCTGGCGCTGACCGGGGTGACCTTCGCATCGCTGGCGGTGGGCGTCCTCGGGGTGCTGCTGTCGGCGGGCGAGTACAGCACCGGCATGATCCGCTCCACGCTCACCGCGGTCCCGCGCCGGCTGCCGGTGCTGTGGGCGAAGAGCGCCGTGATCGGTGCGATCGCGCTCGTCCTCGGCACCGTCGGCGCGCTGGCCGCGTTCCAGCTGGGCGTTCCCGGCCTGGACGGCGAGAAGATCTCGCTCTCGCTGGGCGACGACGGCGTACTGCGCGCCCTGGCCGGCGCCGGTGTCTACCTCGGTCTGGTCGCCGTGGCCGGGGTGGCCCTGGGGGTGCTGCTGCGGTCCTCTGCCGGAGCCATCGCCGCCCTGGTCGGCGTCCTGCTCATCCTCCCCGGGCTCGCCACGCTGCTGCCGGACTCCTGGTACGACACGATCACCCCTTACCTCCCCAGCAACGCGGGATCGGCGATCTACGCGCTCACCGGGTCCGCCGATGCCCTTTCACCGGGGCAGGGACTCGCGGTCTTCGCCGGCTGGGTGGCGCTGGCCCTCGCCGGGGCGGCCCACCGACTGGTCCGCCGGGACGCCTGACCTGCCGGGGACCGGCACCCACGCCGCCGGGAGGGCGGACGCCCACCGCAGAAAACCGAGGACAATGAGGACCATGAGTCCGCACCGCGTGACACCCGCCGCGGAGACCACCCCGGGGACCGCGATCCCGCCGTCCCCGGGGCTCGACGCCGCCTGGCACCCGGTCCTGGGCCGGATGCTGCACGGTCGGCGCCGGCGGCAGCTGCTGGACCGGCGGCACCCCTGGCTGCTCGACACGGCGGTGGTGCTGGTCGTGGCGCTGCTCAGTCTGCCGGACCTCCTCCTCGACCACGCCGGCGGCGGCCCCTTCGGGGAGACGCAGTACCGCACCGACCTGCCGGCGGCCGTCCCGTTCCTCTTCGCGGCCGCGCTCGTCGCCCCGCTGTGGTGGCGGCGCCGGGCGCCGGGCGTGACGTTCTTCGTGATCGCGGCCGTCTCACTGGCCCAGTGGTCGCTGGACGTGTGGCAGCAGGCCGGGCTCAGCATGCTCGTCGCCCTGTACAGCCTGGCCCTGCACGGTTCTCTGCGGACGCTGGGCTGGGCGGTCGCCGTGACCGCCGGTGAACTGGCCCTCGCCGTCTGGCTCCTGGGGCAGGTCGAGCATCCGCTGCTCGGGCTCTTCTTCCTGCTGGGCACGGCCACGGCGGCCGTCACCCTCGGCCTCACCCTCCGGATCCGCCGGATGTACCTGGCGACGCTGGAGGAGCGCGCCGCCCGGCTGGAGATCGAACGCGACCAGCGCGTCCGGCTCACCGCCGCCGCCGAGCGGTCCCGGGTGGCCCGGGAGATGCACGACATCCTGGGCCACAACCTCTCGGTCATGGTCGGCGTCGCCGACGGCGCCGCGGTCCTCGCCGCCGGGCGGGGCGAGCGGTCCGCCGAGGCCCTGCGCATCCTCGGCGACACCGGCCGCCAGGCCATGGGCGAACTGCGCCGGGTGCTGGACGTCCTGCGCGAGGGCCAGGACGACGAGCGGCTGCTCGGCCCGCAGCCGGGCATCGCCGACCTGGACGCCCTGCTGGCGCGGGTCCGCGCGGCGGGGCTGCCCGTGACCTACCGGACCGTGGGCGATCTCGACGCGCTGGGCAGCGGCGTGCAGCTCACCGTGTACCGGATCGTGCAGGAGGCCCTGACCAACACCCTCAAGCACGCCGGTACGGGTTCCTCGGCCGAGGTCGGGGTGACCGCCGGGTCCGGCTCCGTGCACGTCCGGGTCGCCGACACAGGGCCGCCGACGGGGAGCCCCGGCCCCGCGGAGCGGGGGCGGGCGGGGGCCGAGGAGCCGGGACACGGGCTGGTCGGCATCCGGCAGCGGGCCGCCCTGTACGGCGGTGCCGTCACCATCGGCCCGCAGGACACCGGCCACGGCTGGATCGTGGACGTCCTGCTGGACGTGGCTCCCGCGCCACCCACTCTGTCGGCCTCAGGAGATCATCTGCCATGACCACCGTGCTGATCGCCGACGACCAGCCCCTGCAGCGGCTCGGCTTCCGCATGCTCCTGCAGGGCACGCCCGGCCTCACCCCGGTCGGGGAGGCCGAGCACGGCGCCGAAGCCGTCCGCCTCGCCGCGGAGCTGCGTCCCGACGTGGTCCTGATGGACATCCGTATGCCCGGTATGGACGGCCTGGAGGCGACCCGCCGGATCGTCGCCGCCGGTGGCCGCACCCGCGTCCTGATCGTGACCACCTTCGACCTCGACGAGTACGCGTACGACGGGCTGCGGGCCGGCGCCAGCGGCTTCCTGCTCAAGGACGCCCGCCCCGAGGAACTCGTCGCCGGCATCCACGCGGTGGCCACCGGGGACGCCGTCGTCGCCCCCAGCCTCACCCGCCGGCTCCTGGACGCCTACGCCCATCAGGTCCTCGCCCCGACCGGCACGCCCCTGCCCCCCGACCCCCGGCTGCGGAGCCTGAGCGAACGCGAGCACGAGGTGCTCGTCGCCATCGGCCAGGGGTGGACCAACACGGAGATCGCCGAACGTCTCGTGCTCACCGAGTCCACCGTGAAGAAACACGTCGGCCGTGTCCTCGCCAAGATCGGTGCCCGGGACCGCGTCCAGGCCGTGATCATGGCCTACGACGCGGGCCTGGTGCGGGCGAAGCCGTAGCCGCATCTCCCTGTGCGGTCGGCGTCGGCCCGGACGGCCCGTCAGTCCCGTGTCGTGCGGCCGAGATGGGTCACCGGACCGGGGTCCGGTACCTCGATCTCGTGGAAGCCCAGGCGGTCGTAGAAGGCGCGCGCCGCTGTGTTGGCGGTGACCATGGTGAGGTGGACCGCCGGGACGCCTCGCTCGCACAGCGCTCGCAGGAAGGTGCGCATGAGGGCCCGGCCGTGGCCCCGGCCCTGCCAGGCGGGGAGGATGTCGATGTGCAGGTGGGCGGGGTACGGCAGGAGTTCGGGCAGGATCATGCGCTCGGGGTCGTGCAGGAGCCGGACGATCGCCGCGTCGGGTGTGTCCGCGCTGTCGGCGGGCATCGGGAAGCGCTCCGCCACCAGGGGCAGCCACTTCGCGCGGAAGTCCGCGACGAAGGCGGGGGTGTCCGCGGTGCCGAGGATGTAGCCGACCGCTCGCCCGCCGCCGTCGTCGAGGACGAAGGCCGACTCCGGTTCCAGGTGGGTGTACGGGGTGGCGAAGGCCGCCGGGAAGACGTCGGGGTCCGCGTGGACGGGACGGCTGTCGCCGCCGTTGTGGGCGGTACGGACGCAGATCTCGTGGACGTCGTCGAGGTCCTCGGGCCGGTACGGGCGGACTGCGGGAGGCGGGGTCATCGCAGCATCCTGCGCGGTGTCGCCCGCCCCCACAACCGCCCGAGCGACAGCGTCTCTTGACGCCACGCACGCTTCCCCGTGCGCCGGTCCGCCCGGCCGACCGCCTCCTCAGCGCGTGTTCGCCGCCCCGAACCACCGGGCGAGCGCGTCGAGCAGGTCCCGCTGGTCCTCGCCGGCCCACGCCACGTGGCCGTCGGGTCGCAGAAGGACCGCGGGCGCGTCCAGGTCCTCGGCGGAGTCGACCACGTGGTCGACGCGGTCCGCCCAGCCCTCCGCCGAGAGCGTGCCGCCGGGGTCGAGCAGCAGACCGCGGCCGTCGTGCATCAGCTCGTACAGCCGCCCGTGCTTCAGCCGCAGGTCCCGCATCCGGCGGCCGAGCAGTTCGTGACCGTCGCCGAGGTCGTAGCGGACGTCGACCCCGGTGATCATCCCGGTCACGTACCGGTTGACCTCATCGAAGTCCATCAGCTTCGACAGCAGCTCCCGCAGCGCGGTCGGCCCCGGCGCGGACCCCAACAGGGTCATCTGCGCCCGGGTGTTGACCAGCACACGGGCGGCGACCGGGTGCCGCTCGGCGTGGTAGCTGTCCAACAACCCCTCCGGCGCCCAGCCGTTGACCTCGGCGGCCAGCTTCCACCCCAGGTTGAAGGCGTCCTGCACACCGAGGTTGAGCCCCTGGCCGCCGGTCGGCGGATGGATGTGCGCCGCGTCGCCGGCCAGCAGCACCCGGCCGACCCGGTAGCGCTCGGCCTGCCGGGTGGCGTCGCCGAACCGGGAGAGCCAGCGCGGTGAGTGGACACCGAAGTCGGTGCCCGCGAAGTCCCGCAGCCGCTGCTTGAACTCGTCCAGGGTGGGCGGGGTCGTACGGTCCTCGGACACCCCGTCGGCAGGTACCAGCACGCGGTAGGCGCCGTTCTCCAGCGGAGCGAGGCCGAACCGCAGTTCGGTCCTGCGCACCTTCTCGACGACCTCGGTGATCGTCGCCGGGTCCTCGGTCGCCCCCATCTCGCCAAGCAAGGTCTCGACCGTGGCGGGCTCGCCGGGGAAACCGACGCCGAGCAGCCTGCGCACCGTGCTGCGGCCCCCGTCGCAGCCGACGAGGTAGCGGGCGCGCAGCCGGGTGCCGTCGGCCAGTTCCGCGGTCACCCCGTCCTCGTCCTGGTCGAGCCCCACCAGTTCGCGGCCGCGCCGAAGGTCGGTGCCGAGTTCCAGCGCGTGTTCCTGAAGGATGCGCTCGGTGACGGGCTGCGGGGTGGCGACGCCGTACGCGTGTGCCGTGTCCAGGCTCTCCGGCCAGGGCTTCATGATGCCGCCGAAGAGTCCGCCGACCCGGAACTTCTCACTGACCGCGAGGAACCTCTCCAGCAGGCCGCGCTGGTCCATCACCTCGACACTGCGCGCGTGCAGGCCCTGTCCCCGGGACTCGCCGGTCGGCGCGGTCAGCCGCTCCAGCACGACCGTCTCCACGCCGGCCAGCCGCAGTTCGCTCGCCAGCATCAACCCGGTCGGTCCGCCCCCGACGACGATGACGTCGATCATCCCAACCCCCATGTGCGCAGATGTGCCGTCGCTTCTCGCTTCGGTCGGCGATTCTGCGGCACGGGGAGGGCCTTGTCGCAAGCCCCCCGGTGCGCTATACGTTGAGACAGGCAAGGAGGACTGGACCTCCTTGCCTTTGCCGTTCTCCTCCGGTTCTCCGGCATCGCCCTCCGGTTCGCGTGAGGGCCCGGGGCGTGCCCACAATGGCGCTGTGCCGGGAACGGAGCGTGCGATGTTCTCCCGGACCGCACGCGGCCCGGGAGCACCGTCAGTCGCTCAGACGACGCCGCAGGAGTTCCTTGCCGAGGTCGGCGCCCCTGCGGCTGTCGGCCTGTGCCTTGCGGAACAGTTCGACGACCTCGGTGTCCTTCTCCCGCTCCGCGTCCTGGATGTACGACTCGAGGCGCAGCACGTTGCTCAGGCATGCCTCCACGTACCAGATCAGGTTGTAGTCCTTGTCGGCGGTACCGGTCACGCGGCCTGTCTCGGCGGTGCTGGTCACGTTCTCCTCCGCCGTTTCGTGGACACGGGGCTCGCGCCCGTCCGGCGCGGCTCCCGAGGCCCCGCACGGGTACCCGGGCCGCCGCCGCGTACACGGCCCCGGCCCGCGTGCCGTCCGGTGAGGTGTCCCGGCGGCGTCCGAGGGCACACGGCTCTCACCACCTAGGGCAGAAGGGCCGGATGACGTGCGTACCGTCGGTGTCGAAGAGGAACTCCTGCTGGTCGATCCGGAGACCGGCGAGCCGCAGGCACGAGCCGCGGCGGTGCTCGCGCGGGTCGCGCTGGAGGGCACGGGTCAGGACGTGTTCGAGAAGGAGCTGCACGACGAGCAGGTGGAGTTCGCGACCCACCCTCAGTCGTCGATGGCCGATCTGGGGGCGGAGATCGTCCGCTGCCGCAAGGACGCGGCCCGACATGCCGAGGGGCTCGGCAGCGCGGTCGTGGCGCTGGCGACGTCGCCGCTGCCGGTGAGTCCGACGATCACCGTGAACAGCCGGTACCGATGGATGGCCCGCGAGTTCGGCCTGCACACGCAGGTGCAGCTGGTCTGCGGCTGCCATGTGCATGTGTCCGTCGAGTCCGACGACGAGGGTGTGGCGGTCCTGGACCGGATGCGGCCGTGGCTGTCCGTGCTGAGGGCCCTGAGCGCGAACTCCCCTTTTTGGCAGGGCCACGACAGCCGATACGCGAGCTATCGCAGCCAGGTCTGGGACATGTGGCCGATGGCCGGGCCGACCGACGTCTTCGGCTCGGCGGAGCGGTACCACCAGTGCGTCACGGACCTGATCGCGACGGGGGTCGTCCGCGACGAGGGCATGATCTACTTCGACGCGCGGCTGTCCCAGCGGTACCCGACCGTCGAGATCCGGGTCGCGGACGTCTGTCTGCACCCCGACACCGCGGTCCTCGTCGCCGCCCTCGCCCGGGGGCTCGTGGAGACCGCCGCCCGTGAGTGGTGGGCCGGTGTGGAGCCGCTCGGGCACAGCGCGGGGCTGCTGCGGCTGGCCACCTGGCGGGCCGCCCGCTCCGGGATCTCCGAGAACCTCCTGGATCCCGTCACGATGCGGCCCCGGCCCGCCGTCGAGGTGATCCGCTCGCTGCTCGACCACGTCGCGGACGCCCTCGCCGACCACGGGGACGCCGACCTGGCCCGGAACGCCGTCGCCGAGCTGACGCGACGCGGCAACGGAGCCCGGGTGCAGCGCGAGGTGATGGCCCGGACGGGCAGCCTGCGCGAGGTCGTCGCGGCCTGCGTACGGCACACCCAGGCCTGACCCCTGCGGCCCCGTCCGTTCCGGCGGCTTCCGGAGCGCGCCGACCCGCTCCCACCTGCGGTCGAGTACCTCGTGCGCGTAGGTCGTCGAGGACGGGGTAATGCGTGCAACACATACGGCGGAACCGTCCGCCGACGTCTACGACCGTCCGGATCGCGACCGGAGCCGGAGGAGCCCGAACATGAGCGCGTGGAGCCCGGATCACACCGAGCGGCGGCCGCCGGGTCCGGCGGTGCGCTCAACGGCCGGGCTGCCCGATCTCGTGCACGCCGGTATGTACGCGGTGGACGGCAACGGCCTCGTCGTCGCGGTGAACCCCCGGGCCGAGGAACTGCTCCGCCGCCCGGCCGACGGACTCGTCGGACGGGACGCCCACGAACTGCTGCACCGGGACCAGCTCGGGCACACGATGCCGCGGGCGACCTGCACGATGATGCAGGCGTTCCTCAGTGGCCGCACCGGCGGCGGGGACCGGGAGTGGTTCCTGCGCGGCGACGGCACACTGCTGCCGGTCACGTGGCTGGTCACCCCGTGCCGGCTCGACGGGGCCGCGACCGGCGCGGTGGTGCTCTTCCACGAGGGCGCCCCGGAGAGCGACGTCGTCCCGGACGGCGAGCCGGCGACGCTGTCGCAGCTGGACCGGCTGGCGCTGCTCGCCGAGACGACGACCCGGCTGAGCTCGACCCTGGACGCCGAGGAGGCGGTCGCCCGCCTGGTGCGGCTGGTGGTGCCGCGGCTGGCGGACTGGGCCGTCGTGGACCTGATCACCGAGAGCGACGACGTCTGGCGGTCCACGGTGGCGACCCACCGCGACGGCGTGGTGGTGCGGCGCGAGGAGTTGGAGGGCCCGCTCCCGCCGGTGCACGAGGAGTCGCTCATGCCGCTGTCCCGGGCGCTGCGCGGGGCGGCGTCGACCCTGGCCGGGCCGGAGACCTACCAGGGGCCGGCGGACTCGGGGATCACGGTCGCCCAGCAGAGGCTGTTCAAGGAGGCGGGGCTGCGCTCGGCGGCCATCGCGCCCATCCGGGGGCCGCGCGCCGTGCTCGGCGCTCTCACGCTCGGTCTGAGCGAGCGGCCGGGGACCTTCACCGACGCCGAACTGTCCCTGCTGGACGACATCGCCCGCCGGGCGGGGCTGGCGCTGGAGAACGCGCGCCTGTACCAGCGGCAGCGGCACATCGCGGAGACCATGCAGCGCCATCTGCTGCCCCAGATGCCGGAGGTGCCGGGGCTGCGGATGGCCGCCCGCTACGAGTCGGCGTCGAAGTCCTCCCAGGTCGGCGGCGACTGGTACGACGTGTTCACGCTGTCCGACGGGTCCACGGCGGTGGCGATCGGGGACGTGGTGGGACACAACATAGACGCGGCGGCCGGGATGGCCCAGGTCCGCAACATGCTCCGGGCCTACGCGTGGGCGCTGGAGGAGCCGCCGAGCCTGATCGTGGAGCGGCTGGACCGGGCCGTGGTGAACGTGACCGAGGCGTCCATGGCAACGCTGATCTTCTGCAGGGTCGAACGGGACGACGACGCGTGGGCCCTGCGGTGGACCAACGCGGGGCACCCGCCGCCGCTGCTGATCACCCACGACGGCAGGTCCCGGTTCCTGGACGAGGAGCACGACCATCTGCTGGGTACGGGGCTGACCCGGGCACGCACCGACACGCTCACCCCGCTGCCGCCGAAGTCCACGCTGGTGCTGTACACAGACGGTCTGATCGAATCCCCCGGGCACACGCTCGACAGGGGCCTGGCCCGGCTGCGCCAGCACGCGGCGGCTCTCGTCCACCGGCCCCTGCACGTCTTCTGCGACCTTCTGCTGGAGCGCGCGCGTCCTGTCGACAACGACGACGACGTCGCCCTGCTGGTCTTCCGGACACCGGCCGAGGACGGTGAGGCGGGTGACCGGTAGAACGCCGACGCGGGCCGGGGGCTCCGGAAGGCCACGGTCTTCCCCAAGGCCCCACACATCCCTACGCTTTCGCACGCGTAGCAGCTCTCCGCACGGGAAACACGAGCGTCGGAGGGGAACGCGCCATCGCGTCCGCCTCAAGCAGCCGAGCCGGGGACGACGAGATGTCAACAGAGCCACGTAGGGACGACAAACTGCCTGCCGAGGAGATTTACGACAGCCACGCCGCCTTCGACGGAGAACTCGGCGACGTGACGGGGGCGCGCACGGCCGCTGAGGGGTTCCTGGGCGTCCTCTCGCGCACGTCGCCGCCGGCCGCTGCCGAGCACTGGGACGACATCCTGCTGGTGGTCACGGAACTGGCCGCCAACGCGGTGCAGTACGCCCCGGGGCGGTTCGAGCTGACGATGCGGCGCACCCTCGACGGGGTGCATGTGACGCTGGGGGACACGAGCACGACGTCGCCCGCGCCGCGCCCCTTCAGCCCCAGCCAGGGCGGCGGCGGAATCGGCTGGTATCTGATCCAGACGCTGTGCGAGGAGGTGAGTGTGGTGGTGCACGACCACGGCAAGGACGTCCACGTCTTCCTGCCGTGGTGAAGGCCCTGGTGAAAGCCCCGGCGACGGGCCCGTGAGAGCCGCGCGAGGCCTCAGGTCAGCGGCACCAGCACGCTGATGGTCTTGCCGCCGGACGCGCAGCGCTCGACGTCGACCCTGCTGGAGAGGCGGTTGATCAGCGGCCACCCGTAGCCGTTGCCCTCGTGGGCGCGGGGCAGCGCGCCGGGCCCGTGGAGACCCACGGGCACGGCGGCGCTGTAGTCGCGGACGCTGAGCCGCACACCCTCAGGCGTGAGGGCGACGTCGAACCCGGCGATCCCGCCGCCGTGCCGGACCGCGTTGGTGACCAGCTCGGAGACGACGAGAATGAGATCGATCATCGACTGCTCGGTCGGTGGTCCCGCCGGGGAACGCCACCGCTCCCCCACGAACGCCCGTACGTGGCGGCGGGCGGCCGCGGCGGTGGTGATCGCGATCGGCGGCCGCGGCGGCCGGGCGTCGGGCCCCGCCGCTTCCGCGGGAGCGGGGTCGTGGTGCACGAGCGGGCGGCGTTCCATCGATGTCATGGCAGGTACGGGGTCGACGACTCGGGACAGTTGGGTCCATCACTGTTCATGAAGCGCCACATACCCGCTCCCGCCCGGACCATGGCTGCCGAGATCTCCCGGGAGTGTCGTCCCGGTCCCGCACAGCTCCGCGGTCGTGGTCGCCTGCGCGGCGGCGAGCTGCGTGCGTGCCGCGTCCAGGGCCCGGCGGACGTCGCGGGTGCCCGTGGACACGCACAACGTGTATGCCAGGTCCTGCGCGCGGCGGACGCTCTGCGGATCGCCTCGATCGCCCTGGTGGGCGACGACCGACTCGTACTCCTCGACGAGCCGGCGCAGGGTCGCGGGGTGGGGCGTCAGCATCTGTGTCGCTCCTGGGGGTTGTCAGACGGTGGGCGTGGTGCGGCCGAGGGCCTCTTCGCGGACGCGCGCGCAGCTGCGGCTGATGAGGCGGGAGACGTGCATCTGGGAGATGCCGAGACGGTCGGCGATGCGGTTCTGGGTCATGTCCTCGAAGAAGCGCATGTAGAGGATGGCCCGCTCGCGTTCGGGCAGCCGGCGCAGCCCTTCCTTGACCGACTCGCGGTCCACGACGGTGTCGTACGCCGCGTCGGGGGCGCCGAGGGTGTCGGCGAGGCTGTACCCGTCGTCGCCGGATGTCATCTCGGCGTCCAGGGAGAGCGCGCTGAAGCTGTCGAGCGCCTCCATCCCGGCGTGGACCTCTTCCTCGGTGAGCCCGGCGAGGGCGGCGATGTCGGCGACGGAGGGCTCGGCGGCACCGCCGGAGGTCTGGCTGAGTTCACGCCGCGCCACGCGCACCTTGTTGCGGAGGTCCTGCACCCGCCGGGGGACGCGCAGCGTCCACATCCGGTCGCGGAAGTGCCGCTTGATCTCTCCGGTGATGGTGGGCACGGCGTAGCTCTCGAACGCCCCCCGGTCGGGCTCGTAGCGGTCGACCGCCTTGACCAGGCCCATCGCGGCGACCTGGCGCAGGTCCTCCAGCGACTCGCCGCGGTTGCGAAAACGGCCGGCGATGCGGTGGGCCATGGGCAGCCAGGCCCGGACGAGTTCGTCCCGGACGTGGTCGCGTTCGGGTCCCTCGTCCATCGTCGCGAGCCGGGCGAACGCGGTGGCGGTGTCGGGGGCGTCGTCGTGCGTCCTCCTGTCGGGGGTGCCAGGACGAACGGAGGTGCCTGAGCCGTTTGCGGACACATTGACCAGCATGGGAAATCGCTCCTGAACGACGCTTTCAGGGACTTCGCGGCGGGGAACGGTGGCGGGCGACCGAGGCCCGTGCGCGGAACACCGCTTCCGCCGGCGCGCCTCCCGTACGGAGGCGTGGAACTCCGATTGCCCCGCGACCCGGCAGGCAAACAACGGTCCGCGCATTCTTGGTGACGGATCGCCAGACCCGGTGAGGCGTGCCACTCGGGTCGGCGGCGACTTCTGGCCAGAGTGGGGAGCGACACGGTCCCTTTGCCGAATGAGGGGGACTGAGATGCGCTTCGCGGGGCAAGCGTGGGATGGCAACAAGGCTTCGGGCGAGAGGGGTGGACAGCATGGCAGCCGTGACGGCACGTACTACGGCCGCGGCACGGGGGAGGGTCATGACGGACGGGGTCGACCTGCCCCTGATCGAGGACCCGTCCCAGGTACGGCCGAAGGACGCGCGGGAGATGTCCCGGCAGTTCTTCGACCGCTTGGCCATGTTGGACGAGGGCACGCACACCTACCAATACGTACGCAACACGCTCATCGAGATGAACCTCTCGCTCGTGCGGTACGCGGCCTCGCGCTTCCGTGGGCGCGAGGACTCGCTGGAGGAAATCGTCCAGGTCGGGACCATCGGGCTGATCAAGGCCATCGACCGGTTCGAGCTGTCCCGGGAGGTGGAGTTCACCACCTTCGCCGTGCCGTACATCGTCGGCGAGATCAAGCGGTTCTTCCGGGACACCAGCTGGGCGGTGCATGTGCCGCGGCGGTTGCAGGAGGCGCGGGTGGAGCTGGCCCGCGCGACGGACGAGTTGCAGTCCCGCCTGGACCGGATGCCGACGACGCGTGAGCTGTCGGAGCTGATGTCGCTGTCCGAGGAGGAGGTCATCGAGGCGCGCAAGGCGTCCAACGGCTACAACACCTCCTCGCTCGACGCGGCGCTCACCTCCGACGGCGGCGAGGACAGTGACACCGTGCTGGGGGACCTCATCGGCGAGGAGGACCATTCCCTGCAACTCGTCGAGGACTTCCACTCGCTGGCGCCGTTGATCGCCGAACTCGACGACCGTGAGCGGCGGATCCTGCATCTG
This sequence comes from Streptomyces sp. 11x1, assembly GCF_032598905.1. NCBI lineage: Bacteria > Bacillati > Actinomycetota > Actinomycetes > Kitasatosporales > Streptomycetaceae > Streptomyces > Streptomyces sp. 11x1. The sequence goes on along the minus strand of NZ_CP122458.1, from coordinate 10,360,252 downwards.
CGGTTCGTGGAGGAGCAGACCCAGTCACAGATCGCCGAGCAGCTCGGGGTGTCGCAGATGCATGTGTCCCGGCTGATCAGCCGCATCATCAAGCGGCTGCGCGCGGGGTTGCTGGAACCCGGAGTCGCCTGATCGGGGCCCGTGTGCCCGCACGATTCGCGGGTATGCGCACGGGCGCATCGCCGGGCGATGCGTCGAATCCGTGAATCGGGGCAACCGTCCCGATCGGTCCACGCCTTGGAGGTTCTCGTGTCCGTTGCCCACAACCCCCTGTCGATCAAGGTCGACCTGCCCCGCGACGACGCCGTGCTGCTCACGATCGAAGGGGAACTGGACATCGACACGGCGACCGAGCTGCAGCATCATCTGGCGAACCAACTGCGGCACGGTCGACGGCACTTCCTGCTGGACGTGTCGGCCGTCCCCTTCATGGACTCATCCGGTATGAACATCATTCTGCGCACGTATCAAGAGGTGCGCCGGATCCCGGGTGGGGTGTATGTGATCGCCCCGGCTCCGGCGGTGCGACGCATACTCGATCTCACCGGTGTCAGCCTCACCGTGTCCACGATGGACAGCGTGGACGAGGCGCTGGCCGCCGTGGACTCCGGACAGGTCGCCCCGCATCCGGACGAGCCGCCGGCTCAGGAATGAACCCGCCGCCCGTCAACGCGCCGACGGGCAGCACCGCTTGGCATCTTCGTCGGCGAGGCGGCACACACTCATGGCCAATGGTTGTCGTTTGACAACTATGGCCGGAAGGCAACAGAGTGACCCGGGGGCCGAGAGTGGGAAGGGTTGGGATGAGGCTGTCGAACCGGGACCGGGTCGGCGGCGGTCAGGCGCTCCGCGCGTCGGTGGCGTCGCCCTCGTGGATCTGTGCCGCCGCGGCGTCGCAGAACGCCTCCAGCCCCTCCACCAGAGCGGTCCGCTTGGCGGCCGGCATCTGCTCCAGCACGGACCGCAGGGCGCGTTCGCGCCGTGCGCGCAGGTCCACGAGGTACGAGCGCCCGCGCCGGCTCAGCCGCAGACACAGCTCGCGCCTGCTGGCGGTACTGGCGTGCCGCTCGACGAAGCCCACCGCCTCCAGCCGGTCGCACAGTCGGCTGGTGGAGGGCGGCGTCGAGCCGAGGGCGTCGGCGAGCATCCGCAGGTTGATGCCGTCGTTGTGCTCCAGGATGAACAGCAGGCGGAGCTGCGAGGCGGACACGGGTGCCGTCGAGGCGCGTCCCCACACGACCTCCAGCAGCTCTGCCGCCTCGGAGGTCACACGCGCCACCTCGTCCGGCCGCGGATGGGAGGAGGAAGTCACGCACCCACTCTTCCAGGCATCTCGAACACTGTCAGCTGTGGAAAGAATGGCGTATCCGACATCGTGAACAGATTCGTGGCGGCCGAACGAGCGCTTCGCTCCGCTGCTCCGCACCACCTGGTGGACGCTGTCCGCGACGTACTGGGCGCGGACTGGTCGGCGCGGGACATCGAGCTCTACCTGGCCGACTACTCGCTCACCGCGCTCCGGCCCGCGTCCGCCCGCCCGGACCAGACGGATCCCCTGCCCATGCACGACGGCCCGACCGGCCGGGCGTTCGGGGCGCAGGAGCCGTACGTGGAGAAGCGCGGCGACGACCGGGTGCGGGTGCACCTGCCGGTCACCGTGCGCGGTGACCGGCTGGGCGTGCTGCGGCTGACGATTCCGTCCGCCGCGCACACCGAGGAGAGCCTCGCCGAACTGACCGAGCTCGCCCAGGTGCTGGGCCATGAGCTGGTCGTCGCGGAACGGGACACCGACGTGTACCTCCGGGCGCGCCGCTCCAGCAGGCTGACCCTGGCGGCGGAGATGCAGTGGCAGCTGCTGCCGGGCCGTTCCTCCACCCGGCCCGAGTACGCGCTCGGCGGCCAACTGGAGCCCGCCTACGCCATCTTCGGCGACAACTTCGACTGGTCCGCCGATGCCGACCACCTGATGCTGTACATCACCAACGGCATGGGCGAGGGCATCGAGGCCTCCCTGCTGACCCAGCTGGGGATCAACGCGCTGCGCAACGCCCGCCGTGCCGGCGTCCCCATCGCCGAGCAGGCGGCCCTCGCCGACCAGGCCGTGCACGCCCAGTACGGCGGGGCCCAGCACCTGTCGGTGCTCCTGCTGGACCTGAACCTCGCCACCGGGGACCTGGAGATCGTCGACGCGGGCTCGCCCCGGATGCTGCTGCTGCGCGACCGGGGCGTCAGCGCGGTCGAACTGGAGGCGCAGCTGCCGCTGGGCATGTTCGAGGAGACCGAGTACACCGCACAGCAGTTGCGGCTCGAACCGGGCGACCGGCTGATCTTCGTCAGCGACGGGGTCTACTCCGTCGCCGCACCCGGCGGGGAGGCGTACGGGGACCGGGCGCTGGCCCGGGCGATCAATGCCACCCGGCTGCTGCCCGCCGCCGACGTCCCCGGCGCGGTGCTCAGGGAGCTCTCCGGTCACCGAGGCACACCCGTGGCGGACGACGACGCGCTCGTGGTCTGTCTCGACTGGTTCGGCCGAGGGGGTGCCGGCCGAACCGACCGATGAACCAGCCCAACAGTCGTTCCCCGGGGCGGGGAGGCACTACAGCATGTGAGGAGACACCCGTGCCGGAACAGGACACGGCAGGCCAGCAGTTGACACCCGCGCAGGAGGTGGCGCGGTTCCTGCGCGGCCGCCAGGAACAGATCGCCCAGCGCTGGGCCGACGCCGCGCTGTTCCGCACCGTCTTCACCCACTCCCGGGACGAGGCGGTGGAGGCGGGCCGGGCCGTCGTGGACGCGCTCGCCGCCGTGGCCGCGACGGACAGCGTGGAGGACGCGGAGTCCGGCGGCTTCCAGGTCGTCCGTGAACAGCTGGCCCGGACGGCCGCCTCCCGGGCGCGGGCCGGTTCCACGGTCACCCAGATCTCCGCCGAGGTGGACGCGCTGCGGCCGCCCGTGACCGATCTGCTGCTGACCGAGTTCGGCGCCGCGCCGGCGGCGCACCTACGGGAGTGCACCACCACCCTGACCGTGCTGATGGGCACCCTGCGCCTGGTGGTGCTGGAGACCGCGCTCAGCGAGGGCGAGGAACTGATCCACCGGCAGCGGCTGCAGCTGATGGAGGTCGCCACGCCGGTCATCAAGCTGTGGGAGGGCATCGTCGCCGTCCCCCTGATCGGCACGCTGGACAGCGCGCGCAGCCAGGTGGTGATGGAGCGGCTCCTCGACTCCATCGTCGAGCAGCACGCACGGTTCGCCATCCTGGACATCACCGGGGTGCCGACCGTGGACTCGCTGGTGGCCCAGCACCTGATGAAGACCGTGGCGGCGGCCCGGCTGATGGGGGCCGAGTGCATCGTCTCCGGCATCCGGCCGCCGATCGCGCAGACCATCGTCCACCTGGGCATCGACCTCAGCTCGGTGCTGACCCGCACGAGCCTCGCAGACGCCCTCGCCTACGCGCTCCGGCAGTTGGGCACGGACATCGTCTCCCGCGACGGCGCCGGTTCGGGGCACAGGTGAGTGGCGATCTGTTCGCCGCCCACGGCGGCCCGTCCTCGTACGGGGCGCCCGTTCCCGTGCTCAAGCTCGGCAATGTGCTCCTGGTCTCGCTCCAGGGCGATCTGCACGACGGCGCGGCGGAGCAGCTCCAGCAGGACATCAGCGACACGGTCGCGCGCAGCGGTGCCACGGGGGTGGTGATCGACCTGTCCGGTGTGGAGATGGTCGACTCCTTCCTCGGCAGGGTGCTGGGCGACATCGCCGCCCAGACGAGTCTGCTCGCCGCCGGGACGGTCGTGGCCGGCATGCGTCCGGCCGTGGCGATCACCCTGGTGGAGCTGGGACTGACCCTGCCGGGGCTGCGTACCGCGCTCAGCACCGAGGAGGCGCTGCGCCTCCTCGGCGAAGCGGACCCGACCTTCAGCCACCGAGTCCACGCCCGCCAGGAGAGTCCGTGATGCAGACCGCCGGCGGCATCTCCGCCTGCCTGCCGATCCACTCGGATCTCGATCTGGTGTGGGTCCGTCAGCATGTGCGGCAAGCGGCCGCCCAGCTCGGCTTCGGTCTGGTCGACCAGACCAAACTGGTCACCGCGGCCAGCGAGCTGGCCCGCAATACCCTGGTCCACGGCGGCGGGGGCCAGATGGAGTGCGCTCCCGTGGACAAGGGCGGCGCACGAGGGCTGCGGCTGACGTTCAGGGACGAGGGGCCCGGCATCGCCGACCTCGACCAGGCCCTCCTCGACGGCTACACCTCCGGCGAGGGTCTGGGGATGGGGCTGGGCGGCGCCCGGCGGCTGGTCCACGACTTCGCGATCGACAGCCGGCCCGGCTCGGGCACCACGGTGACGGTGACGTCCTGGCTGGCGGGTGCGCCGCGCCCGCGCGAGGAGCGGTGATGCCGCGCGTCTGGGAGGTCCCGGTGCACGACTCGACCCGGGTGCGCGACGCCCGGGTGGCCGCCGAGGCGGCCGCGGCGCGGGCCGGGCTGGACGAGGGCCGCGCCGCCGGCTGCGCCCTGGTGGCCACCGAACTGGCGACCAATCTGCTCAAGCACGCCGGGGGCGGGCTGATACTGCTGGACGTCGTCTCCCGCCCCGACCCGGACCGGGCGGACGGCGCGGCCCCCATGGTGCAGATCGTGGCCATCGACCACGGGCCGGGGGTGCGCGACATCGCGGGCGCGCTGCGGGACGGGTTCTCGACGACGTCGTCGCTCGGCGCGGGTCTCGGCACGTGCCGCCGGGTCGCCGACGACTTCGACCTGCACAGTACGGTGGGCCGGGGCACCATCGCCCTGGCCCGGCTAGGCACCCGGAAGGGTCGCCGGGCGAAGCCGGCCTCCCCCGCCCCCGCCGTCCGGGCCGGCGGTGTCAACGTCCCCTTCGCCGGCGCGGAGTTCTCCGGCGATGCCTGGGCCTGGGTCCGATCCGGCGACCTGACCACGCTGATGCTGGCCGACGGGCTGGGTCACGGCGTAGCGGCGGCCCGCGCGTCCTCGGCGGCCGTGCAGCAGCTGTACCGCGCCCCCGAGCTGCCTCCCGCACAGCTGCTGCGGCGGCTGGAGGGCGCGCTGCGCGACACCCGGGGCGCGGCCGTCGCCGTCGCCCAACTCGACCTCTCCGCACGTCGGTTGCTGTTCGCGGGGATCGGCAACATCGGGGCGCGGCTGCGCACCGGAGCGCAGTGGCAGTCGCTGCTGTCCCGGCCCGGCATAGTCGGCGCCCACCGGGCCGCCCATCTTCCGCAGCACGAGGTGGCCTGGGGGGACGACCGTCTGCTCGTCCTGCACAGCGACGGTCTGCCCAGCCGCTGGAGCCCGGGCCCCGCCGCCCACAGCCCCTCCCTCGACCCCGCTGTGATCGCCGCCGTGATCGTGCGCGACGCGAGCAGCCCCGCCCGGCCGGTCCGCGACGACACCACCGTCGCCGTACTGAGCCCCTCCCCGCCGGACCACCTCCCATGACCCGTACCTGGACCGTCCGTTCCGTCACCGACGCCGCCCGGGCGCGTATCGCCACCGCACGGCTGGCCACCGCGCACGGGGTGTCGCCGACCGACCGGGCTCGGCTGGTGTCCGTGCTCTCGGCGCAGCTGCGGCAGTGCCTGACCAAGGGCGGCGCGTGGCAGCTGACGGCGCGGGCGGTCACGGCGCGGCCCGCCGGCTGTCGGTTCCTGGTCGAGGTGACGTCGGCGAACCGGCGACCGGGCGAGTACCGGCAGCCGTGGCGGCTGACGGTGGCCTGCTCGCAGGAGGTGCGGCTGCCGGACAGCGAGCATGTGCCCGCTGATCCGACGACCCTCGCGGAGGCGCTGTTCGGAGCCGACGAGGACGCGGCGCTGCTGCTGGAGAAGCTCGACGAGAAGGAGGCGCTGGTCGCCTTCCACCGCGAGGAACTGCACCAGACCAACCAGGGCGTCCTCGCCCTGCACGCCGAGCTGGACGCGGCCGGACGGGCGCAGCGCGAGCTGTTCGACGCCGAGCAGAAGGCCCGCAGGGAGGCCGAGAACGCGCGCGGCCGACTCACCCTCCTCGCCGACGCCAGCGCCGCCCTGACCGCGTCCCTCAACCCCGACGCGATCGTGCGGCTGCTGCCGTCGCTGCTGGTGCCCCGGTACGCCCGCAGCGCCGACGTGTGGCTGTTCGACGGGGAGGGCGAGACGGCCGGTGCCGGTCCGCGTCCGGCCGCCGCCGTCGTCGCGGCACGCCGCGGGCGCCCCCAGTACGCCGCCGACCATCCCGGCGAGCTGCCCGGTGTCGACGACCAGCCGCCCTCGGCGATCGACCCCGCCCGGCCGCTGCTGTGCGTGCCCCTGATGACCCGGGGCGCGCCCCTGGGCGTGCTGACGCTGTCGCCGCCCGACGACGAGCGGTGGGACGCCGACGACGCCTTCATGCTGATCGAGCTGGCCCGGCGGGCGGGGGTCGCGCTGGAGAACGCCCGGCGCTTCGAGCACAACCGCGACATCGCCGAGACCCTGCAACGGGCCCTGCTCACCGAACTGCCCACCACGCCGGGGCTGCGGCTGGCCGCGCGCTATCTGCCGGCCACCCGGGGCCTGAACATCGGCGGTGACTGGTACGACGCCTTCCGGCAGCCCGACGGCAGCCTGATCACCGTGATCGGTGACGTCACCGGACACGGTCTCCACGCGGCGGTGATGATGAGCCAGCTGCGGACGGCGCTGCGCGCGTACGCGGTCGACGGCAAGAGCCCCGGGCAGCTGCTCACCCGTCTCCATCTGTTCCTGCACCATCTCCAGCCCGACCTGTACGCCACGGCCGTCATCGCCCGGTTCCACCCGCACGAACCCACGCTCACCTGGGCCGCCGCCGGCCATCCGCCGCCGGTGCTGCGCTCGCCCGACGGGGGTGTGCGGATCCTGGATGCCAAGCCGGGCGCGATGCTCGGCATCCCCCTGCACCAGGAGATCGCCGACCACACCGTGCCGCTGCCGCCCGGCTCGACGCTGGCGCTCTACACGGACGGGCTGGTGGAACGGCGTGCCCTGGGCATCGACCCGGGCATCGAACAGCTCGCGGCGACGCTCGGCGGGCTGCCGTCCACGACGCTGGACGAGAACCTCCAGGAGTCGGCCGACCAGCTCCTCGCCCCCTTGCTGGACGAGGAGCACGAGGACGACGTCTGCCTGCTGCTCTGCCATGTGCACAGTGCCGCCGGGCGGGTCACGGCACAGCTCAACTGACACTTCCCCCCAGGGCACGCAGCATCTGCTCCACCCGGACGCGTTCCGTCGGCGGCAACGCCGCCAGGGCGTCTCCGAGCCGCTCCGACAGGCGTTCGGAGATCTCCGCGAGGAACCGCCGCCCGCGTTCGGTCACCACCAGGCGCACCTCGCGCCGGTCGTCGAGCCGGGCGCAGCGCTGGAGCAGGTCTGCCGCTTCGAGGCGGTCGCAGAGCCGGCTGGCCGTGGGCAGCCCGACGCCGAGCCGCTCCGCGAGCCCGGTCAGGTTCAGCTCGGGACGCCCGCGCACCGCGCGGAGCGCCAGGATCTGTCTCGGGGACAGTCGCGGGTTGACCTCCTCCACTGCCGAGAACCAGAGCGGCACCAGGTTCTCCACGGCGTCGAGAACCTGCCGGTCGATGTCGGCGGGTCCGGTCATGCGGGGGGCCTACCCGAAGTGCCCGCGAGTACACGGCCGTCCTGGCCGGCTCCCTCGCGGGCCCCGGACCGGGCCCCCGGGCCGCAGGCAGCACCCGAGTCCTCCGCACCGAGCCCGTGGTGCTACGCCTTGTAGGCCACTCCCCCGTACACGTCCGTCGGCTCCGGGGTGGTGCCCGGTTCCGGGCGCCACAGCGGACAGGAGACGATCCCGGGTTCCAGCAGTTCCAGGCCCTCGTAGTAGGCGTGCAGCTGCCGGGGGCTGCGCAGGACGTAGGGGACGGCGCCGGTGTCGTCGTAGCCCTCCTGCGCGCGCTTGAGTTCGGCGTCGGTGTCCGTGCTGTCGTAGTGGACGAAGTAGCTGCCGGACGGCAGGGCGGCCTGGAGGCGGCGGACGATCTCCTTGGCCTCCTCGTAGTCCTGGATGTGGCCGAGGATGCCCATCAGCATCAGCGCCACCGGCTTGTCGAGGTCGAGGATCTTCCCGGCGGCCTCCAGGATGGTGTCCGGGTCGTGCAGGTCCGCGTCAACGTAGTCGGTGACCCCTTCGGGGGTGCTGGTGAGCAGTGCCTGCGCGTGCCGGAGTACGAGCGGGTCGTTGTCGACGTAGACGATGCGGGACTCGGGGGCCACCTTCTGGGCGACCTGATGGGTGTTGTCGTACGTCGGAAGGCCGGTGCCGATGTCCAGGAACTGGCGAATGCCGCGCTCGCGCGCCACGAAGGTGACCGTGCGGATGAGGTAGACGCGGGAGGCGCGGGCCATCGTCTCGATGTTCGGGGCGATCTCCCGGTAGGCGTCGCCCGCCTCACGGTCGACCTCGTAGTTGTCCTTGCCGCCCATCCAGTAGTTCCAGATACGGGCCGAGTGGGGGACCGTGGTGTCGATCTTCGACAGCGCTTCCTGGTCGGGAGTGGGGTGGCCTTCTGCCATGGGACTCTCCTGCCTCACATCGCGTGGTCGTCGCCAACTTATCGTCAACTGCACTGCTTCACGCCAGAGTTGGGGCGAGCGAGCGGCGAGTGCCCGGACGGGCCGCCGGGTTCGCCGACATCGAGGGTCACCACGGGTACGTGCTGGGCGAGGGTGCCGAACACCCGGGCGTACGCGGTGGCCGCCTCCGAGACCTCGGGCGTGGTCAGGTGGAGCATGGCCCCGTCGCGCTCGGCCACGGCGTCGGCGAGGTCCAGGGCCTGTATCCAGGTGATCCGGGAGCGGCCCCGGCGCAGCGGGCCGTGGACGAGTTCCGCGATCAGGTTGCCGTCGACGGCCAGCCGTCCGGGGCCTGCGAGGAGTTCGCGGCAGGGCAGGGCGGGGTCCAGGTGGTGCAGGGCGGACGGCAGCCGCCGGACTTCGAACCCGAGGCGCGCCAGCTCGGCGACCACACGAGCCCGGCCGCCCCCTTCGTGTCCCTCGACGATCAGGGTCCGGTACGGGGCCAGCGCGCGCAGGGCGGACGGTGGGGTCGTCCCCACCCCTCGGGAGCGGCCCGGGGCACGAGGCGGCGTGCGCATGCCGCTCCCTTCGGGTGGTGCGCGGCGGTCGTCGCCCTCCCGGACCCGTGCACGGCCGGGAGGTGCCCCCAGTCTGGGCGGGGCGGGAAGGCACCGGGAGTGCGCGTGCGGGTTGTCCGGTTGTGCGGGCGTAGTGATCCGCAGGCGGCGGCCGAAAAGCACGGGGCGCAGCCCCTGCTTTTCAGGGGCGCGGGGCTGTATCACTGTGCGGCTCCGCCGCGCGGGCGCGAGAAGCCCCACCGGACCCGCACCCGGCAACGCACCCATGGGCTCAGGCGATCAGAAAATCCGCCTCCCCCGCCTTCGCCCCCTCCAGGAACGCCACCATCTCCTCCCGCGAGTAGACGAGGGCCGGCCCCTCCGGATCGGTGGACTGCCGGAACGCGACCCGGCCGTCGGGCAGCCGCTTGGCCTCCACACAGGAACCGCCGTTCGTACCGCTCCAGGGCTTGCGCCAGCCCTCCGCGCCGAGTTCGGGCGCGGGCATACCGCTGTGGACGGGGCCGTCGGGTGTCCTTGCCATGTGTCACAACTCCTTGCGTAGTGCCGCCAGGATGTCCCTGGTCCGCGCCACCGGTTCCGCCTGCACGGACATCCGGTCGAGGACCTCCAGATAGGTCACGACATCCACGGGCTGGTCGACGTACTGGGCGCCCGCGAGACCCTCGGTGTAGACGATGTCGGGGAGTTCGGAGAAGCCGAACCGGAAGTAGTGGAAGGGGCCGTACGCCCCGGGGTGCGGCCCGGCCGCGAACCGCATGATCTGGATCCTGACCTTGGGCCGTTCCGTGGCCTCGACGAGCCGGTCGATCTGCTCCCGCATCACCTGTGGTCCGCCCACCGGGCGGCGCAGCACGGTCTCGTCGAGGATGGCCCAGACGGCCGGCGCCTCGGGTTTGACCAGCAGGTCCTGGCGCCTGAGGCGCAGGGCGACGTGCCGTTCGACCTCCTCGGAGCTCGCGTTGGGGAAGCCGACCCGGATGAGGGAGGCCGCGTAGTCGTGGGTCTGCAACAGGCCGGGGACGTACTGGGGTTCGTAGAGGCGGATGACGGCGGCTTCGCTCTCCAGGCTCACGTACGCGCTGAACCACTCGGGCAGCACGTCGCGGTACTTGTGCCACCAGCCGGGCTGGTTGGCCTCGCGGGCGAGGGAGAGGAAGTCCTCGATCTCCGTGCCGGAGACCCCGTAGGTGCGCAGCAACTCCTTCACGTAGGGGATGCGGAGGCCGACCTCGGCCTTCTCCATACGGCGGACCGTCAGGGCGGTGACCTCGATGGCGCGGGCCGCGTCGTCGTAGGACACTCCGGCGCGCTCCCGCAGCTGGCGGAGCCGTTTGCCCAGGACCATGCGCAGGACCGTGGGCGCCGCAGGAGCACTCCCTCCTGAGCGGGTCTCACTCACGTGCAACCTCCCGGGGCGGGATTCACAGCGTGCAGTGTGCCACGCGATCCGTTGACACGGACAGGTCCGCGCGGTTCATTCTGAAATTATCAGAACGCAGGTTGCGGGCTGAGTCGTTCGGCCACCATAGTGATCGGGTGACCTGCCGCACACGCTGCGCAAGGTCCCTCGAACTCCTCCGGCCCGCCCCGGAGTTGGCGCCACGGCGGGCAGGGGTCAAGCCGCGCGCCGACACGATGCGACACCTGGATGGCCGCCGTGACGAACGGATTACCAAGGAGCCCGGTCAAGGGGACCGGAGGGCCCAACAAGCCGCTGGCGACAGCCCTGAAGGAGGCGGGCTGCTCGTACGCGTCCCTCGCCCTCCGGGTCAACGAACTGGGCCGCTGTCAGGGCGCGGAGACCAACTACGACAAGGCCTCCGTCACCCGCTGGCTCCAGGGCCAGCAACCACGTGGAAATGCACCGGAGTTGATCGCCGCAGTCCTCGGCGAACGGCTGGGCCGCGCGCTCACTCCGGCCGACCTCGGTTTTCCGCTCGACCGCGGGCGACCGGTGACGGGACGGGCACTGATGTACGTCGAGAACGTGGCGGAGACCCTGCACACCCTGGCCGAGCTGGGCTCCACCGACATCGCGCGGCGCAGTCTGCTCGGTGCGGTGCCGTTCGTGCCGGGCGCCCTGACGAACCCTCAGCGAGCCTGGCTGCTCTGGCTGGTGGAGAGCCGTGACGCGCCCCGGCTCGCGCCGATGTCGGGTGGCGGGCCGGTGGAGCAGGTGCACGCGATGCTCCGCATGTTCGACGAGATGGACAACCAATACGGGGGCGGCGGGATCCGCACGAGCATCGTGCAGTACCTCACCACCGAGGTGATCCCCCTGCTCCAGCAGCGCGGTGTGACCCCGCACCACCGCCGTGAGCTGTTCGCTGCCGCCGCCCGGCTGGCCGCCATGGCGGGCTGGAGCTCGTACGACGCCGGGGAGTACGGCCTGGCCCAGCGGTACATGACCCAGGGGCTCAGGCTCTGCGCGGAGGGCCGCGACCATGTGCTGGGCGGGCAGATCCTGGCGGGGCTGTCCCATCTGGCGACCAGTCTGGGCCGCCCCGACGAGGGGGTGGCCCTGGCCCGGGCCGGGGTCGCCACCGCCAAGGACTCCGGCAGTCCCCTGGGCCTGATGCGGCTGCATGCCATGTCCGCGCGCGGCCACGCGGCACTGGGCCGGCCCCGGGAGACCGCCGAGGCGCTGCGGGCCGCAGAGAAGCAGCTCGACGCGAGCCGGGGTGCCTCCGAGGAGTCGCCCTGGGTGCGCTTCCTCGACCACCACTATCTCCAGGCCGAGTCCGCGCTCTGCTTCCGCGACCTGGGCCTGGCCGCGCAGGCCGAGCACACGGCGAGCGCGTCGGTGCGCGCCCACGCCGACCGTCGCCGACGCCAGGCCATCAGCCGTTCCGTGCTCGCCACGGCCCATCTCCAGCAGAACCGTCTCGACGAGGCCGTCGCCACAGCCACGGACGCGCTCGAGGCGCTCGCCGGCGTGCACAGCGAGCGCTCCATCCAGGCCCTCCGCGACTTCCGGGGCCGCCTGGCGTCCCGCCGCGACGAGCCGCTCGTCCAGGACTTCGAACGCCGGTCGCGGGTGGTGCTGGGGGCGGCCGCCTGAGATGGGCGCGTCACGGACGCCCGCCTCAGTAGCCGTCCTGCGAGGGCTCGTTCTGGGCCCGGTCCACCGGCAGGTGGGCGCCGGAGACATCCGTCGCCCAGTCGGAGAGCTGGAACACCACCGTGCGGGCCACCTCGTGCGGGGTGACGGGCGCACCGGTCGGCAGCTCCCTCCCGACGAACGCCTCGTACGCCTGTGGCTCCTCCCGGCGCATCCGGTCCCAGCGGCGGCCCGGGATCAGCATGGAACCGGGCGACACGACGTTGACGCGGATGCGATCCGGGCCCAACTCCCGGGCCAGGGAGGCCGCCAGGTGGACCAGGGCGCTCTTCGCCGCCCCGTACTGGGCGGGCGGTCCGGGCTTCCAGCCCGAGACGGAGCCGATCAGCACGACCGAGCCGCCGCCGGCGGCACGCGGGTGCGGCAGCGCGGCGCGGACGACACGTGCGGTGTGTCCGACGTTCAGTTCCCAGGTGGCCGCCCAGTCGGCGCCGCTCGCCTGCTCGAACGTGCCGCCCCGGGAACCGCCGACACAGGCCACGAGGCCGTCGATGCCGTCGGCACCGTCCATGCCGTCGGAGCCGCCCCCGTCGTGCCGCTTCGCGGTGCCCTCGAGGACGCCGAAACCCGTCGCCGCCGTCGTGACGAAGTCCTCCAACCGTCCGGGCTCGGTGACATCGAGCGCCTCGGTGAACAGCCGGTCCCGCTCCTCCCCGGCCAGGGAGTCACCCAGCGCAGTCAGTCCTGCCGTCCGGCGGGGACACACCGCTCCCGCAGGGGCGGGCCCTCGTCGACGTTCACCATGGTGGGGAACCTGTCCAGCGGCGCCACTACCCGCCCGCAACTGCACAACCCCTCCACCACCTGGCGTTTTGTGTGCCCGGTGCTGTTGTCTTCGACAACAGCACCCCCAGAAACAGCACCCCGGAAAGAGCACTCTCGGAAACAGCAATCTCAGAAACAACACTCCCGGGAAATCACCTTCGAGGATGTGGAGGAACTCGATGACGGCGGTCAGTGTCGGCACGTCCCGCCGACGGATCCCTGCCGCGGCAGCGCACGACCCCGGGTGGAGCGTCCACGACGCCCCGTCCGGCGGGGTGGGGCGCCCCCCGGGCGCGGTGAGGCTGCCTTGATCTCCCTGGAGAGGTCCCGCCTCGTCAGGATGGCGGTACCCGCGCACCCCTCGCGTGCCGCTGGAGTACGGCGCACGGTGGCGGCGCATCTGGCCCGCTGGGAGCTGTCCGCGATTCTCGACGACGCGGTCCTCGCCACCGGAGAACTCTTCGCCAACGCGGTCCGGCACGGGAGCGCCGATCCCGGCGACACCATCGCCGTGGTCCTCGAGTGCTCCGGGCGCGAACTGCGCGTCACCCTCGCCGACCCCTCGCCCGTGCCGCCCCGGCCTCGCACGGCACCCGCGTCCGCCGAGGCCGGGCGGGGGCTGTCCATCGTGTCCGCGCTGGCCGACGACTGGGGCACCGAGCCGCCGGAGCCGGGGGACGCGGGCAAGAGGGTGTGGTTCTCGCTCGCGGTGCGGGAGCCGGCGTGAAGGGCGCCCCGGCCATGGAACCCACGTCGCGACCCGCGCCCGGCACCGGTCCGCCCCGCGAGCGGGTGCTCGCCGCCGAGCTGATCCGCCGGGCCGAGGACGAGCGGCAGCTGGCCCGGGAGGCCCGGTCCGCGCCCGCCGCTCGGGCCCGGGACCGCATCGCCGCGTGCCACACCGACAACGGCGAGGCCCTGCGCTCGATCGTCGCCCGTCACGGGTGGCCCACAGCCGAGTCGGTCGGCGAACCCGCATCGACGGCGGCCCTCATGCTCCTGCTGCACTACCCCGACCTCGGCTTCCAGCTCACGTGCCGCGACCTGATCGCCGAGGCGGTCGCGGACGGCCGCTGTCCCGCGGTGCACCACGCGTACATCGCCGACCACTGCGCCGTCGCCCTGAACCAGCCCCAGTTCTACGGCACCCGCATCGACCCCGGCACCCTGTTCCCGTACCCCATCCGCCACCCCGAGTCCGTCGACGAACGCCGCCAGGACGTGGGCCTCGGCCCCCTGACCGACCATCTACGGGCGGTACGCGTCGACCTGGGGGCAAGCGGAGGGCTGTGAACAACCGTGTGTCCACGAGGACCGCGCGGTGCCCACCGGAGGCAGACGGCGATCATGGCCCGGAATTGCGACCGCCCCGCCCCGTGATCGCGCTACTGTCGCCCGATGCCCGACCTGCGAACCGAACGCCTCCTCCTGCGCGACTGGCGGGAGTCCGACCTGGTCCCCTGGACGGCCATGAACGCCGACCCGGAAGTGCGCGCGTACTTTCCGGGCGTCCTCACGAAGGAGCAGAGCGAAGCGTCCGCCGCCCGCTTCCAGGACGACCTCGACCGGCGGGGCTGGGGGTGGTGGGCCCTGGAGGTACGGTCCACGGGGCGGTTCATCGGTTTCACCGGGCTGGATCCGGTGGACGAGGACATGCCGTTCTCCGGGGTGGAGGCCGGCTGGCGACTCGCGCGTGCGGCGTGGGGCCACGGCTACGCCACCGAGGCCGCGCGGGCGGTCCTGGACTTCGGCTTCGAGCAGCTCCGGCTCCCGGAGATCCTCGCGGTGACCACCGCCACCAACCTCCGCTCCCAGGCCGTGATGCGCCGCCTCGGCATGACCCGGAACCCGAGCGACGACTTCGACGACCCCTCGATGCCGGAGGGACCGCTGCGCCGCGGCGTGGTGTTCCGGCTGACGCCCGACGCCGCCTGAGGACCGTGTGTCGGGCGTCGCGCGCCGGCGGTCAGCTCGCGGCCCACCCCGCGTAGAACAGGCCGAGGCCGGCGATCACGCAGATGCCCTGGATGGTCCAGAAGCGGACCACGACCAGGACCTCGGACCAGCCCTTGAGTTCGAAGTGGTGCTGGAGCGGTGCCATTCGGAAGACACGTTTGCCGGTCAGTTTGAACGAGCCGACCTGGATGACCACCGACATGGTGATCAGGACGAACAGCCCGCCGAGGACGGCCAGAAGCAGTTCGGTGCGGGAGCAGATGGCGAGGCCCGCGAGCGCCCCGCCGAGCGCCAGCGAACCGGTGTCGCCCATGAAGATCTTGGCCGGCGAGGTGTTCCACCAGAGGAACCCGAAGCAGGCACCCATCAGCGCGGCCGCGACGACGGCGAGGTCGAGCGGGTCGCGCACCTCTATGCAGGAGGCGGGGTCGGTGAGTTCGAGGGCGTTGGCGCACGAGTTCTGGAACTGCCACAGACCGATGAAGGTGTAGCCGCCGAAGACCATGACCGACGCGCCGGTGGCGAGGCCGTCCAGACCGTCGGTGAGGTTCACCCCGTTCGACATGGCCAGGATCATGAACAGGGCCCAGACGACAAACAGCACGGGACCGATGGTCCAGCCGAAGTCGGTGACGAACGACAGCTTCAGGGAGGCCGGTGTCTGGCCCCGGTCGTCCGCGAACCGGATGGCGAGCAGGGCGAACACGATGCCGACGATCAGCTGGCCGGCCATCTTGGCCCCGGCCCGCAGTCCCAGCGACCGCCGCTTGACGATCTTGATGTAGTCGTCCAGGAACCCGACCACTCCCATGCCCGCCATGAGGAACAGCACCAGGAATCCGGGGTAGGTCGGGCTCTCACCGGTGATGACCTTGGTCGCGAGGTAGGCGACGAGGGTGGCCAGGATGAAGGCGATGCCACCCATGGTGGGCGTACCGCGCTTGCCCGCGTGGCCGCGCGGCCCGTCGTCGCGGATGAACTGGCCGTATCCCTTGCGGGCCAGCAGCTTGATCAGCAGCGGTGTGCCGATCAACGTCAGGAACAGGCCGATGGCCCCGGCGTACAGGATCTGGTTCATCGGACGGTGGTCTCCCCCTCGGTCGCGTTCGGACACGCGACTGCCGCACCGGTGTCGCTGCTTCTCACGGGCCCCACCCTATGCAGTCACCTGATCTTCGTACCGGGGTGGGTAGTTGCTCCCGGCCGGAACCGCTCGGGCACGGCACGACGGGGGCTTCCCCGCAGGACGAGTACGGCAGCCGGCAGTGTCGGCCCTCCGTCCCCGATGTCCGTTGGCAGGCCGCGGGCGGGTCACTCGAAACGGTGCTCGCCGCGTGCGCGTCCCGGCTCGATCCGCCCGTCCCTCGCGGGCGGGCGGCCTGCCGAAACGGGCGCCGCCCGGCCGTCCGGCACGCGCCGCGTCGTCCCTCCCCCTCCGGCCCACCGCTCCGGCAGTCGGGCGAGGCTGAGACACTGCACGTCATGGCCTCCTTCACTCCCGCGCGCGCCCTGCTGATGCTGACCACCGGGCTGACCTGTCTGCTGATGGCGGGAGGCGCCCTCATCGGCGCGCTGATCGGCGGCGGTCCCGTCGCCCTGGGGGCGGCGGTGTGCGCCGGTCTGGTCGGCATGGTGGGCTCGCTGATCGTGCGGCGGCGGGCCATGGCGCACTTCGCCATGGCCCAGCGGCAGGCCGGACAGCGGGGTTACGCCGAGGGCATCGCGCACGGTGTGCTCATCCACGTGACCGCCTACGAGGCCGCCGTCTTCCCCCGCACTGGGCCGGGCGGCGTCAGCGCCGAGGAGCGCGAGGCCCGCCGCACCATCGCCTACCGCATGGCCGCCCTCGACGAGGTGCCCCAGCGGGTGCGCCTGGCCGCGGCGGACGCCCTGGCGCTCCTCGACAAGACGGACCGCGAGGGCGCCGAGGAGGCCCTGGCCCGTCTCGCCACGACCGTGCGTCTGGAGTACTCCCGCCTGTGAGGCCCGCGGCCGCTCAGTGACCGCTGATCGCGCGCGGGGTGTAGGGCCGTTCCAGTTCCTCGGTCTCCTTCTCCGTCAGGGTGACGTCGAGGGAGGCCACGGCGTCGGCGAGGTGGTGGGGCTTGGTGGCGCCGACGATGGGGGCGGTGACCGTGGGCCGGCTCAGCAGCCAGGCCAGGGCGACCTGAGCACGGGGCACCCCGCGCTCACCGGCGATCCGGGTGACGGCGTCGACGATCTCCCGGTCGCCCTCCTGGTAGAGCGTCCTGCCGAAGTTGTCCGTCTCGGTGCGGGCGGTCACGGAACCCCAGTCCCGGGTGAGGCGGCCGCGCGCGAGCGGGCTCCAGGGCAGCGTGGCGACGCTCTGGTCCTCGCACAGCGGGAGCATCTCGCGCTCCTCCTCGCGATAGAGGAGGTTGTAGTGGTTCTGCATGGACACGAACCGGGTCCAGCCGTGCAGCCGGGCGGTGTGCTGCATCTTCGCGAACTGCCAGGCGTACATCGAACTGGCCCCGAGGTAACGGGCCTTGCCGGCCTTCACCACGTCGTGCAGGGCCTCCATCGTCTCCTCGACCGGGGTGTGGGGGTCGAAGCGGTGGATCTGGTAGAGGTCCACGTAGTCGGTGCCGAGGCGCCGCAGGCTGTTGTCGATCTCCGTCATGATCGCCTTGCGGGACAGGCCCCAGGCGTTGGGGCCCTGGTGCATGGCACCGTTGACCTTGGTCGCGACGACGACCTCCTCGCGCCGCGCGTACTCGCCGAGCGCGCGGCCGACGATCTCCTCGCTGGTGCCGTCGGAGTAGACGTTCGCGGTGTCGAAGAAGTTGATCCCCGCGTCCAGCGCCTGCCGGATCAGCGGGCGTGACGCCTCCTCGTCCAGAGTCCATTCGTGCGTGCCTCGGTCGGGGAGGCCGAAACTCATGCATCCCACACAGATCCGGGACACGTCCAGACCCGTCGAGCCGAGCTTCACGTAGTGCATCGTTGCAACTCCTGCCTGTGAGGGGTGGGCTGATAAGCGTACGAAAGAGGCGGTGTGCCGATCGGTCAGATCCGGTACCGTCGCAGTGCCGGTGTGGCCGTCGCCAGGAGCAGCACGGCGATCATGACCAACAGACCTCCGCCGGCGACTGCCGTACGGGTGCCGAAGGCGGCGCCCGCCGTGCCGTGCAGGACGTCGGCGAGACGGGGGCCGCCGGCCACGACCACGGTGAACACGCCCTGCATCCGGCCGCGCATCTCGTCGGTCGCGGCGGAGAGCAGGATGGCGCCGCGGAAGACCATCGAGACCATGTCGGCGACTCCGGCGGCCACGAGGAACGCCACCGCGAGCCACAGGCCGGCGCTCAGCCCGAAGCCCGTGATGGCCGCTCCCCAGGCCATGACGGCCGCGAGGACCATGAGTCCGTGCCGGTGGGAGCGGGAGAAGGTGCCCGACATCAGGCCACCCACGACGGCCCCGACAGGGATCGCGGCGAACAGCAGGCCGAGGGCGAATCCCTCGCCGTAGGACGCGTACGTGGTGGCGGCCAGCTGCGGGAAGAGGGCGCGGGGCATGCCCAGGACCATGGCGATGATGTCGGCGAGGAAGGACAGCAGGAGCACCTTGTGCAGGGCGATGTAACGGAAGCCCGCGACCACCTCCCGCAGGCCGGCCCGCTTGGCCATGGCGTTGTCCAGGGGCGGCAGGGAGGGCAGCCGGTACACGGCCCAGAGGGTGACGCAGAGGGCCAGTGCGTCGATGAGGTACAGCTCGGCCAGGCCGATCACCGGGATGAGAGCACCCGCGAGCAACGGTCCGGCCACCAGGCCGAGTTGCATCACGGTCGAGCCGAGCGCGGCGGCCGCCGGCAGTTCCTCGGCGGGGACCAGTCGGGCCACGGAGGCGTTGCGGGCGGGTGAGTTGAGGCCGAAGAACGCCTGTTGGAGGGCGAGCAGGGCCATCAGCGCCCAGACGGATTCGAGACCGGTGACGGCCTGCACCCAGAACAGCACCGAGGTGACGGCGATACCGGTGTTGGTGACGAGCAGCAGCGTGCGGCGGTCGACGCTGTCGGCGACCGCGCCGCCCCAGAGCGCGAAGACCACCAGCGGCAGCAGGCCGGCGAGGCTGGCGTAGCCGACCCAGGCGGAGGAGTCGGTGATGTCGTAGATCTGTTTGGGGACGGCGACTGCGGTCAGTTGGCTGCCGACGGCGGTGACGATGGTCGAGGACCACAGACGCCGGTAGGCGGGGCGGCGCAGCGGCCGGGTGTCCATCGCCCAGCGGCGCCAGCCCTCGCGGGGTGGCGCCGCCGGGTCGTCCTCCGGTGCGGTGTCGTCACCGGCGCTGCTCTGGGTGGCGTCCACGGGCATCCTGATGCTCGATACATCTTTCGATACGGGCACCACTATCGCGGAGATCACCACCGCCGGGACAGGCGATTTCGCCGCCGTCTCACATGCTGTCTCCCCGTGACTCAGGCTCCGGCGATCAGCATCCCGCCGAGGACGAGCATCGTGACCGAGACCAGGCCGTCGAGGACCCGCCAGGCGGACGGGCGGGCCAGGTACCGGCTGAGCAGCCGGGCGCCGAAGCCCAGGGCGGCGAACCAGCACAGGCTGGCGAGGCCGGCGCCGAGGCCGAAGGTCCAGCGCAGGGGGCCCTGGTCGGAGGCGATGGAGCCGAGCAGGAACACGGTGTCCAGGTAGACGTGCGGGTTGAGCCAGGTCAGCGCCAGACAGGTGAGGACGGCCCGGCGCCGGGAGCCCGCCGACCCGCTCCCCGCGCGCAGCGCGTCGTCGCCGGGTCGCAGGGCGCGGCGGGCGGCCAGAGCTCCGTAGACCAGGAGAAACGCGCCGCCGATCAGGGCGACCGCCGTCAGCGCGCCGGGCCAGGCGACGACCACCGCGCCGACCCCGGCGACGCCGAGGGCGATCAGCAGCGCGTCGGAGAGGGCGCAGATGGCCACGACCGGAAGCACGGCGTCGCGGTGCAGGCCCTGGCGGAGGACGAAGGCGTTCTGGGCTCCGATGGCGACGATGAGGGAAAGGCCGGTGCCGAATCCGGCCGCGAGAGCTGTCATTTCACTGAACACAGCCACGACGCTAGGAAACGCACCGCCATGCGTACAGCTAAGGATTCTTACGTATCATTAGCGTTCGTGATGTCTCAGCTGCCCCTCGACCTGGTGCGCACCCTGCTGGCCGTGGTGGACGAGGGCACCTTCGACGCGGCGGCCGGTGCCCTGCACGTGACACCGTCGGCGGTCAGCCAGCGGGTCAAGGCGCTGGAGCAGCGGGTCGGCCGGGTCCTGCTGATCCGGGAGAAGCCGGTGCGGCCGACCGAGTCCGGCGAGGTGATCGTCCGTTTCGCGCGCCAGCTGGCCCGTCTCGAACACGACGCGCACACCGCGCTCGGGATGACGGGCGCCGGGGAGACCACGCGGGTGTCGATCGCGGTGAACGCCGACTCGCTGGCCACCTGGTTCCTGCCCGCCCTGACCCGGGTGCCCGAGGAGCTGCGCCCCTGCTACGAACTGCTCCGGGAGGACGAGCAGCACACGGCCCGGCTGCTGCGCGAGGGGCTCGTGATGGCCGCGGTCACCTCGGCACCGGACGCCGTGGCCGGCTGCTCGGTCCGGCCGCTCGGCCGGATGCACTACCGGCCCTGCGCCACGCCCGCCTTCGCGGAGCGGTGGCTGGGCCTCGGATCGGGCACACCGCTCAAGGAGCTGATCGCCGACGCGCCGGTGGTGTTCTTCGACCGGCGCGACGAGTTCCAGGACGCCTTCGTGCGGCGGCTGACGCGGGGCCGCCCGGCCAGTCCCCGTCGGCACTACGTACCGACCTCGGAGGGGTTCGTGGACGCCGTGGCCGCCGGCATGGGCTGGGGCATGGTGCCCGCCGCCCAGGCCGAGCGACTCCTCGACAGCGGCCGGCTGGTCGACCTGGCACCGGAACGGACCGTGGACGCCCCGCTGTTCTGGCAGCAGTGGAAGCTCGACTCCCCCGCGCTGACGGCGGTGGCGGAGGCGGTCGCAGCGGAGGCCGCCGAGACGCTCGATCCCTGAACGGGGCCCTGCGGCTCCCTCAGACGTCGCGGCCGGTACCGAACGGACCGTCCAGCGCCGCCCACTGGAGCAGCATGATGGTCTTGGCGTCGGCGATCTCCCCGCTGCGGATCATCTCCAGCGCCCGGCGGAAGGGCAGTTCGACGAGTTCGATGTCCTCGCCCTCCTCACCGAGGCCGCCGCCCTCGTGGGTACGGGTCGACGGGCCGTAGGGGGCGGCGTAGAAGCTGACGCGTTCGGTGACGGACCCGGGGCTCATGTAGATGTCGAAGACGTGCCGGATCTCCCCGATGGTGTGACCGGTCTCCTCGACGACCTCGCGCCGCACGGCGACCTCGGGGTGCTCGTCCTCCTCGTCGAGCAGACCGCCCGGCGTCTCGACGAGCATCCCGTCGGGGTGGCCGTTGACGTACACCGGGTAGCGGAACTGCCGGGTGAGCAGCACGGTTTCGCGTTCGGTGTCGTAGAGCAGGACGGTGGCGCCGTTGCCCCGGTCGTGCGTCTCGCGCTCCTGGGTGCTCCAGGTGCCGTCGGTGTGCTGGAAGTCGAAGGTCGTCGTGCGCTCCACGTACCAGTGGCTGGACAGCAGGCGCACGTCCCGCACCTTGACGCGCGGGTTACCGGTCAGGTCCCGGCCGGTGCGGTCGAGCCCGGTGCGACCCCGGCGGTCCGGGAGGTCTACTCCGACGGTCTTGTTGGTCATGCGTCCGCTTCTACCACTCCGGTCGAGATGTTGTCAGGCACCTCAATTCGCTTGCCGCGCGCGTCGCTTGGCGGAATCGGGCGGTCCGGGACAGCATGCCCGTATGAAGAGCGATCTTTTCTCCAACGAGAACATGGTGCAGCCGGCCTACGCGCCGGGAATGAGCGTCCAGAACGCCAAGTCGATCAAGTACGCGGTGAACGGCGAGATGCTCGCCCGGCAGGGCGCGATGATCGCCTTCCGGGGGAACCTGCAGTTCGAACGCAAGGGCCAGGGCGTGGGCGGCATGCTCAAGCGCGCGGTCACCGGCGAGGGGCTGGCACTGATGGCGGTGCGCGGTCAGGGCGAGGCCTGGTTCGCGCACGAGGCGCAGAACTGTTTCATCGTCGACATCGAGCCCGGCGACGTGTTCACCGTCAACGGACGCAACGTGCTCTGTTTCGACGCGTCCCTGTCGTACGAGATCAAGACGGTGAAGGGCGCCGGCATGACCGGTGGCGGCCTGTTCAACAGCGTCTTCACGGGACAGGGGAAGCTGGGTCTCATCTGTGACGGAAATCCGCTGGTCATCCCGGTATCGCCGCAGCTGCCCGTGTTCGTCGACACGGACGCGGTGGTGGGCTGGACGGCCCACCTCACCACCTCGCTGCACCGCTCCCAGTCCTTCGGTTCGATGATCCGCGGCGGTTCCGGGGAGGCCGTGCAGCTGAAGCTGGAGGGCGAGGGTTTCGTGGTGGTACGGCCGAGCGAGGTGACTCCGCAGGCGCAGCAGCACTGAGCCGACGGACGACGGGGAGCCGGGCGAACAGGTTTTCGAATCTGGGAGTACGCTGCAGGTATGGCCGCGCACCTCCAGGGCTCCCTCTTCGACCAGTCCGACGATGTCCGCCTCGGCCCCCTCGACGGGCTGCGCCGGCGGGAGCTGGGCGCCGGGGCCTGGGTCGACGTGCTGCCCGGGTGGCTGACCGGCGCCGACGCGCTGTTCGCGCGGCTCGCCGAGGAGGTGCCGTGGAAGGCGGAGCGACGGCAGATGTACGAGCAGGTGGTGGACGTACCCCGCCTGCTCGCCTACTACGGCCCCGAGGACACCCTGCCGCACCCCGTCCTGAACGAGGCCCGGCAGGCGCTGTCCGCGCACTACGGCTCCGAGCTCGGCGAGCCGTTCGCCACGGCGGGGCTCTGCTTCTACCGCGACGGCCGGGACAGTGTGGCCTGGCACGGCGACCGGATCGGCCGGGGCGCCCGGGAGAACACGATGGTGGCCATCCTGTCCGTGGGCGACCCCCGCGATCTGGCCCTGCGCCCGCACGGCGGCGGTGGACCGACCCTGCGCTTCCCGCAGGGGCACGGTGATCTGATCGTGATGGGCGGCTCCTGCCAGCGCACCTGGGACCACGCGGTGCCCAAGTCGACGCGGGCGGTGGGGCCGCGCGTCAGCATCCAGTTCCGGCCGCGCGGCGTCGGCTAGCCCGCCTGCCGGGCGGGGCCGCGGGCCAGCCGTGGCGGGGGTGGCGCGGCTCGCTCCCGGCTACTTCCGTCCGGCGAGGGCTCGCGACTGCGAGGACCGGGCCAGCTTCGGGCCCAGCCAGCGCTTGAGCCGGCGCAGTGCCTCCAGACGGCCGGCCGCGCGGTCGAGGCGGTAGTAGAGCTGCGGCGGCACGTACGGCAGCAGCGGGGAGTGCCGTTGGCCGAGGAGCGCGAACATCTGCTCCGGCGGCAGCTCGATGTACCGCTGGATGTTCTCGTACCACTGGGCGCTGTACCGGGCGGCGCTCTGCAGCCGCAGAAGGTCGGACTTGCGCCGTCGCTCGTACGCGGTGAGCGCGCTCTCCGTGTCCGGGTGGGCGCCGAGGGACTCGGCCAGGCACATGGCGTCCTCCAGGGCGAGGGTGGTGCCGGCCCCGATGGAGTAGTGCGTGGTGTGGGCCGCGTCACCGAGCAGGACCAGGTTGCCGTGGTGCCAGACGCGGTTGGTCAGGGTGCGGAAGGCGAACCACCGGGCGGTGCCGTCGCCCTGGTCCCGGCCCAGCAGCGGATGGCCGTCCAGGATGTCGGCGAAGAGCTTCCCCAGCAGGGCCAGGCCGTCGGCCTCGCCCAAACGGTCCAGGCCCAGGCCCCTCAGCGTCTCGGGGGAGCACTCGATGACACAAGTGCTCTGCTCGTCGCTGAACGGATAGGCGTAGGCCCAGATCCAGCCGTGGCCGGTCTCCTGGAAGGAGAACGTGAAGGCGTCGTGGACCTTGGTCGTGCCCAGCCAGATGTAGGCGTTGCGGCCGAGCGTGATGTCGCTGCCGAAGCGGTCCGCGTGCCTCTCGCGCACCGTGCTGTTGACTCCGTCGCCCGCGACGACGAGGTCGGCGTCCGGCAGGGCGTCGGCCGTGATCTCGTCCTCGTACTCCACCCGGACGCCCAGGGCGCGGGCTCGGTCCGCCAGCAGTTCGAGCAGGCGCCGCCTGCCGATGCCGAAGCCGTCGTCGCCGGGCTGGACGGTGCTGCGGTCGCGGACGTGCGCCACCCCGCTGTTCCAGGTGACGGAGTTCTCGCTGATGGCGAGGGCCGTCTCGGGGTCCTTCTCGCGGAGCTTGTCCAGCAGTTCGGACCAGTAGGTGACGCCCCAGCCGTAGGTGGACCCGGCCGGGTTCCGTTCATGGACGGTGATGTCGTGGGACGGGTCCTGCCGCTTCATCAGGATCGAGAAGTACAGGCTTGCGGGTCCGCCGCCGACGCACGCGATCTTCACGCACACTCCCATTTCGCTGCGCAAAGCGATCAATTGACCACGAAGAGTAGCAGTGCGCGTGCGGTCCGGATTCACGCCACTTTGCCCGCGTGACGCCGACCACGCACTCCGCACCCGCACCGCAAGATCACCGGAGCCGGTGCGGCCGCCGGGCGGAATATCTCCCTCCACCCTCCCCCGCGAGGCCGACACGACAAGATCATCTTTGTTCAACCTTGCACGACATGTACATGATTGTCCTGATCACAGCCAACCGGTTCCCTGGGATTTCTCCCGCCCCACAGCGGGTCGATAGGTATGACGGGTCATCAATCCCCCCTTTCCCAGGAGGTTTTCGCATGCCCGACATCACCCGGCGCCACGCTCTCGGGGCCGCGGCGGCCCTCGCCGTGACCGTCGCAGCCCCGCTCACCGAGGCTGCCGCGGACGATCGCACCGGCCACGAGGACCACGGCGGCCACGGCGACCACGACGGCCGTCAGCCGCTCCAGCCCTTCGACGAGGTCTACCGGGGCCGCCGGATACAGGGCCGCGCCACCGAGGGTGGCAGTCACCACCACGGCACCGGATACGCGGTGTTCGTCGACGGGGCGGAGCTGCACGTGATGCGGAACGCCGACGGCAGCTGGATCAGCGTCGTCAGCCACTACTCCCCCGTACCGACCCCGCGCGCGGCCGCCCGCGCGGCCGTCGACGAGCTCCAGGGCGCCCGCCTCGTCCCCATCAACTGACCCACGCCGCCGCGCACACGCACCACCGGAAACACCGCAAGGAGCCGCAGAACCATGACCACCCGCAAGAACCAGGCGACGCTGACCGCCGACGAGAAGCGGCGCTTCGTCGACGCGCTGATCGCGCTGAAGCGGTCCGGCCGCTACGACGAGTTCGTCACGACGCACAACGCGTTCATCCTCGGCGACACGGACAACGGCGAACGCACCGGCCACCGTTCGCCGTCCTTCCTGCCCTGGCACCGTAGATTCCTGCTGGAGTTCGAACGGGCCCTGCAGTCCGTGGACTCCACGGTCGCCCTGCCCTACTGGGACTGGACGGCCGACCGCACGGCCCGCTCCTCCCTCTGGGCCCCCGACTTCCTCGGCGGCACCGGACGCAGCCGCGACGGACGGGTGATGGACGGCCCGTTCGCGGCGTCCAACGGGAACTGGCCGATCAACGTGCGCATCGACGGCCGCACCTATCTGCGCCGCGCCCTCGGGAGCACGGTGCGGCAGCTGCCGACCCGGGCCGAGGTGGACTCCGTGCTCGCCATGTCCACGTACGACATGGCGCCCTGGAACAGTGCCTCGGACGGGTTCCGCAATCACCTGGAGGGGTGGCGGGGCGTCAACCTCCACAACCGGGTGCACGTCTGGGTGGGCGGCCAGATGGGCACCGGGGTCTCCCCCAACGACCCGGTGTTCTGGCTGCACCACGCGTTCATCGACAAGCTGTGGGCCGACTGGCAGCGGCTGCACCCGAACTCGGCGTACCTGCCGGCCGCCGGGACGCCGAACGTGGTGGACCTGAACGAGACGATGAAGCCGTGGGACGACACGACCCCGGCGGCGCTGCTGGACCACACCCCGCACTACACGTTCGACGCGGCCTGAGGGGGACGTTGATCCGCCGGGGACCTGGGTACTCGCGTCGGGACGCGGCGGGGGCGACCCGGCCGCGACGGCAACAGCAACCGATGTGAGGAGGCGATCGATGACCCAGATCGAGGAGTCCGTCGAGGTCCAGGTCCCCGTACGGACCGCCTACAACCAGTGGACGCAGTTCGAGACGTTCCCCGAGTTCATGAGCGGGGTCGAGCGGATCGAGCAGCGGTCGGACACGCTGACGCACTGGGTGACCAAGGTGGACGGTGTGCACCGGGAGTTCGACGCGGAGATCACCGAGCAGATCCCGGACGAGCGGGTCGCGTGGACGACCATCTCCGGTGAGGCCCGGCAGGCCGGCGTCGTCACCTTCCACCACCTCGCCGAGGGGCGCACGAAGGTGATGCTGCAGATGGAGTTCCAGCCGGAGGGCACCGCCGAGAAGGTGGCCGACAGGCTGGGCTTCGTGAAGCGGCAGACCAAGGGCGACCTGGCGCGCTTCAAGAAGTTCATCGAGGAGCGCGGCCGGGAGACCGGGGAGTGGCGCGGCGCCGTCGTGTGACGCGCACGCCCTCCCGGGGCGTCCCGCCGGGCCGGTTACTCGGCCCCGGCCGTCGCCCCCGTACGGCACTCCGGGTGGCCCCAGCCCTGGTCGTTCTTGGCGATGGGCTCACCCGCGGCGTACGGGCGGCCGCACTGGCAGCGGCCGGGGAACTTCGCCTTGATGGTGCGGGACGAGGAGGCGGAGGAGCCGGTGCGGCCGCCCGCCCTGCCGGACCTCGCGGACTTCTTCGCCGGTGCACGGCGGACCGGGACCGTGTCGGGCGCGGCCGGCGGCTCCGGGGAGCCCAGCTCGGTGCCGGCGGGTTCCTGGACGGTGGCCGCCTGGCTCGCCGCGCGGTCGGCGAAGTCGTTGAGGCGGTCGCCGTCGACCTGGTGGGCGGGCACGTAGCGGAACTCCACCGAGCGTCCGGCGAGCAACTCGTCGATGCGGACGACGAGTTCCTGGTTGGCGACCGGCTTGCCGGCGGCCGTGCGCCAGCCGTTGCGCTTCCAGCCGGGCAGCCAGGTGGTGACCGCCTTCATCGCGTACTGGGAGTCCATCCGGATCTCGATCGGGACCGCCGGGTCGGTGGCCGCCAGCAACCGCTCCAGCGCGGTGAGTTCGGCGACGTTGTTGGTGGCCCTGCCCAGCGGGCCGGCCTCCCAGCGCGCGGGGATCTCATCGTCCTCGGCCACCACCCAGGCCCAGCCCGCCGGTCCGGGATTTCCCTTGCAGGCTCCGTCACAGGCGGCCACAACACGTTCCGACATGCGCTCGATCATGCCATGCCGCGCGTGCCCGTCGGTTCCTGTGTCCGCTCAGTCGACGTCCTTGAGCTCCGGCATCTCGCCCTGGGTGTTGGTGACGTCGATGACCGAGAACGACGCGCCCTGCGGGTCGCTGAGCGCGGCGAAGCGGCCGAAGGGGGTGTCCATCGGCCCGAAGCGCAGGACACCCCCGAGCTTCGTCGCCTTGGCGACCGCGTCGTCGCAGTCGGGGACGGTGAAGTACACGTTGATGTACGAGGGCACCTCGGGCGGGAAGTCCTCCGCCGTCATCTTCATCCGGCCGAGGAGCGGGTTCTGCCCCAGGTCGAAGACGCGGAAGTCCATGTGCGGGTCGTCGGGGTCCTCCATCTGCCTGGACCGGTAGGAGAAGACGGCCGGGAAGAACGCGTCGGACTTCTCCGGCTCCCGGGTGAAGATCTCGGCCCAGGTGTAAGCGCCGGGCACACCCATCGCCTCGAAGCCCTGGTGGACGCCGGCCTGCCAGCAGCCGAAGACGACACCGTCCGGGGAGCGGGCCAGCAGCATGGAGCCGAACTCGCCGACCCGCATCGGCTCCATCAGCACGTCGCCGCCGTTGTCACGGATCCTGGCCGCGGTGGCGTCCACGTCGGACGTGGCGAGGTACAGGCACCAGGCGGACTGGCCCTCCTGGCCGGGCATCGGCGGGACGACCGCGGCCACCGCCTTGCCGTCCGCGTACGCCTGTGTGTAGTTGCCGTACTCGGCGGACGACTCTCCGAAGGTCCAGCCCAGGACCTCGCCGTAGAAGTTCTTGGCGCCCTCGACGTCGCCGAACATCGCGTCGACCCAACAGGGCGTTCCCTCGGGCTGTGCGGCCATGGCTGCCACTCTCCTCGGTTCGACGGGTGGTCTCCCGGCTCTCACGCTAGCCAGGACGGGTTCCGGTCGCGCGCCGAACGGGACGGACCGCGTGAAACCGGCCCGAGTCCCTGGAGGCGGGGCCACTGCCGTGCGGTGTCTGATAATTTCAGCGGCGCTCGCACTCCCGTTCGCCTCGACTCGTGACTCGACTCGTGAGGTGCCGCCATGTCCGGCCGACCGTTCCGACGTACGGCGCTGCCGTGCGCCCGGGGCCGGACGGCGCACCTGGTGCTCGTGGCCGCACTGGCCCTGACCACGTTCCTCCTGTTCTGCGCGGGCTCGCCCCCGGCTGAGGCGTCCGAGCGCCGCCCGCACTCGGTCTCCCTCGTGGATCGCGATCCCTGCGGGCACAGTCCCGGCGAGCACGACTGCCACTCCTCCGACCCGGCCGCGGTGCTGGGCCAGATGCCGTTGCCGGGCGCCGATCACACGGCCGCGCCCTGGCAGCCCGCGCCGGCTCCGGCCGCGCTCGCCCCGTCCGGCGCGGGGGAACCGGGGCGGGCCCGTCCTCCCGATCTCCACGAACTGCAGTTGCTCCGCGTCTAGGCCGGCTGGGCCGGGCACCGGCCGTGACGACACCACCTCAGACGACTCGCAGGACCGCCGTGCCCGTACGGGCAGGGCCGGGAGAAGGACACCCCATGGCTTCATCAAAGTCCAAGGCCAAGAACAGCGCGCCGAAGGGCCGGAACAACAGCCCCAAGGCCAGAGAGGCGGCGCGGCGTGCCCGCGTCGAGGAGATACGCAAGGCGGAGCAGGCCCGTGAGCGGCGCATGCGGCTGCTCACCCTCGGTGTGACCGGTGTGATCCTCGCCGGGCTGGTCGGCGGCGGCTGGTACCTGATCGACGCGGCGCAGGAGAAGGAGGAGGCGAAGGCCGCGCCCGTCGAGGGCGTGAAGAGCTGGTCGAAGCTCACCCAGAATCACGTCACCGAGGCCGTCGACTACAAGATGAGCCCGCCCGTGGGCGGCGACCACAACCAGGTGTGGGTCAACTGCGACAAGCAGGTGTACACCAAGGCCGTGCCGAACGAGAACGCGGTGCACGCGCTGGAGCACGGCGCCGTCTGGATCACGTACAACGACAAGGCCGCCAAGGCGGACGTCGAGTCGCTGACCGGCCTCGTGAACAAGACGACGTACACCTTCATGAGTCCCTACGAGGACCAGTCGTCGCCGATCGTGCTGAGCGCCTGGGAGCACCAGTTGAAGGTGGACAAGGCGTCCGACCCGCGGGTGCGGAAGTTCATCGACAAGTACGTGCAGGGCGAGCAGACACCGGAGCCGGGGGCCGCCTGCACGGGTGGCATGACCCCGTGATCTGACGGAGCGGGGGCGTCCGCACCAACGGGCGCCCTCGTGGCCAACGCGGGTCTTCCGCCTCGGGTCGGGCTGTGCTTGCCTGGGGAACCGTTTCGGTGGTCGGGGCGGGAGTCGCCGTATGCGCAAGCCGTGGATCGTGGGAGTGACGGGGGCGGTGCTCGCCGGGCTGCTGCTCGGCGCGTGCGGGGATCCGGAGTCCGCACCGGACCAGGCGCCGCCGTCGGCCGCGGCACCGGAGCCGTCGTCGACCACCCGTCAGCGCGCCGCCACGGGGTCGCCCGGCGACGACGGCGGCACGGGCGGCACCGACGCAGACACCGCCACGACGAAACCCGCGCCCGGGGTGCTCTACCTCGGGGACTCCCTCGCCACGGAGAACCAGACCGTCCTCGGTGACCTGCTGAAGGACGACCTCGACGCCCGCTACACCAGCGCCCCCTACTCGGGCACCACCCTGTGCGACTACCTGGAGGGCACCGCCGACCGGTCGCTCGTCCCTCCGCGGGACAAGGCGGCCGCGCTGGTGCGGCGGCTGCGCCCGGACTATGTGGTCCTGCAGTTCTGGGGCAACGCCTGGGACTACACCCCGTGCATGGACGGCGTCACCTACGGCAAGGCCCGCGCCGAGTACTTCCGGCGGTACACGGCCGCCGCCGAGCAGCTCACCGATCAGATCGCGAGCGCGGGCGGCGAACACCGGCCGACGATCGTGTGGGTGCTCCAGGGCCCGGACCCGATGACCCCGGACCGGGTGCGCCGGGTGAACGCCCTGTACACGAAGCAGGCCAGGGCCTACGGTGACCTGGTCGCGGACGCCGGCAAGGCCGTCAGCCCGGCCGCCGACCGCTACACCTGGGCCCAGTACCTGCCGTGCACCGCCTACGAACGTGAGCACGACGGCTACTGCACCCAGCCCGGCCGGGGTCGCACGGCGCTCCACCACGACGAGGACTACCTGCACTTCTGTCTGGCCCCGACGACGTCCGAGCCGAGGCCGTGCCCGGTCCGGTCCCCGGGGGTCACGCGGATGGCCCGGGAGATCACCCGGGCCATCGCCGACGCACGTACCGACAGGCCGTAGGCCGTACCGCCCCCTCAGAGCCGCTGGGACGTGGGCTCGTCGTCGGTCGCCTCCTGCCGCTTCTTCGACGCCCACAGGCTCGTCACCGTCGTCACCGCGAGGACCAGAACGATGAAGCCGAGGGAGAAGGGGATGGAGATCTCTGGGACGTGGACGCCGGATTCGTGCAGCGCGTGCACGTCGGTGGAGCCGATGGCCAGCATCACGACGAGCATCGGCGTCATGACGCGCTTGCCATTCTCCTCGACCCACAGCTTGGTGCCGTGGCATCGGTCGGCCACCCCGAAACGCTGCTCCACCGCCTTGAGAAGCTTGTTCTCCTCGTACTCCTCCTCGTGGCTGTCCTTGCGGGCGTCCTCGACCAGCTTCCAGGCGGTATAGATCAGGAACGCGCCGAAGATGTAGAAGACCCGGGAGAAGCTGGAGATGATCGCCGTGCCCGCCGCGATGAAGATCGCGCGGAGCACCAGCGCCATGAGGACGCCGACCATGAGCACGCGCTGCTGGTGCTGCGAGGGCACCGCGAACTTCGCCGTGATCAGGACGAAGACGAAGAGGTTGTCGACGCTCAGCGACTTCTCGGTGATGAACCCCGCGAAGAACTCCCCCGCGGGTTCGCCCCCGCCGACGGCGAGCACGCCCAGGCCGAACGCGACGGCCAGGGCGATCCAGACAGCCGACCAGATGCCCGCCTCCTTGATCGACACGTCGTGGGGTTTACGGCCGATGAAGAAGTCGACGGCGACCAGTACCCGCAGTTCTTTGTATCCGCTAGCCGACCCGGGGTGAAGAATGACCGAGATCCTCGAGTGCGACCTAGTGTCCTGAGTCTTTATTTCGCTAAAGAAGTAGGCTGGGCTCATGGCGCGTATGGGTCGGCCGACGGTCGAAGTGGTCCTGACGGATGAGGAGCGAGAGACGCTGCTGCGCTGGTCGCGGCGAGCAACGTCCTCGCAGGCTCTGGCGTTGCGGTGCCGGATCGTGCTTGCGTGTGCTGAGGGCGGTTCGAACACCGCGGTGGGAGCGGAGCTTGGGGTCCACCCGGTCACGGTGGCCAAGTGGCGCAGGCGGTTCGCGGCCGACCGGCTCCAGGGCCTGTCCGACGAGCCGCGGCCCGGCCCGCCCCGCACGGTGAGCGACGAAAAGGTCGAGGAGGTGGTCGTGCGGACCCTGGAGACCACCCCGAAGAACGCCACGCACTGGTCGACGCGGGGAATGGCCGCGGCCAGCGGCCTGAGCCAGTCCACCATCTCGCGGATCTGGCGGACCTTCGGCCTCAAACCGCATCTGGTGGACACCTTCAAGCTGTCCAAGGACCCGCAGTTCATCGAGAAGGTCCGCGACGTCGTCGGCCTGTACCTGGACCCGCCCGAGCGGGCCATCGTCCTCTGTGTGGACGAGAAGTCGCAGATCCAGGCACTGGACCGGTCGGCACCGGTGCTGCCGATGATGCCGGGCATGCCCGAGCGCCGCACCCACGACTACCTGCGCGGCGGCGTGACGACCCTGTTCGCCGCCCTGAACGCGGCCACCGGCGAGGTCATCAGCTCGCTCCACCGCCGGCACCGCGCGGTGGAGTTCAAGAAGTTCCTGGCCAAGCTGGACAAGGAGGTCCCCGACCATCTCGACGTCCACCTGATCTGCGACAACTACGCCACCCACAAGACGCCCGCGATCCAGAAGTGGCTGCTGGCCCATCCGCGGTTCCACATGCACTTCACCCCGACCAGCGCCTCCTGGCTCAACCAAGTGGAGCGCTGGTTCGCCCTGCTGACGGACAAGCAGATACGGCGTGGCGTCCACAGGAACGTCCAAGCCCTGGAGAAGGACATCCGGACCTGGATCGCCGACTGGAACGACAACCCCAAGCCCTTCGTCTGGACGAAGACCGCTGACGAGATCTTCGAACGCCTCACCGGATATCTGAACCGAATCAAAGACTCAGGACACTAGGAGACCGCTGAAGATCTTGCTCTGGCCGCCCGACTCACCCTGAATTGCCAGTAAATGTCAATCGCCATCAAGTAGGGCAAGCCGGGCGCATTTTCAAGATCTTCAGGACGCTTCTAGGCCCTGTCGTCACATTCCCGTCGTCGCCCGGAGGGCGGCCTGGCGGCGTCGTGGGGGTACCTCCCGGTCGAGCGCAGCCGAGACCGGGGGAGCGTGCTCTCGGCGTGCCGGGCACTGACTCGCGTACCGGACGTACTCGGGTCGGTGCCCGGTGCGTCGAGAGCACGTGCATGGCGTCACGGGGCGGGCGGGAATGTGACGACAGGGCCTAGTGGAGGCCCGCCGCGGGGGCCCCACCAGGGTGGGAGGGGCTGCGCGGACGGCTACTCGCCCGCGTACGCCTTGCGCAGGGCGGCGAGGTCGAACTTCCCCATCGCCATGAACGCCGCGGTCGTCCGGGCCGCCTTCTGTGGATCGGAGTCGCTGATCATGTCGATGAGTTCGGCCGGCACGACCTGCCAGGAGACGCCGAACCGGTCCTTGAGCCAACCGCAGGGGCCGGGCTCGCCACCCTCGGTGAGGCTGTTCCAGTAGTAGTCGATCTCGTCCTGGTCGGCACAGAGGATCTGGAAGGAGATGGCCTCGGTGAACTTGAACTCCGGGCCGCCGTTCAACGCCACGAACTGCTGGCCGTTGGCCGTGAACTCCACGGTCAGCACGGAGCCGGCCGGCCGGGGCGCGCCCTCGCCGTAGTGCGTGACCCGGCCGAGCCGGGAGTTCTTGAAGACCGAGACGTAGTGGGCGGCCGCCTCCTCGGCCTGGCCGTCGAACCACAGGCAGGTGGTGAATCCTTCGCTGGACATGTGCGCCTCCTCCGGCGGGGTGTGTCGTCTCCTGTGTCGACCGATCCTGGTCCGGAAACTCATCGGTGGCGCGGACACGAGATGCGCCGGGCGAGGGTGCGCCGGGGGTGCTCTGCTGTCGGCGAATCTGCCGTTGGCAGAGAAAGGCCAGGTGAGGGGTGGTTCACGGGGAGGGTGGAACCAGCGGCCACCGCGGCCGCGTTCACCCACAGGGAGGAACCGTGGCTCCATTGATCACCGGCCGGGCCCCGCTGCTCGCCCCGCGCGCGGAGGAGGGTGACACCCCGCCCTCGCGCTTCGACGACCATCTCGCCGCACAGCTCCTCGCCCAGCGGATCGTCTTCCTCGGCACCCAGGTCGACGAGGTCTCCGCGAACCGGGTCTGCGCCCAGCTGCTGGTGCTGTCGGCGGAGGACCCGCGCACCGACATCAGCCTGTACATCAACAGCCCCGGGGGGTCGGTGACGGCGGGTCTCGCCATCTACGACACGATGCGGCTGATCCCGAACGACGTGTCCACGCTGGCGATGGGGTTCGCCGCGAGCATGGGACAGTTCCTGCTGAGCGTCGGCACGCGCGGCAAGCGGTTCGCGCTGCCCAACGCGCGGATCATGATGCACCAGCCGTCGGCGGGCATCGGCGGCACCACCGCGGACATCGAGATCCAGGCGGAGAACCTGGAGTTCACCAAGCGGGCCATCGAGCGAATCACCGCGGAGCACACCGGGCAGTCCGAGGAGACGGTCTCCCGGGACGGCGACCGCGACCGCTGGTTCACGGCCGGACAGGCCCGGGAGTACGGGATGGTCGACCGGGTCGTCGAGTCGCTCGACGACGTGCGTCCGGCCTCTTCGCGTCGACGGATGGGACTGCAGTGATGGGGACGTACACGATTCCGAACGTGGTCGAGCGGACCGCCCAGGGCGAGCGGTCCTACGACGTCTTCAGCCGGCTGCTGTCCGAGCGCATCGTCTTCCTCGGCACGGAGATCGACGACGGGGTGGCAAACGTCGTCATCGCCCAACTCCTGCATCTGGAGGCGGCGATGCCGGATCGCGAGATCTCCGTCTACATCAACTCGCCCGGGGGCTCGTTCACTTCGCTGATGGCGATCTACGACACGATGTCGTACGTACGGGCCCCGATCTCGACCCTCTGTGTGGGACAGGCGGCCTCGACGGCGGCGGTGCTGCTGGCGGGCGGCGACCCCGGGCGGCGGTTCGTGCTGGAGCACGCGCGGGTGCTGCTGGGGCAGCCGGCCAGCGGGGGCCGTCAGGGCACCGTCTCCGACCTCGCCCTACAGGCCAAGGAGATGGTGCGGATCCGGGCGCAGGTCGAGCGGGTGCTCGCGCGGCACACGGGGCGTGAGGTCGCGGAACTCCGGGCCGACATGGACCGGGACAAGGTGTTCACGGCGGAGGAGGCGGTGGGCTACGGGCTGGCGGACGAGGTGCTGAGCCGACGGCCGGTGGAGGCCTGAGGCCCGCGCCCCCTCAGGGGCGCGGGGACTCCGTCGAGACCCGTCAGGCCGCGAGGCACAGGCCGTTGAAGGATGCCTTGGGCGCACCGCGGGTCAGTTCCCGCTGGGCCAGCGAGAGCAGATCTCCCAGGCCCAGGCCGAGAGCCTGGGCGGCGGCCGCCAGGACCTCCGACGAGGCCTCCTTGCGGCCGCGTTCCACCTCGGAGAGGTACGGCATCGAGATGCGGGCCGTGTCGGCGACGTCCTTCAGGGTGCGCTCCTGGGCCAGACGCTCCCGGCGGAGCACGTCGCCGACCAGGTCGCGCCACAGGGGTTCCTTGGCGGGCGGGCCGGCCGGCGGGACCGGGCGCAGGGGGATGACTCGGGCTTCGTTCGACGCGTGTTGGCTCACTTCTCCAGCCTAGGAACGGCGGGCGGGAGGGCAAGGGGGCGGCGTTCCGCCCAGAGGGGAATCCGGTTCCGCGCCGGGGCTCACTGGCCGATGCGGCCGTCTATGCGTTCGCGCAGGAGGTCGGCGTGGCCGTTGTGGCGGGCGTACTCCTCGATCAGGTGGACCAGCACCTCGCGCAGGGCGATGGGCTCGCCGTCGTGCTGTCCGGTGACGGCCAGGTCGGGGGCGGCGGCCACGAAGCGCTCGGCGAAGTCGACCTCGGCGCGCCAGGTCCGCCAGGCATCGGCGACGGCCTCGGGGTCGGCCACGGCGTCGTCGAAGTCAGCGTCGGGGTTCTCGCCGGCGCGGTAGTGGCGAGGCTCCGGCCGGCCCGCCAACGCCTCGCGGAACCAGTACTGTTCCACGCCGGCCAGATGGCGCACGAGCCCGAGCAGCGACATGTTCGACGGCGGCACCGCGCGCCGGGCCAGCGCCTCGGCGTCCAGGCCGGCGCACTTCAGCTCCAGGGTGAGCCGCTGGTTGCGCAAGTACCCGACGAGCGTGGCCCGTTCCCCGTCGAACCCGCCGTCGCCACGCGGATCCTCGTCGGGGCCGACGAATCGGTCGCCCCACCCGGTCACCCGCTCCGGCAGCGGTTGTTCGGCGTTCCGTGTCCCACGATGGTCGGTCATGCGCAGGAGCATCGACCGTCCGTGCGGCGGTCCGCCACCCGTTTTCCGTCGGGACGGCTCGTCCCCGGCCCCGGGAGCCGACTGAAGTCGCTGTGGACTCCCGTGCAACCTTCGCCCCTGATCGGCTGTCGAACAGTCTCGAATCCCCTCGGAGGCCGCCCGGGGAGTGCCGGGCCGCGAGGGCCGGCGGGTCGCAGGGCCGGTCGGCGGGCCGGTCACCTGTTCGGTGCGGCCCGCTCCGGGGCGTCGCGGAGGGCCGCCGTACCCGTCGTCGTGGTGTCGTCCGGCGCCGAGTCGTCGGTCTCGGGACTCTCCGGCTTCTCCGGCTCCGGCTCGGGCACGGAGGTGGACGGTGTCACGGCGGACGAGGAGGGGCACGGGCTGCCGGTCGAGTCGCACGGTTCGGGCGACTCGGTGGGCGGTTCCTCGGAGAACGACGTGGAAGCCGACGGGGAGGGCTGGTCGACCGGTGGGCTGGTCTTCTTGTCCTTGCCACCGGTGTCGCCGGCGGGCCGGGTGAACCAGTCGTCGTGGTCGGGGTCGTAGAGGACGAAGACGTTGATGATCACCGTCGAGGGCTCGACGGCCACCACGTTCTGGGCCCGGTACGACGACCAGGAGTCGCCCTTCGGCTCCGGTGTGGTCTTCAGCGCGACCGGCGGCTTCAACGGGTTGCCGCAGGCGCAGCGCACCCGGGGCACCCCCCGGTCGTCGACGAGGACGGCGGTGCCCGCCTGGAGGACGGCCTGGTAGCTGGTGGCGGCGCCGTCGCGGTAGCCGTGGTTGGTGACGCGGGTGTCCATGCGCAGCTGCACCGGGGTGAGCGAACGCAGATAGGCGGGAACGTCGGCGGACTCGACGCCGGCCACGGCGGCGAACGCGTCGTTCTTGGCGGGGTTCGCCCCGAGCACCTCGACCTGCTTCTCGACGTCGCAGCTGGCGACGTTGCGGGTGCCGCCGTAGAGGCCGGCGGCCGCACCGTCCACGGCGCGGGTCACGTTGGCCGGTTCGGACCGGGTCGGTGTGGTGGTGGGGGTCTCGGGCGGGATGGAGCTGTCGTTCGCCGTCGACTCGGTGAACGGGTCGGGGCCGGACTTGCCGGCGGCCTGGAGGAAGACCTCGCCGTCCGCCGAGCCGCCCGAGTCGTCGGAGCGGGTGAGGACGACGACCAGGACCACGGCGACGACGGCCGCGGCGACCAGGAGGGCGATGCGGGGCGCGGACCGCCACCACGGGCGGCCGGGGCCCGCGGGTCCTGCCCCGGAGCCGCCGGGCCCGCCCGGCCCCTCAGGGCCGCCGGGACCACCGGGTCCCCCTGGTCCCCGGGGCCCGCCGGGTCCCCCGCCGGAGTCGCCTGTTCCGCCCGCGCCCGAAGGTCCGCTCGGGGGTTCCGGTGGTCCCCCGCCGCTCGGACGGGACGGCTCGGGTGGGGTGGGGCCGGGCTGCGACGGTCCGGACAGAGGGCCGGACGGCGGGCCGGTCGGGCGGCCGGAGGACGGTTGGTCGGCGCTCACGGGGCTTCTCCCGCCGTAGGGATCTGCGGCGATTCACGCCGATGACGGCGTTCTGTTCCACAACAGGCCCATTGTGTGCTCTGGTCCCGTGCACCCCGCAAGCCGACGGGTGTCGGTGACGGGCCCCGCCCGCTCGCCGCGCGGAGTGCCCCGGCCATGCTTAGCGTGGCAAGAGTGAGTCCCCAGACCCTGCGTCCGCGGCGAACGGCGTCATCCGGGCGGGCGGTCGCCCGCCACGGCTGGCTCCACGCCCTCGCCACCGTGCTGGCCGGGCTGATCGCGATGATCGTGACGGCGTCCCTCGGACTCTGGGCGGCGGGCGCCACGGACCTCCCCGACGGCGCGTTCCCCCGGGTGGTCGCGGCCACCGTGGTGACGGCGGTCGGCGGCACCGTCGAACTCTCCGGCGACGCCGGGCCCCTCGCCGAGACGCGGGCGGGCCTGACCGTGGTCCCGCTGTCGGTGACCCTCGTCGGCGCGCTGGTGATCGCCGCCGGATTCCTGCGACCCCTGCGGCACCGGGCGGTCGCGGGAGCGGGCGAACTCGCGGGCTGGGCCGCCCGGATCGCCGTCCTGTGGCTCGTGGCCCTGATCGGCCTCGCGGTCGCGGCCCGCCAGCGCTTCGACCTCCCGCTCGGCGACGTGGGCGACTTCTTCGGCGCCTCCGCCCGGGTGGGGTTCGAGACCGCCGTGGCGCCGACCCTGTTCTTCGGGCTGCTGTGGCTCGCCGGCGTCCTCGTCCTGGCACTGCTGGTGTCGCGCGGGGCGCCGCTCCCGGCGCGGCTGCTGCGGTTCCAGGAGTCGGTGCGGCCCGCCGCGTACGCGATGGTGGGCCTGCTGCTGGCATACGTCGGCATCGGGCTGGTGATCGCCGTGGTGGTGGCGCTGACCCGAGGGCACGCCTCCGAGACGGCCGCGGTGATCCTGCTGGGGCTGCCCAACGTGATGTGGCTGGTGTTCACGATCGGCCTGGGCGTCACCTGGGACAGCCAGGTCGAGGGGCCCTTCGGGCTGCCGATGCCCAAGATCCTGGACGAGGTCGTGCGCGGACCCGATGTGTCGACGCTGAACCTGGGCTCCCTCGCCGAGTACGACGGCCGGGTCTGGTGGCTGGTGGTCGTGAACGCCGTGCTGCTGACCGCCGCCGCGTTCGTGATGGCAGCCCGCTCACCTGCCCGGGTGCGGCTGTGGCAGCACGGTGTGCACATGGCGGCCACGCTCGCCCTCACCGTGCTGATGATCTGCCTCGTGGCCCGGATCTCCGCGCACTACGGGCTGTCGGTCATCGGCATCGGCGACCTCGGCGGCGACCTGGGCGGGGAGTTGTACCTGCGGCCCCATCTGTGGTCCGCGCTCGGACTCGCCGTGCTGTGGGGCCTCGTGACCGGGTTCCTGGGCGGGGTGTTGGCGAAGGGCGTACGACGGCGGGGCGAGGTCGGCACGGCCGGCGACCGCCGGTAGGCGGGGCGGCGGCGCCCTGGCCCGCTCCCGCGGCGGCGACCCGCGCCCGTGGCGAGCCTGCGCCGCCCGCCACCGACACCGCGCTGCCGGGCATCCGGGAGGGGCCGAGGTGTCTCCCCGGCCCAGGACCGGTGGCGGCGGGCACCGCCGACCAGCCGCCAGGTGGGGCGGACGCCGTGCGGCGTCCGCCCCTTGTCGGTGCCTCAGGTCCGTCGAGCGGTCGGGCCGGTCGGACGGTCAGCGTCGTCCGACGGTCAGGCCGGCCTGACGGTCAACGGCTCCGGTGCGGGTGCCGCCAGCCGGCCCCCGCGGTGCAGGCCGTGCACGGACGCGGCACACCCGAGGCCGAGCGCGGTCAGCGCGAGCCACGGCAGCGCGGGCAGCCCGGCCTCCCGGGCGGCGTCCAGCGCGACGCCCGTGAGCAGGTTCCCGACGGTGATGCCGATACCGCAGACGGTGTTGTACAGCCCGTAGTGCGTGGCGACGAGCCGGTCTCCGCTGAGGCGGACGATCGTGTCCATCTCGAAGGGGTATGCGATCATCGTGCCGACGGCCAGCAGCAGCGCGGCCAGTGTCGGCGGGAGGGCCGCCGACAGCCACCGCCCCGGCCCGGCGTCGGGCACGGGCAGCAACGCGGGCACGAGCAGGGGCACGAAGGCGGCGCCCATGACCGCCAGTCCCCGCACCAGTGCCTGGCCCGGCTCGTAGCGGGCCTTGCACCAGGCCGTCACCCGGGTCTGGCCGAGGACGGTACTCAGCCCGGACACCGCGAACAGCACCGCCACGGCCGCCGTGCCGAACTCCCCGTCCCCGCCCAGGCGTCGCACCTCCAGCGGCAGGGACAGATAGACCTGGAAGGTGAGGACGTACGAGCCGGTCATCGCGGCGGCGAAGAGCAGGAAGGGCCGGTTGGCGAGGATGCCGCGCCACTGGGCGAGCAGGCTCCCTCGGCTCTCGACCCGCCGGGCCCCGTCGTCCTCGCGGTCCCGGGAGGGCAGCGCGCGGATCTGCACCACCGACAGCACGGCGAAGATGCCGGCGGCGGTGAGGCAGGTGACGCGGAAGTCGACACCGGTGAGCACCATGCCGACCAGCGGGCCGAGAAGTATGCCCGCCTGGTAGAAGACGTTGAACAGGGCGAACGCCTCGACCCTGCGCTCCCCCGCCCCGGCCGCGAGGTAGGCCCGCACGGCCGGGTTGAACAGGGCGCCCGCGAGGCCGGTGGCGGCCGAGGCCGCCAGCAGGGCGGGCAGGGAGTCGACGAAGCCGAGGGCCGCGAAGCCGACGGTGCGCAGGACGCAGCCGGCGACTATCAGCGGCTTGTGGCCGAAGCGGTCGGCGAGTGCGCCGCCGACCACGAACATGCCCTGCTGGCTGAAGTTCCGTACGCCCAGGACGAGTCCGACGATCCAGCCGGCCAGCCCGAGGGTGCCGGAGAGGTGGGCGGCCAGGTAGGGCATCAGCATGTAGAAGCCGAGGTTGATGGTGAACTGGTTGACCATCAACAGCTGGACGGCGGGGTCGTAGGACCGCACCTGGGAGAGCGTCCCCTTCATGCGCCGTCCTCCTCGCGGGCGGCGGGCCGGGCGAGGGGGTCGACGACGTCGGTGCAGCGTGTCCAGCGGGTGACTTCTTTCTCGTCCGCGCGGCCGATCACGTCGG
Organism: Streptomyces sp. 11x1; assembly: GCF_032598905.1. NCBI lineage: Bacteria > Bacillati > Actinomycetota > Actinomycetes > Kitasatosporales > Streptomycetaceae > Streptomyces > Streptomyces sp. 11x1. Next base: position 10,319,583 of record NZ_CP122458.1, on the reverse strand, counting down.
GTTCGACGGCTGGTGGTCCGGCGAGCAGCCCGTGCCGGGCGCAGTACTCGTCGTCGTACACGGTGTCGAGGTAGCGCTGGGGGCCGTCCGGGAAGATCGCCGCGATACGGGTGTCCGGGGACTCGGTGCGGGCCACCCAGCCGGCGACGAGGGCGACCGCGCCGACGCTCCACCCGCCGGTGGCGTAGTGGGACGCGGCCAGGAGACGGCAGGTCCGTACGGCCTCGTCCGGGGCGACCCAGTGGACCTCGTCGAAGGTGTCGTAGGCGACATTGCGCGGGTGGATGCTGGAGCCCAGGCCGCGCATCAGACGGGTGCGGGCGGGCTGGCCGAAGATGGTCGAGCCGACGGTGTCGACGCCGACGATCCGGATGTCCGGATAGAGCTGGCGCAGGACCCGGCCGACGCCCGCCGAGTGTCCGCCGGTGCCGACGCTGCACACGAGGGTGTCGATGTGGCCCAGCGCGGAGGCGAGTTCGAGGGCGAGCGGGGTGTACGCGGTCGTGTTGTCGGGGTTGTTGTACTGGTCCGGGCACCAGGAGCCGTCGTAGCGGCCGAGGAGTTCGGTGACGCGGTCGCGCCTGGCCTGCTGCCAACCGCCCGTGGGATGCGGGTCGGTGACGATGTCGACGGCGGCGCCGTAGACGCCGAGCAGCCGGGTCATGGACGGTTCGAGGCCGGGGTCGGTGACCAGGGTGACGGGGTGGCCGTACACCATGCCCGCCAGCGCGAGGCCGAGGCCGAGGGTGCCGCTGGTGGACTCGATGATCCGCGCGCCGGGCCGCAACTCGCCCCGAGCGCGGGCCCGTTCGACCATGTAGAGGCCGGGGCGGTCCTTGATGCCGCCGGGGTTGAAGCCCTCAAGCTTGGCCCAGAAGCCGTGTCCGGCCGGGGTCAGCGGCTCGGACACGCGCAGGAGGGGGGTGTTGCCGACCAGCTCCGGGAGGGCCGAACGGCCGTTCGCGGCAATGCGGTCGGTGAGTGCGGTCGAGGTGAGGGGGACCGCCTCGGGGAGGGCGTGGGAGGTGGCGTTGATGGATCGCATGGTGTCGCTCTCGCTGGACGTTGACATGGTCGCGTGCACATGGCGGGCCGCCGTCGGGGGAGGCCGCGGGCGAGAGGTCTAGATCCGCCACCGCGAGGTGCGCACCAACACGGTCCGGCCCGTGCGGGAGCGCCGGCGTCGGAGCGGGCTGCGGCGCGCCGGCGGTGGTGGGCCCGGTGCCGCGGCGGTGATTCCGGCGAGCAGGAGCGCGGGATCGGTGGCGGGCGGTGGGTGGTGCGAGGTCTGGGCGGTCGGTGTCCGGGGGACGCCGCCCGACAGGCACTCCTCGGCCGAGTGATGGCCATGGGGTCCGTGCGGGGCTTCGGGTGCCGCCGGGGTTGCCCAGGTCGTCGAGATTGCCCGGGTCGCTCCGACCGTGCCCCCGGGCGCCGGGGTCGCGGTGGACACGGGGGCGGGCGCCGCGGACGAGCGGTGCGACTCGTCGGACGGCCCGTGCGCGAGGGCGCACAGGACGAACGCGACCAGCAGGAAGCCGTGCACGAGGGCGGCGAGCGGTTTCGGCCGGCGTGAGAGGGCCGGTGCCCGCCGGCAGGATGCGGGCACGCGGAAGTGGAGCGGCACGGGGGTCCTCCGGGCGCGCGCACGGCAGGCCCGGCTCGGCGGCGGGTGGCCGGGAGCGGACGAGGGCGCGCGGATGTGGAACGGGGAGACAACAGGACGGGAAGGAGGAGCGCGGGGGCCTAGACCTGCTGGACGACCAGTGCTCTCAGGGCGGCTGACGACCGGTCGGACGGGTGCGCCTCGCCGGCATCGCGCGCGGATGGAGCGCAGCCCGGTGCGACGACTTCGCTCACCGACACCGCGAACCGGGGCTGCCCCAGGGACGGCCCCTGCTGCGGTTGCGCGGAGGCGCAGTGTTCGGCCGGGCCGTCGATGCCGTGGTGGCCGTGCCCTCCGGGCCGGTCGTGCGGGTCGGCGGGAGGCCCGACGAGGGCCTCGACGGCCGCGGCCGAGGAGATCGTGGACGGCACGTCCCCACCGTGGGGCGGGAGTTCGGTCGTACCGGTCGCCGAGGTCACGGCGCTGGTCACCCCGTGTCCACCGGCGCTCTCCGGGGTCGCCCCGTGTGTCAGGGCGACGGCGAACAGAACCACGGCGAGGCCGAGCACGCGCAGCAGCGGGCCCGCGAGAGCGCGGGCCCGAGCCATGCGTCGAAGTGGCCTAACCGTCATCACACCGTGATGCTAACGCGCCCCGGAGGTCACTCGTCCGGATCTCCGGGTGCGCGGCGCCAACGCGCCAAGCAAATGACCGATTTGCTGCGGCGAGCGGCCGCCCCCTGCATCGGGGACGCATGGCGGCGGGTCCTCACCCCTCCGCGGCCGTCGGGACCGCCGCACGGCGGGCGAGGAGGGAGGCGCAGATCTCCCCGGCGCGTACGGCGGTGGTGGACAGGAGGGTGGAGGTGAGGCCGTGGGTGTGTTCGGTGCCGCCCTGCAGATAGATGTCGGCGGTGACATTGGAGTTGGTGGTGACCCGGTGGTCGCGGCCGACCATGAGGGCGTCCTCGTCGTCGCGCAGACAGAGTTTGCCGATCTCGCCCAGGTCGTCGCCGACGCCCCGGGGCCGGTAGCCGGTGGCGTAGACGAGGAGGTCGGAGGAGAGGACCTCGCGCTCCCCCGTCGGCAGGAACTCCACGGTCACCTTGACGTCCTCGGGGCCGTCCTCGACCTCGCGCAACCGGGAGACGTTCATCATCCGCAGCCGCTCCCGGCCCTGGACCTTCTCCTGGTACATGGACCGGGACAGGGACTCGATCAGGTCCATGTCCACGACGGAGTAGTTGGTGCTGCGGTGGTAGTCGAACAGCGACTGCTTCACCTCGCGGGGCGCGCCGTAGTAGAGGTCGACGGCCTCGGGGTCGAAGATCTTGTTGGCGAAGGGGCTGTCGTCGGCGGGTGTGTAGCCGTACTTGGCGAAGACCGAGCAGATCTCGGCCTCGGGGAAGTTGCGGTGGAGGTAGTCCACGGCCTCCGCCGCGCTCTGGCCCGCGCCGAGGACGATCGCGCGGCGCACGGGCCTTCCGGTGCACACGACTTGGCCGACGCGAGGCAGCAACTCGCTGTTGTGCCAGACCCGTTCGGACAGGGCGGCGCCGGGCGGGAGATGCGGCTCCAGGCCGGTGGCCACGCAGATGCTGCGGGTCCTGCGGACGGTGAGGCTGTCGGGGTCGCCGGGGACGCGGCTGGTGACGTCGAAGTAGCGGATCTCGCCGTCCTGGGTGACCGGACGTACGGAGACGACCTCCGAGGAGTATTCGACGAGGTGCGCGACGCGGGCTGCCGCCCACTCGAAGTAGTCGTGGAACTCGATGCGCAGCGGGAAGAGCGTCTTCAGGTTGAGGAAGTCGACGAGACGGCCGCGGTCGCGCAGGTAGCACAGGAAGCTGAAGTCGCTGGTGGGGTCACGCATCGTCACCAGGTCTTTGAGGAAGGACACTTGCATGGTGGCGTCGTCGATGAGCATGCCCCGGTGCCACCCGAACCGGGGTTGTCTCTCCAGGAATCCGACCCGCAGTCCGTCCTGCGTACCAGAGGCCACGGAGTGTTCGTGCAGTGCGATGGCGAGTGCGAGATTGGACGGGCCGAACCCGATCCCCAGTACGTCGTAGATGGAATCCGCCCCGGTGTGCAGCGTCGTCACCGCGTCATCTGCCTTTCATAGAAGGGGTCACAGAGTCTCCAAGCCGGAACACAGCCTCCCCCAAGCAGAGCCATGTTAGATAAGGTAAGCCTTACCTAGCAACGGCTGAGGAGGGCTCATATGCGGGTCGTCATGTTCGGGTACCAGACCTGGGGACACCGGACGCTGCAGGCACTGCTGAATTCCGAACACGAGGTGGTGCTGGCCGTCACCCATCCGAAGAGCGACCACGCGTACGAAAAGATCTGGAACGACTCGGTGGCCGATCTCGCCGAACAGCACGACGTACCGGTGCTGTTGCGCAACCGGCCGGACGACGACGAGCTGCTGCGCGCGCTCAAGGAGGCCGAGCCGGACCTCATCGTGGCGAACAACTGGCGCACCTGGCTGCCGCCGGAGATCTTCGATCTGCCGCCGCACGGCACGCTCAACATCCATGACTCGCTGCTCCCCGCCTACGCGGGCTTCTCCCCGCTCATCTGGGCACTCATCAACGGCGAGCCCGAGGTCGGTGTCACGGCCCACCGGATGGACGCCGAACTCGATATGGGCGATGTGCTGTTGCAGCGTTCGGTGGCGGTCGGGCCGAAGGACACGGCGACGGACCTGTTTCACCGCACGGTCGATCTGATCGGCCCGCTCGTCACCGAGTCGCTGGATCTCATCGCCTCCGGCGAGGCCGTGTGGACGCCCCAGGACCGCTCGCGGTCGAGTTTCTTCCACAAGCGGTCACTGGAGGACAGCCGGATCGACTGGACCTGGCCCGCCCAGGACCTGGAGCGGTTCGTACGGGCCCAGTCCGACCCGTATCCGAACGCCTTCACCCACCATCGGGGGCAGCGCGTCCGGATCGTCTCGGCCGCTGTGTCCGAGGGCCGTTACGGCGGCACGCCGGGGCGGATCTTCATCCGGGAGGGAGACGGTGTCGTGGTCGTCGCCGGCGCCGAGGCGCGCTCCGGGCGGCTGCCGGGGCTGGCGGTCAAGCGGGTGCGGACGGAGGACGGCACGGAACTCGCGGCGACGGACTACTTCCGCACGATGGGCGGCTATCTGACGGCCCGTCCGTGAACTCGGGGCACCGCCGGTCGCATCGGCCGGCGGTGCCCGCGAGGCGCCCGTGCCGGCCGGCGGTACCGAGGTGCCGCGAGGTGCTCGTGCCGGCCGGCGGTACCCGCGAGGTGTCCCGGGTCAGCCTGCGGTGCCCGCGACGGGTACCGCGTCCGCCTCCATGCCCTCGTGGTGACGGCCCATCGGGATCACCATGGGCGTGCGGCTGACGGGGTCCTCCCCGACCACGCAGCGCAGCCCGAAGACGTCCTCGACCGTCCTGGCGGTGATGACGTCGGCGGGGGCTCCCTGACCCGCTATCCGGCCGCCCTTCATCGCGACGATGTGATCGGCGTACCGACAGGCCTGGTTGAGGTCGTGCAGGACCATGACGACAGTGCGGCCCTGGTGCCGGTTGAGATCGGTGACCAGGTCGAGGACGTCGATCTGGTGGGCGAGGTCCAGGTAGGTTGTCGGCTCGTCCAGCAGCATCACCGGGGTGCCCTGGGCGACGGCCATGGCGATCCAGGCGCGTTGCCGCTGTCCGCCGGAGAGTTCGTCGACGGGACGGTGGGCGAGTTCGCTCATGGCGGTGGCCCTCAGGGCCTCGTGCACGGCCTCCTCGTCGCTCCGGGACCACTGCCGCCACCAGGTCTGGTGCGGCGAACGTCCGCGCCCCACCAGGTCGATGACGGTCAGGCCCTCGGGCGCCACGGGCGTCTGCGGGAGGATGCCGAGCCGCTGGGCGAGGACCCGGGTGGGGAGGGAGTGCACCGAGCGGCCGTCGAGGTGGACGGTGCCCGCCTTGGGGGTCAGCAGACGGGCCAGCGCACGCAACAGGGTCGACTTGCCGCAGGCGTTGGCGCCGACGATGGCGGTGACCCGGCCCGTCGGGATCACCAGGTCGAGGTCCTCCACGACGATCCGGTCGTCGTAGGCGAGGCGCAGACCCTCGGCACGCAGTTCGGGACCGTCGACGGGACCGCCCGCACGGGAATCGGCACGGGAATCGCCGAGGGCGTCGGCGCGGACGTCGCGCTTCGTGGTCGGCTCGTCCTTCGATGACACGTCTTCAGCCTCCTGAACCGGCGCGGTTGGCGCGGATGAGCAGCCACAGCAGTACGGGGGCGCCGAGCACCCCGGTGACGACCCCGACCGGAAGCTCCGTGTCCGGGACGAGCTTGCGGGCGGCGAGGTCCGACACGAGGACCATCACCGCGCCGGTGAGCCCCGCGGCGACGGGCGGTGGGAACGGAGTGCCGGCCAGGCGCTGGGCGACCTGGGGCGCGGCGAGGGCCACGAAGGCGATGGGTCCGGCGGTGGCCGTGCCGAAGGCCACGAGACCGACGGCGATGAGCAGGACGGCCACCCGGACGAGCTGCACGCGGGTGCCGAGGCCCTTGGCGACGTCGTCCCCGAGTTGCATGACACGGATCTGCCGGCCGAGCAGGATCGCGGGCGGCACGAGCACGGCCAGGGTGACGGCGAGCGGGCCGATCTGGTCCCAGGTACGGCCGTTGAGGTTGCCCACGAGCCAGCCGAGGGCGGCCTGGGCCTGGAAGCGCTGGCCGCGAGCCATGAGGTAGTCGGTGAGGCTGGTGCAGATCCAGGCCACGCCGATGCCGACGAGGACGATGCGATACCCGGTGGTGCCACGCTTCCAGGCGAGCGCGTAGACCAACAGGCCGGTGACCGCGGCGCCGAGCAGGCCCAGGGCCTGGGTGCCCAGGCCCGCGTCCCAGCCGAGGACGATCCCGGCGACGACGGCGGTCCCGGCGCCCTGGGTGATGCCGATCATGTCGGGGCTGGCCAGCGGGTTGAGCGTCACCGTCTGCAGGAGGGCGCCGGAGATGCCGAAGGCGATGCCGACGAGCAGCCCGGCCAGGGCCCGCGGCAGCCGCAGTTCGTGGACGATCAGCTCGGTACCGGGATCACCCGTGCCCGCCAGGGCCTTCATCACGTCGCCGAGCGGCAGGGCGATGTCACCGACGGAGGTCTCCACCGAGAACGCCAGGAACGCGGCCGCCGCGAGCAGCAGACCGACCGCCAGCAGCCGGGGCCGTACGACGCCGGAGACGGGCGGGGCGGGCAGCCGGAAGGCGACGCGCTCGGCCGTACGCCGCTTCGGCGTGGGGTCCCCGGCGCCCTTCGGGGGCGGCACGGGGACGAGTTCGGTCGTCATCGGCTCACAGCTCCACGGATTCGGTTCTCACGGGCCCGCGTACGCCCGGTCGTGAGGTCATGGTTCACAGCTCCGCGAGACGTCGGCGGCGGACCAGCGCGATGAAGAAGGGGCCGCCGACGAAGGCGACGAGGACACCGGCCTGGATCTCGGTCGGGCGGGCGAGCAGGCGGCCCGCGATGTCGGCGGCCAGCAGGAGGCAGGGGGCGAGGAGGGCCGACAGTGGGAGCAGCCAGCGGTGGTCCGGGCCGATCCCGGCCAGTTGGGCGAGGACCCGGGCGATGTGCGGGACCACCAGGCCCACGAAGACCACGGGCCCGATGACGGCGACCGCTCCTCCGGTCAGCAGGGTGACGGCGACGACGCCCTGGACGCGGACCAGGCCCAGCTTGAGGCCGAGCGACTTCGCGACGTCGTCGCCGAGCGCGAGGCTGTTGAGGGCGGGGGCGCAGGCGAGGGCGAGGATCGCGCCGACGGCCAGGAAGGGCAGCACGCGCAGCAGGACGGCCTCGTCCTGGTTGGCGAGGGAGCCGGCGCTCCAGAATCGGTAGCGGTTGAGCGCGTCCGGGTCGGTCAGGGCGATGGCGCTGGTCAGCGAGAACAGCAGGGAGGTCACCGCCACACCGGCCAGCGCGAGTTTGACCGGTGTGGAGCCGGACCGGCCCAGTCCGCCGAGGAGGTACACGAGGACGCTGGCGGCGAACGCGCCGCCGAAGGCGAACCAGATGTAGCCGTACACCGATCCGATGCCCAGCACCCCGACCGACAGGACCACGGCGAAGGCCGCGCCCGCGCTCACCCCGAGGATGCCGGGGTCGGCCAGCGGATTGCGGGTCAGCGCCTGCATCAGCGAGCCCGACAGGCCGAGGGCGGCGCCGGTGGCGAGGCCGAGGGCGGTGCGTGGCAGGCGTACGGACCAGATGACGTTGTCGATCCGGGTGCTGGGGGCGTCGCCGACCAGGGTGTGCCACACCTGGTCGAGGGGCACGCCCAGGGCGCCGAACGCCATCGACAGGGCGCACAGCGTGAGCAGGAGGACGCCGGAGAGCGTCAGCAGCAGTGCCGCGCGGGGGCCTTTCGCCGCCCGGACCGTCGAGGTCCCCACGTCTTCAACTTTCTTTGATGAGGCTTGCCTTAACTGTAGGGCGAGCACGGGGTGAACTGTAGGTCTTCCGTCGAATGCCGCCTCGTCCCGGCGGGTACCTCTCTTTGCGGACCCTGTGAATTAGGTAACCCTTACCTTAGTATGTCGGCGACCCCGGCCCCTGGTCCGGGACCCCGACCCGCTGGGGAGGCTCGCGGCTGTGTGCGGTTCCGAGGAAGTTCTGTCCCATTGGCGGCGGTTGCTGACACCGCTCCCGCTCGAGATCGCACTGCCCGCCGACCGGCCGCATCCGCCACATCCGCTGCCCGGACGGGACGCGCGGACGGTGACCGACCTCCCGGACGCCCCCGACACCGTCCGACTCGCGGCGTTCGTCGCGCTGTTGCACCGCTACACCGGGGCGACGGATCTGACGGTCGGTCATGGCGGGCTCCCGCTGCGGGTGTCCGTCGCGCACGAGCCGACGTTCGCCGAGTTGGTGCGCCGGGTGACCGAGGCGTGGGAGGACGCGGAGACCCACCGGGTGCCCGTCGGCCTGCTGGTGGAGGAGCTGCGCCCCCGGCCGACCCGGGGCGGCGGGCTGTTCTGCAACACGGCGTTCGGCACGGCCGACCGCCCGGCCGGTGAACTTCCCGCGCCGGTCGACGTGTTGCTGGAGGTGGACGGGGACTCGGCGCGCGCGTCGTACTCCCCCGCCCTCTTCGACGGCACGACGATCGAGCGGCTGCTGGGCCACTACCGCACACTGCTCGCCGACGCCGTGGCCCGGCCCGGGACGCCGGTGGCCCGGCTGGATCTGATGTCCCGGGAGGAGTACGGGCAGGTCGTCCTCGACTGGAACGCGACCGCGCACTCGGTGCCGGCGGACACCTGGCCGGCCATGTTCGCCGAGCAGGTGCGCCGGCGTCCCGAGGCCGTGGCGCTGGTCTTCGAGGACGAGGAACTCACCTACGCCGAGCTGGACGAACGCGCGGGCCGCCTGGCGCACGCGCTGATCGCGCGGGGTGCCGGTCCCGAGCGGATCGTCGCCCTGGCGCTGCCGCGGTCCGCCGAGCTGATCGTGGCCGAGGTGGCCGTCCTCAAGTCGGGCGCCGCCTATCTGCCGATCGACCACGACTACCCGGCGGACCGCATCGCGTACATGCTGGGCGACGCACGGCCCGTCTGCATGGTGACCACCGCCGAGACCGCGCGCGAGCTCCCCGACCCGTTGCGGGGGATGACCCTCCTGGAGCTGGACTCCCCCGCCACGGCGGCCGAGTTGGCGGGTCGCCCGGCCCACGACCCGACCGAGGCGGACCGCGGGGCGCCCCTCACGGTCCTCAACGCCGCCTACGTGATCTACACCTCCGGCTCGACCGGCCGCCCCAAGGGCGTCGTCCTCGCACACGGCGGTGTGGCGAAGCTGGTGGCCACGCAGAGCGAGCGGTTCGGCATCGGCCCGCACAGCCGGGTGCTGCAGTTCGCCTCACCCAGCTTCGACGTCGCCTTCTGGGACCTGTGCCTCGGACTGCTGTCCGGCGGCCGGCTGGTCGTCGTCCCGGCGGAGCGCCGGGTACCCGGAGCGCCGCTCGCCGACTACGCGAACGCGCACGGCATCACCTTCATGATCCTGCCGCCCGCGCTGCTCGCCGCCATGCCCGACGACATCGAACTGCCGCCCACGGCCACGCTGTTGGCGGGCACCGAGCGGGTCTCCCCCGAGCTGGTGAGCCGGTACGCGCGCGGGCGCATGATGTTCAACGCCTACGGCCCGACCGAGGCCACCACCAACTCCACGCTCGGGCTGTGCGATCCGGACATCCCCGCAGGGGCGATCGTCCCGATCGGGGTGCCCGACCCGGGGACCCGGGCGTACGTCCTGGACGCGTTCCTGCGGCCGGTGCCCGCCGGGGTCACCGGCGAGCTGTACCTGGGCGGCACGGGCCTGGCGCGGGGCTATCTCGGGCGGCCGGACCTGACCGCCGAGCGGTTCGTCGCCGACCCGTTCGGGGAGCCCGGCGAGCGGCTCTACCGCACCGGTGACCTGGTGCGCTGGCGGGCGGACGGGCGGCTGGAGTTCCTGGGGCGCGCCGACGCCCAGGTCAAGATCCGGGGCTTCCGCATCGAACCGGGCGAGATCGAGTCGGTGCTGCGCGGCCATCCGGCCGTCGACCAGGTCACGGTCGTCGTCCGTGAGGACCGCCCGGGTGACCGCCGTCTCGCCGCATATGTCGTCCCGGCCCTCGACACACCGCGTGACGCGGCCCCGGACGCACGGGTCGAGGAGTGGAAGGAGCTGCACGAACTCCTCTACGGAGCGGCCGGTTCCGAGGACTCGGGCACCGAGGGCGCCGAGGGTTCTGCGGGATCCAGGGGGGCTGCGGGATCCAGGGGCTCTGAGGGAGGGGGATCCGGGGGATCCGGCCTCCGCGAGAACTTCGCGGGCTGGAACAGCATGTACGACGGCACGCCGATCCCCGTCGAGGAGATGCGCGAATGGCGCGCGGCGACCGTCGACCGGATCCGTGAACTCGGCCCGGCCCGGCGGGTGCTGGAGATCGGCGTCGGCAGCGGCCTGATCCTGTCCCGGATCGCGCCCGACTGCGAGGCCTACTGGGGCACCGACCTCTCGACGGAGGCGGTGGCGGCCCTGCGTGCGCAGGTCGCCACTGATCCGGAGCTGGCCGCGAAGGTCGAGCTGCGGACCGCGCCCGCCCATGACACCGAGGGCCTGCCGGAGGGGTACTTCGACACCGTCGTCATCAACTCCGTCGCCCAGTACTTCCCCGGCGGGGACTACCTCGCCGACGTCCTGCGTCAGGTGTCGGAGCTGCTCGCCCCCGGTGGCCGGATCTTCGTCGGCGACGTGCGCAACCTGCGTCTGCTGCGCACGCTGCGCGCCGCCGTGGAGACCCGTCGGGCGACCGGCGGTGACGAGGACGACAAGAGCGCGCTGCGGGCGGCCGTCGAGCGGTCGATGCGCTGGGAGGGCGAACTCCTGCTCGACCCGGACTTCTTCGCCGCCCTCGACGGTTTCGACGCGGACATCCGTCTCAAGCGGGCCGCGCACCACAACGAGCTGAGCCGCTATCGGTACGACGTCGTGTTGCGCCCGGGGACTCCGACGGCGGCCCGGGAGCTGCCGGAGGCCGACTGGTCGCAGGTCGGCGGCCTCGGCGGACTGGCGGATCTGCTCGCAGGGCGACCGGACGGGCTGCGCGTCACCGGTGTGCCCAACGCGCGCCTCGCGGACGACCTGGCGGACCTGCGACGGCTGGAGGGCAGCAGCAGGCAGGCGGCGGGCGGAACCGACCCCGAGGACCTGCACGCCCTGGCGGCCGAGCACGGATACCGAGTGGCGCTCACCTGGAACGGGAACGCCGACGACGGCGCGTTCGACGCCGTGTTCGTCCTCGACGGCCCCTTCGGCCCGCTGTACCGGACGGCCGGTGTCCATCCGCGCGTCAACCGGCCCGCGCCCTTCCGTGACGTGGGCGCGCTGATGCGGACCCTGCGCGGGCACGCCGCCGAGTGGCTGCCCGACTACATGGTCCCCTCGGCGTTCGTCCCGCTGCACGCCCTGCCGGTCACCCCCAGCGGCAAGATCGACGCGCGAGCGCTGCCGGCGCCGGACTACGCCACGATGAGCTCCGGCCGCGCCCCGCGCACCCCTCGTGAGCGGCTGCTGTGCTCGCTGTACGCCGAGGTGCTCGGCCTGGGCGCGGTGACCGCCGAGGACGACTTTCTCGCGCTCGGCGGCGACAGCATCAGCGCCATCCAACTCCTCATCCGCGCCCGGGAGTCGGGTCTCAGGCTCACCACTCGTGACGTCTTCCGGCACCGCACGGTCGAGGCGCTGGCCGAGGCCGCCGTCGAACGGGTCGCCGAACATGCCGCCGACGAGCCCCTGATCGAGGTCGGCCCTGCCGAACTCGCAGAGATCCAGGGCACACATCCGCTGCCCGTCGCCGAACTGCTGCCTCTCACCCCGCTCCAGCAGGGCTTCTTCTTCCACGCCCTCACCGGCGGCGCCGGTGGAGACACCTATGTCGTCCAGCAGGTCCTGGACCTCTCCGGACCGGTCGACGCCGACGTGCTGCGCCGGGCCGCGCAGCGCCTGCTGGACCGGCACGCGCCGCTGCGGGCCGCGTTCCGCCAGCGCCCGGACGGCACCCCGGTGCAGATCATCACGCGGGACGCCGAGCTGCCCTGGCGGGAGGTCGATCTCTCGTCCCAGGACGGGGAGGTCCGCGAGACGCTGGGCGACGCTGTGGCCGCCGACGAGCGGGCCCGGGGCTTCGACCTGGCCGCGCCGCCGCTGCTGCGCTGCGCCCTGGTCCGGCTCGGCGAGGAGCGCAGCCGCCTGCTGCTGACGTTCCATCACATCGTCGCGGACGGCTGGTCGTTGCCGGTGCTGCACCGGGAACTGATGGCGTACTACGGCACAGACGCGCCCGCGCTGCCCGAGGTCGCCCCCTACCGCGGCTTCCTGCGCCGCCTCGCCGAGCAGGACCGTGCGGCGGCGCGCGAGGTCTGGCGCGACGCGCTCGCCGGGCTGGAGGAGCCCACGCGGCTGGTCGGCGCCCCGGCCGTCGGGGCACCCGTACGACCTGAGCACGTCCGGGTGGAGCTGTCCGAGCGAACCACCTCGCGGCTCGCCGAACGTGCCCGTGAGCACGGTGTCACCCTCGGCACGGTGGTGCAGGGTGCCTGGGGTCTGCTGCTGGGCCGGCTGACCGGCCGGGACGACGTGGTGTTCGGCACCACGGTCTCCGGGCGCGACGGCGAGGTCGACGGCATCGCCTCCATGGTGGGCCTGTTCATCAACACCCTTCCGACACGCTTCCGTTGGACACCCCGCGAGTCACTTGGGACCCTGCTCGCGCGTCTCCAGGAGGAGCAGGCCCGGCTGCTCGACCACCAGCACCTGGGTCTCGCCGAGATCCAGCGGCTCACCGGGCACGCGGGCTCCGGCGAACTCTTCGACAGCCTCGTCGTGTTCGAGAACTACCCCGCCGAGTCGGACCTCGGAGACGCCTCGGGCACCGTACGCATCACCGGGGACGCCTTCCACGACGCGGTGCACTATCCGCTCGCCCTCGTCGTCAAGCCCGGTCGACGGCTCGACCTACGGCTGAAGCACCACGCCGAGCGCCTCGACGGCGACACCGTCCGCGCCCTCGGCGACCGGCTGGTCCGCGTCCTGGAGGCCATCGCCGAGGCACCGGACCGTGCCGCCGCCTCCGTCGACCTGCTCTCCCCCGACGAGGCCCTGCGGGCCCACCCCGCCGGGGAAGAGCGCGTCGCCCCGGAGTCCACCCTGGCGGAGGGCTTCGCCGCGCAGGTCGCCCGGACACCGGACGCGACGGCCGTCGCCTTCGAGGACGAGCGGCTGAGCTATGCCGAACTGGACGCGCGCGCCGAGGCGTTGGCCGTACGGCTGCGTGGCCGGGGCGCGGGCCCGGGGGCGTTCGTGGCGGTCGCCGTGCCACGCTCGGCGGAGCTGATGGTGGCCCTGCTCGGCGTCCTGAAGTCGGGCGCCGCCTATCTGCCGGTGGACCTCGACTACCCGGCCGACCGGGTGGCGCACATGCTCGCCGACTCGGGCGCCACGACGGTGGTCACACTCGCCGCGACGGCCGCCCGACTGCCCGGAGCGAGCCGGTCCGCCGGGGGGAGCGTTGCTTCCGTCCTGCTGCTCGACGCCGCCGGCACCGGGCCGACCGAGGACTCCCCCGCCCCCGCCCCCGCGCGCCCCGACGATCCCGCCTACCTGATCTACACCTCCGGCTCGACCGGTCTGCCCAAGGGTGTCGTCGTCACCCACCGGGCCGTCGTGAACCGGCTGGCGTGGGCCCAGGGCGAGTACGGGCTCGGCCCCGACGACCAGGTGCTGCAGAAGACGCCCTCCAGCTTCGACGTGTCCGTCTGGGAGTTCTTCTGGCCACTCCTCGAAGGCGCGACCGTGGTTCTCGCCCGCCCGGACGGCCACCGCGACCCCGCCTATCTGACCGAACTCGTACGGGCGCGGGCCATCACGACCATGCACTTCGTGCCGTCGATGCTGGAGGCCTTCCTGCAGCACGACGAGGTCACCGGCGACCCCACCTGGTCGGCGTCGCTGCGCCGCGTACTGAGCAGCGGCGAGGCGCTCCCGGTCACCGCCGCGAGCCGCTGGCACGCGCTGACGGGTGTGCCGCTGCACAACCTCTACGGCCCGACCGAGGCGGCCGTCGACGTCACGTACCACCCGTATGCCTCCGACGAGGAGCAGACGGGTGCGTCCGTGCCCATCGGGCGGCCCGTGTGGAACACCGGGCTCCGGGTCCTGGACACCTGTCTGCGGCCCGTCCCCGACGGTGTCCCGGGCGAGCTGTACCTGACCAGCGTCCAGCTGGCCCGCGGCTACCACGCCCGGCCTGCGCTGACCGCCGAGCGGTTCACCGCCGACCCCTACGGGCCGCCCGGCACCCGGATGTACCGCACCGGTGACCTGGTCCGGCGGCGCGCGGACGGGGTGATCGAGTACCTGGGCCGCACGGACCGGCAGGTCAAGCTGCGCGGCAACCGCATCGAGCTCGGCGAGATCGAGGCCGCGCTGGTGCGGCTGCCGGAGGTGGCGCAGGCCGCCGTGACGGTACGGGACGACACCCTGGTCGCGTACGTCGTGCCCACCGGAGACGCCACCGAGCCGAGCGACCTGCGCGAGGCCCTGGCCGGCTCCCTCCCCTCCCCCATGGTGCCGAGCGCCTGGGTGGTCCTGGACGCGCTGCCGCTCACCCCGAGCGGCAAGCTGGACCGGGCCGTGCTGCCCGCCCCGCAGGGCCCGCGCGGCACCGTCACCCGGGCGCCGGGCAACCCCCGGGAGCAGGTGCTCGTCGAGATCTTCGCGGCCGTGCTGAAGCTCCCCGAGGTCGGGGTCGACGACGACTTCTTCCATCTCGGCGGTGACAGCATCAGCTCGATCGCCGTCTCCAGCCGGGCCCGCCGCGCGGGTCTGGTGATCGGCCCGCGCGAGGTGTTCGAGCACCGCACGCCCGCGGCGCTCGCGGCGACGGCGGTCCTCGACGAGTCGGCCGCCGGGGAGGGTCCCGCCGAGTCCGCGTTCACAGTGACCGAGGAGGAGCGGGAACGGATCGAGCGGCTCGCGCCGGGCCGGATCGAGGACGTGTGGCCCCTCGCCCCGCTCCAGGAGGGTCTGTTCTTCCACTCGAACTTCGACGACAGCTCCCTGGACGTCTACACCGTCCACGAGTCCTTCGACTTCGCCGAACGCATCGACGCCGAGCGGCTGTCGGCCGCCGTGTGCACGCTGTTGGGCCGCAACCCCAGCCTGCGTGCCGGGTTCACCAGTGAGGGGCTGCGCCGGCCGGTGCAGTTCATCGTGCGCGACGCCGAGGTCCCGCTGAGGGAAGTGGATCTCTCGGGGCTCCCGGCGGCCGAACAGGACCTGCGGATGCGGGAGTTGCTGGAGGAGTCGAGGGCGCAGCGGTTCGACCTCACCCGTCCGCTGCTCTTCCGGATGCTGCTGGTGCGGCTCGGCGAGGAGCGTGGCGACCGGCTGGTCGTCGGACGTCATCTGATCCTGTGGGACGGCTGGTCGGCCTGGCTCTTCCTGGACCAGCTGTTCGCGCTGTACGAGAGCGGCGGCGACCCGGTGGGCCTGGACCGCCCCGGCTCGTACCGCGACTACCTGAACTGGCTGGAGCGGCAGGACGACACCGCGGCGACCCGCGCCTGGCGGGCGGCCCTGTCCGGCTTCGAGGAGCCGACGCTGCTGGTGCCGGCCGCCTCCGACCGGGGCCGGGAGCCGGTGATCCCGCGGCAGCTGGACGCCGTGCTGGAGGCGGCGGTCGCGCGACGGCTGCGCGACACCGCGCGCGCCCACGGTCTGACCCTCAACACCGTGCTCAACGCCGCCTGGGGCCTGGTCCTGGCGGGCGCGACCGGCCGCGGCGACATCGCGTTCGGTACGACGGTGGCCGGGCGGCCCAGTGAGGTGCGGGACGTCGAGAACGTCATCGGCATGTTCCTCAACACCGTGCCCGCGCGTATCGCCTTCGACCCGCGCGAGCCGGTCCTCGACCTGTTGCGCCGGGTCCAGGGCGAGCGGCTGGAGGTCATGCCCTACGAGTACCTGGGCCTGGGTGTGCTCCAGGCCGAGACGGGCCACCGGCGGCTGTTCGACACGCTGTTCGTGCTGCGTAACGCCGACACTGACGAGCGGCTCACCGAGCTGCGCGCGCGGCACGGCGCGACGGCCGTGGCCAATGTCGACGCCACGCACTATCCGGCGAACCTGGTGGTGACCCCCGGCGAACAGGTCCGGGTGACGCTCGCCTACCGCCCCGACCTGCTGGAAGACACTTACGCCCAGGGCCTGTTGGACCGCTTCGTGCTGCTGGTCGGCCGGCTGGTGGCGGACCCGACCGCCCCCGTCGGTTCGCTGGACGCCCTGCTGCCGGCCGAGGCCGCCGCGCTGGCCCGCGAGGAGGCCGAGCAGCGGCAGCCCGTGCCGCACGAGACGGTCGCGGACATGCTGGCCGCGCAGGCCGCCCGCACCCCGGACGCGACCGCCCTGGTCTTCGGCGCGCGGACCCTCACGTACGCCGAACTCGACGCGCGCTGCGACCGGATGGCCCGGCTGCTGCTCGCGCGGGGCGCCGGACCGGAGCGGGTGATCGCGCTCGGGCTGCCCCGCTCGATCGACATGGTGGTCGCGCTGTTCGCGGTGCTGCGCACGGGGTCGGCGTACCTGCCGCTGGAGCTGGACCACCCCGCCGACCGGCTGTCGCTGATGCTGGCGGACGCCCGCCCGCTGCTCCTGCTGTCCACCGAGGCCGTGTCCCGGACGCTGACGGGCGACACGCCGCGCGTCCTGCTCGACGACCCGGCGGTGGCGGCCGAGCTGGCGGCCTTCCCGGCGGGCCCGGTGTCGGTGTCCTTCAGCCTGGACCACCCGGCGTACGTCATCTACACCTCGGGCTCCACGGGCCGCCCCAAGGGTGTCGTCACGCCGTACATCGGTCTGACGAACATGCAGCTCAACCACCAGAAGGAGATCTTCGCGCCGGCGATCGCGTCGGCGGGCGGGCGGCGGCTGCGGATCGCGCACACCGTGTCGTTCGCGTTCGACATGTCCTGGGAGGAGCTGCTGTGGCTCGTCGAGGGGCATGAGGTGCACATCTGCGACGAGGAGCTGCGGCGGGACGCGACCGCGCTGGTGGCGTACTGCGAGGAACACCGGGTCGACGTCGTCAACGTGACCCCCACCTACGCCCATCTCCTCATCGAGGAGGGCCTGTTGGAGGGGCATCGGCCGCCGTTGGTGCTGCTCGGCGGCGAGGCCGTCACCGAGACGGTGTGGAACACCCTGCGGGACACCGAGGGCACGTACGGCTACAACCTGTACGGCCCGACCGAGTACACGATCAACACCCTCGGCGGCGGCACGGAGGACAGTGCCACCCCGACCGTCGGCAGGCCGATCCGCGCCACCCGGGCCCGCGTTCTCGACACCTGGATGCGTCCGGTGCCGGACGGGGTGGCGGGCGAGCTGTTCATCGCGGGTGTCGGCCTGGCGCGCGGCTATCTCGACCGGCCGGGACTGACCGCCGAGCGTTTCGTGGCGGACCCGTACGGACTGCCGGGTGAGCGCATGTACCGCACCGGCGACCTGGTACGCCGGCGCGCCGACGGCAACCTGGACTTCCTCGGCCGGACCGACGACCAGGTCAAGATCCGGGGCTACCGGGTCGAGCTGGGCGAGATCGAGGCCGCGCTCGCTCAGCATCCCGAGGTGTCCCAGGCGGCCGTGATCGCCCGCGACGACACCTCGGCGCCGGGTACGAAGCGGCTCGTGGGCTACGTCGTGCCCGCCGAACTCGACCAGGACGCCCGGGACTCGGCCGAACGGGAGCAGATCGGTGAGTGGCGGGAGATCTACTCCGCCGAGTACACCGAGATCGGCACCGCCCTGTTCACCGAGGACTTCGCGGGCTGGGACAGCTCCTACGACGGCACGCCGATCCCCGTGGAACACATGCGGGAGTGGCGCGCGGCCACCGTGGAACGCATCCGCGAGCTGGGGCCGCGCCGCATCCTGGAGATCGGTGTCGGCTCGGGTCTGCTGCTGTCGAAGCTCGCCCCGGACGCGGAGGCGTACTGGGCGACCGACTTCGCCGCGCCCGTGATCCGCAAGCTCACCGAGGGCGTGCGGAGCGACCCGCTGCTGGCCGGGAAGGTCGAACTCCGCTGCCAGGCGGCCGAGGTGACCGACGGCCTGCCCGCCGGGTTCTTCGACACGATCGTCATCAATTCCGTCGTCCAGTACTTCCCGAGCCTGGACCACCTCCACCAGGTGATCCGGGGCGCGCTCGGCCTGCTCGCGCCCGGCGGTGCCCTGTTCCTTGGGGACGTCCGCGACCTGCGTCAGGCCCGGGTGTTCCAGTCCGGCATCCAGGCCGCCCGCGCCGACGCTGACACCGAGCCCGAGGTGCTGCGCCGGGCGGTGGAGCGGGGTCTCGCGCTGGAGAAGGAACTCCTCGTCGACCCGGACTGGTTCACCACCCTCGGTGTCGGCGTGGACCTGCGCACCAAGGCGGGCCGCCACCACAACGAGCTGACCCGCTACCGGTACGACGTGGTGCTCTACGAGGGAGCCGCCGGCCTCTCGCTGGACGGTGTCCCGGCCCTCGACTGGACCGGACGGGAGGCGCTCCTCGACCGGCTCGACGGCGGCGGACCGCTGCGGGTGCGGGGCGTCCCGGACGCCCGTACCGCCGTCGACCTCGCCGGGCTGCGGGCCCTGGACACCGGCCGCCCGTCGCCCGTCGCCGCGACCGGCGTGGAACCGGAGGATCTGCGGGAGACCGCGGCGGCACGCGGCTACCGGCTGCTCACCACGTGGTCCGCCGAACCCGGTGTCTACGAGGCCGTGTTCGTGCCCGGCACCGACACCGCCCGGACGGCCGGCCTGTACCGGCCGCGCGCCGACCGCGACGCCACCGCTCCGTACGCCAACACGCCGGCGGCCGGACGCGGCCACACCGCGCTCGTCCGGCGGCTCCGCGACGACCTCGGACAGCGGCTGCCCGGCTACATGGTGCCCGCCGCGTTCGTGGTGCTGCCCGGCCTGCCGATGAACGACAACGGCAAGCTGGACGTGCGCGCCCTGCCGGACGCCGAGCCGGCGGTCGCCCTGTCGGCCGGGCGCGGCCCGCGCACCCCCGTCGAGGAGGTGCTGTGCCGGCTCTTCGCCGAGGTGCTGGGGCTGCCCCGCACCGGTGCCGAGGACAACTTCTTCGACCTGGGCGGCCACTCGCTGCTCGCGACCCGGCTGATCAGCCGCGCCCGTACCGAACTGGGCGCCGAGCTGGCCATCCGTGACCTGTTCGAGGCGCCCACTCCGGAGGCACTGGCGCTACGGGCGGGCACCGGACGTCCCGCGCGGCCCGCCCTGCGGACGGTCGCCGAGCGGCCCGCGCGCATCCCGCTGTCGGCGGCACAGCGGCGGCTGTGGCTGGTGGAGCGGCTCACCGGCGGCGGGGTGGCCTACAACTTCCCCCTCGTCTTCCGGCTGCGCGGCGAGCTGGACCTCGTCGCGCTGCGGGCGGCCCTAGTCGATGTGACGGACCGTCACGAGGTTCTGCGGACCCGTTTCCTGGAGGAGGACGGCGAGCCCTACCAGTGGATCGTGGCGCCGGGTGCGGCCGAACCCGCCTTCCAGGTCGCCGAGGTCAGCGAGGAGGACCTGGCGAGCCGGATCGAGGCGGCACAGCGGCGGCCGTTCGACCTGAGCACCGAACTGCCGGTTCGCACGGAGGTGTTGCGGCTCGGCCCCGCCGAGCACGTGGTGACGCTGGTCCTGCACCACATCACCACCGACGAGTGGTCGGACCGGCCCTTCCTCGCCGATCTCACCACCGCGTACCGGGCCCGGACCGAGGGCCACACGCCGGGGTGGGCGCCGCTGCCGGTGCAGTACGCCGACTACACCCTCTGGCAGGACAAACTGCTCGGGCAGGTCGGTGCGGCCCAACTCGCCCACTGGACCGACGCGTTGCGGGAGCTGCCCGAGGAGCTGTCGCTGCCCCTGGACCGGCCCCGGCCGGACGCGCCCACCGGGCGGGGCGGCAAGGTGCGTCTGGAGCTGTCCCCCGCCACCGGACGGGCGCTGCGCGAGCTGTCCGCCGCCACGAACACCAGTATGTTCATGCTGTTCCAGGCGGCCACGGCGGCGCTGCTGCACCGGCTGGGCGCCGGGGACGACATTCCGCTCGGGGCACCCATCGCGGGACGTACGGACGACGCCCTCGACGACCTGGTCGGCTTCTTCGTCAACACGCTGGTGCTGCGCACCGATCTGTCGGGCGCCGAGGACGGTCCGTCCGACCTGACGTTCACTCAGCTCCTGGACCGGGTGCGGGAGTCGGCGCTCCAGGCGTTCGAGCACCAGGACCTGCCGTTCGACCACGTGGTGGAGGCCGTGAACCCGCCTCGGGTGGCCGGTCGCAACCCGCTCTTCCAGGTCATGCTGGGCTACCACTACCGGCCCGACGGCGACCCTGACGTGCTGGGCATGCCGACCGAGTGGTTCGACATGGACACCGGCATGGCCAAGTTCGACCTGCACTTCACCTTCGTCGACGAGGTGGGACGGGACCGTCTCACCCTGCTGCTGGAGTACGCGCTCGACCTCTACGACGACGAGACGGCCCGGCGTACGGCCGGGCGGCTCGCCCGGCTGCTGGAGCAGGTCGCCGACGCACCGGACACGCCGGTGCGGGAGCTGGAGGTGCTGGAGGAGGCCGAGCGGGAGTCGGTGCTGGTCCGGTGGAACGACACCGGACGGGAGGTGCCCGCGACCACCCTGTCGGAGCTGTTCCGCGCCCAGGTGGCGCGGACCCCGGACGCGCTCGCCCTCGTGCACGACGAACAGCGCCTGACGTACGCCGAGTTGGACGCACGGGTCGAGCGGACCGCGCGGGTGCTGGCGGGGATGGGCGTGGGTCCTGAGCGCACGGTGGCGGTGGCGCTGCCGCGTTCGGTGGACCTGGTGGTCGCCCTGCTGGCGGTGCACCGGGCCGGTGGCGCCTATCTGCCCCTGGAGGCCGACCAGCCGCGGGATCGGCGGGCGCTCATGCTGGAGGAAGCCCGGCCGGTGTGCGTCGTCGAGGACGTGCTGCCGCAGGGCTCCGAGGGTGAACTCCCCACCGGGTACGACCCGGCGAGCCCGGCCTACGTCATCTACACCTCAGGGTCGACCGGCCGCCCCAAGGGGGTCGTCGTGCCGCACGAGGGCATCGTCAACCGGCTGCTGTGGATGCAGGACGCGTACGGGCTCGGTCCCGACGACCGGGTGCTGCAGAAGACCCCGGCCGGCTTCGACGTGTCGGTGTGGGAGTTCTTCTGGCCGCTGATCACCGGCGCCGCGCTGGTGGTCGCCCGGCCGGACGGCCACCGGGACCCGGTGTATCTGGCCCGGGTGATCCGCGAGCAGGGCGTGACCACCACGCACTTCGTGCCGTCGATGCTCCAGGTGTTCCTGGAGGAGCCGACCGCCGCGCGCTGCACGGGTCTGCGCCGGGTGATGTGCAGTGGCGAGGCACTGCCGCCGGCGGTGGCCGAGCGCTTCCACGAGGTGCTCCCGGCGGCACTGCACAACCTGTACGGGCCGACGGAGGCCTCGGTCGACGTCACGGCCGGCCGGGTCCTGCCCGGGGCCGACCGGGTGGTGATCGGGCGTCCCGTGTGGAACACCCGGACCTACGTCCTCGACACGGCGCTGCGGCCGGTGCCGCCCGGTGTGGCGGGAGAGCTCTATCTGGCGGGCGTCCAGCTCGCCCGGGGCTACCTCGACCGTCCCGGGCTCACGGCCGAGCGGTTCGTCGCGGACCCGTACGGCGGGCCGGGCGCGCGAATGTACCGGACGGGCGACCTGGCCCGTTGGCTGCCCGACGGCACGCTCGACTTCCTCGGCCGCACCGACCACCAGGTCAAGATCCGTGGTGTGCGCATCGAGCCCGGAGAGGTCGAGGTCGTGCTCGCGCGGCACGCGTCCGTCGCCCACGCGGTCGTCGTCCCCCACGACCAGCGGCTCGTCGCGTACGTCGTCCCCGCCGCCGGAGAAGCCGCCGACCCGGCGGTCCTGCGAGCCCACACCGCCGCCGCGCTGCCCGAGCACATGGTGCCCGCGGCGGTCGTCGTCCTCGACGCGCTGCCGCTGACGTCCAACGGCAAGCTGGACCGGCGTGCGCTGCCCGCGCCCGACTTCACGGCGGGCGGCGGCACCGGCGGCCGGGCGGGGAGCCCGCGGGAGGAGATCCTGCGCGGTCTGTTCGCCCAGGTGCTGGGCGTGGACCGGGTCGGCGTCGACGACGACTTCTTCGCCCTGGGCGGCCATTCGCTGCTGGCCATGCGGCTGGTCGCAGGCGTCCGGGCCGCGTTCGGGTCCGAGGTGTCGCTGCGCACGGTGTTCGACGCGCCGACGGTGGCCCGGCTCGCGCGGAGGCTGGCCGACACGGCGGACACGGCGGGGACCGCCCGCCCGGCGCTGACGGTCCGGGAACGCCCCGAGCGGCTGCCGCTGTCCTCCGCCCAGCAGCGGCTGTGGGTGCTGTACCAGGTGGAGGGCCCCAGCGCGACGTACAACATCCCCTCGGCCTGGCGGCTGACGGGCGCGCTGGACGTCGAGGCGTTGCGGGCGGCCGTGCACGATCTGGTCGTCCGGCACGAGACGCTGCGCACGGTCTTCCCCGACGACGAGGGCCGGGCCCACCAGCTGGTCCTGGCGCCGGGGGACGTCCGGGTCCCGTTCGAGGTCGTCGACACGGACGACGAGCTGCTGCCCGAACTGCTGGCGGAGGCCGGCACGTACGGCTTCGCGCTGGAGCGTGAACTCCCGCTGCGGGTCCATGTGTTCCGCACCGGCGAGGAGGAGTGGACCGTCCTGCTGCTCCTGCACCACATCGCCGGGGACGAGTGGTCCGAGGGACCGCTGCACCGGGACCTCGGGCTCGCCTACGCCGCCCGCAGGGCCGGGCGCGCGCCCGAGTGGGAGCCGCTGCCGGTCCAGTACGCCGACTACACGCTGTGGCAGCGCGACGTCCTCGGCGACGAGAAGGACGCGGGCAGTCTCGCGGCACGGCAGGTCGCGTACTGGAAGCAGGCGTTGGCCGGGCTGCCCGAGGAGCTGGCGCTGCCCGTGGACCGGCCGCGTCCGCTGGAGTCCACCTACCGGGGCGGCTCCGCCGATCTGTCGCTGGACGCCGAACTCGCCGCCTCGCTGGACGGGTTGGCCCGGGAAAACGGGGTCAGTGTGTTCATGGTGCTCCAAGCGGCCGTGGCGACGCTCCTGTCCCGGCTCGGCGCGGGCGACGACATCCCCATCGGCAGCCCGATCTCCGGCCGCACCGACGCGGGACTGGACGACCTGGTCGGGTTCTTCCTCAACACGCTGGTGCTGCGCACCGACACCTCCGGGGACCCGACGTTCCGGGAGCTGCTCGGGCGTGTCCGGGAGGCGGACCTCGCCGCCTTCGACCACCAGAACGTGCCCTTCGAGCGGCTGGTGGAGGTGCTCAACCCGGCCCGCTCGCTCGCCCGTCACCCGCTGTTCCAGGTGATGGTCGTGTATCTCGCCTCCGGCGACGAGACGGGGCTGTCCGGCCTGGCCGGGCTGACCGCCCGCCGGGACGACGTGCCGCAGACGACCGCCAAGTTCGACCTGTCCTTCGACTTCGTCGAGCGCGGCGACGGCACCGGCGTGGACGGCGTCCTGGAGTACAGCGCCGATCTCTTCGACCCGGCCACCGCCCAGTCGTTCGCGGACCGGCTGCGGCGCGTCCTGCGCGCCGTGACCGCCGATCCGGACACCCCGCTCGGCGGCATCGACATCCTCGCCCCGGACGAACGGGCCCGGCTGCTCGGCGGCTGGCACAGCACGCCGGTCGCCGGTGGGCCCACCACGGTGCCCGCGCTCTTCGAGGAGCGGGCGCGCCTCCACGGCGACCTGCCCGCCACGGCCTCCGACGGCGTGGAGCTGACCTTCGCCGAACTGAACGCGGACGCCAACCGGTTGGCCCGGCTGCTCGTCGAGGCGGGCGCGGGACCGGAGCGGTTCGTCGCGCTCGCGCTGCCGCGCACCGCCCACTTCCTCACGGCCGTCCTCGCGGTGCACAAGGCGGGAGCGGCGTATCTGCCGCTCGACCCGGACGCCCCGGTCGAGCGTACGGCAGACGTCCTCGCCGACGCCGGTCCGGTCCTCACCCTGACGACCCGCGAGTCCGGCGCCGGACTGCCGCCCGGCATCGCCGCGCTGCGGCTGGACGATCCCGGCACCCGGGAACGGCTCGCGGCCCAGGACCCGGCCGACCTCACCGACACCGACCGCCGAGCCCCGCTGACGCCCCGCCACCCGGCGTACGTCATCTACACCTCGGGCTCCACCGGCCGCCCCAAGGGTGTCGTGATCACCCACGAGACGCTCGGCAACCTCTTCCACAGCCACCGCGAGACGCTGTACGCGCCCGCGATCGAGGCGGCCGGGCGGCGTCATCTGCGGGTCGGTCACGCCTGGTCGTTCTTCTTCGACGCGTCCTGGCAGCCGCAGCTGTGGCTGCTGGACGGGCACTGCGTCCATGTGCTGTCGGAGGAGGTCCGGCGCGACCCGGAGCTGGTCACCGAGGCCGTGCTCCGGCACCGCTTCGACTTCCTGGAGGTCACGCCGTCGTTCTTCGCGCAGATGGCCGACAGCGGGCTGCTGCGGGGCGGCGACTGCCCGCTCGCGGTCGTCGGCGTGGGCGGCGAGGCGGTGCCCGTCGCCCTGTGGAAGCGGCTGTCCGAACTGCCCGGCACCGAGGCGTTCAACCTGTACGGGCCGACCGAGTCGACCGTGGACGCCCTCGTGGGACGCGTCCGCGACAGCGAACGGCCGCTCGTGGGGCGGCCGGTGGCCGGCACCCGGGCGTACGTCCTCGACGACCGGCTGCGGCCGGTGCCGCCCGGCGTTCCCGGTGAGCTGTACCTGGCGGGCGGCGGTCTCGCCCGGGGGTATCTGGGCAGCCCGGGTCTGACGGCGGAGCGGTTCGTGGCCGACCCGTTCGGTCCGGCCGGATCACGGCTGTACCGCACCGGCGACCTGGCCCGCTGGACCGGCGACGGACGGATCGACTACCTCGGCCGCGCCGACGACCAGGTCAAGATCCGCGGTTTCCGGATCGAGCCCGCCGAGATCGAGGCCGCGCTGACCGCCCATCCGGAGGTCGCGCAGGCTCTGGTGACGGTCCATCAGGACGGGTCGCGCAAGCTGCTCGTGGCCCATGTGGTGTCGGCCCCGGGCCGTGCGCCCGACCCGGCGGCGTTGCGTGCCCATGTCGCCGGACGGCTCCCCGACCACATGGTCCCGGCGGCCGTGGTCGCCCTGGCGCGGTTCCCGCAGCTGGCCAACGGCAAGTTGGACCGGTCCGCCCTGCCCACGCCGGACTTTTCCGCGCTGTCCTCGGGACGGGCACCCTCGACGCCCGTGGAGGAGGTGCTGTGCACGGTCTTCGCGGAGGTGCTGGGGCTCGAACGGGTCGGTGCGGACGACGACTTCTTCGCCCTCGGCGGTGACAGCATCGTCGCCATGCAGCTCGTGGGCCGGGCCCGCGCGGCAGGACTGAGGATCAGTCCGAGGCTGGTCTTCCGACACCGCACGCCGGCCGCATTGGGCACGGTGGCCGAGGCGGCCGACGTCTCGGCGCCGCGTCCGGCGGACGACGGTACCGGCACGGTGCCGCTCACCCCGGTCATGCACTGGCTGCGCGAACTGGGCGGCCCCTTCGCCTCCTACCACCAGGCGGCCCTGGTCCGCACTCCGGCGGCCCTGGACCTGGCCGGTCTGACCGCCGTGCTGCGGGCGCTCGCCGACCGGCACGACCTGCTACGGGCCACCCTGGTCCGGCCCTCCGTCGAGGACACCGAGCAGTGGTCGCTGCACGTGCCGCACGTCGGCACGGTCGACCCGGCCGGCTGGATCGAACGGGTCGATGTCCGCGGTCTGGACGCGACCGCGGTCGGCGAGGCCGTACGGGAACACACCGTCGCGGCACGGGCGTTGCTCGACCCCGATGCCGGAATCATGGTCAGGGCCGTGTGGTTCGACGCCGGCGACGCCCCGGGGCGGCTGCTGCTGATGGGCCATCACCTCGTCGTGGACGGTGTGTCGTGGCGGGTGCTGCTGCCGGACCTCGCCGCGGCCTGGCAGGACGTGTCGGCGGGACGGCCCGTCGGGCTGCTGCCCGTCGAGACCTCGTTCGCCCGCTGGTCGAGGCTGCTCACGGAGCTGGCCCAGCGGCCCGAGCGGGAGGCCGAACTCCCCGTGTGGGAGGCGGTTCTCGCCGACGGCGCGGCCTCCCTGCCGCTGTCCCGGGACCGCGACCCCGACCGCGACACCAGCGCCACCCGTCGCGAGGTCGTCCTCCGGCTGCCGGCCGAGCACACCGGCCCCCTGCTGTCGGCGGTGCCCGCCGCGTTCGGGGCCGCCGTCAACGACGTCCTTCTCGCCGGGCTCGCGCTCGCCTTCGCGGACCGGCGGCGCCGGGACGGCAGCGGGGACGGTTCGGTCCTCGTCGACCTCGAAGGGCACGGTAGGGAGGAGGAGTTGGGCGGCGACGGGATCGACCTGTCGCGTACGGTCGGCTGGTTCACCAGCGTCTACCCGGTCCGGCTGGATCCGGGACCGGCCGACCCCGCCGAGGCCTTCGCCGGGGCCCCGGCGGCGGCCGAGGCGGTGCGCCGGGTGCGGGAGCACCTGGCGGCGCTGCCCGCGAACGGGGTGGGCTACGGGATGCTGCGATACCTCAACCCCCGTACCCGCACGGTGCTGGCGGCCTACGAGCCGCCGCGCGTCGAGTTCAACTACCTGGGCCGGTTCGGCATCCCGGAGGAGACGGACTGGTCGTACGCGCCGGAGGAGGACGCGGCGGACATCGGGTCGGAGGACGCGATGCGGGAGGGCCACGCGCTGGAGATCAACGTGGTGACCGAGGACCGGGCGGACGGGCCGGTGCTGGCCGCGCACTGGTCGTATCTGGAAGGACTGCTGCCGCGCGACACGGTCCAGGATCTCGCCGAGACCTGGTTCCGGGCCCTACGGGGGCTCGTCGCGTGGGCCGAGCGGAACCCGAAGTGAGAAAGAGGAG
Source organism: Streptomyces sp. 11x1 (assembly GCF_032598905.1). Lineage (NCBI taxonomy): Bacteria > Bacillati > Actinomycetota > Actinomycetes > Kitasatosporales > Streptomycetaceae > Streptomyces > Streptomyces sp. 11x1. Next base: position 10,292,374 of record NZ_CP122458.1, on the reverse strand, counting down.
TGGCATGAGCAACCCGTTCGAGGACCCCGAGGGCACCTACCTGGTGCTGGTCAACGACGAGAACCAGCACAGCCTGTGGCCGGACTTCGTGGACGTGCCCGCCGGCTGGCGGGTGGTCCACGGACCCGACTCGCGGCAGTCCTGCCTGGAGCACGTCGAGACGCACTGGACGGACATGCGGCCGCGCAGCCTGGCGGAGTCGATGGACGGCTGACACCAGGTAAACGAGAGGGGGCCGGTCGGTGACAGGCCCCCCTCGTGCCGCGTTGTCGCCGCCCGCGTCAGGAGGCGGGCTGCTCCACCTCGGTGTCCGTCTTGCCGTCGACGGCCGCGGCCAGCTGCGGAGCCAGCCGCTCCACCACGTACGGCAGGCTGAGGACCGAGACGAAGGACGTGGCGTTGCCGTAGTCGCTGCTCTCGTTCACGAAGACCTCGCGGCCCTCCTTCACGACCTTCAGGTCCTTGTAGGAGGCGTCCTTGTGCAGCTTCGCGGCGTCCTTCGCGGGGTCGCCGACGATCCACACGACGGCGTCCTGGTCGAGCAGGTCGGTGCGCTCCTTGCTGATGTTCGCGCCGAACTTGTCGCCGATCGCCTTGTCCAGGTCTGCCGGCAGGGTGAAGCCGAGGCCGGTCAGCAGACGGGAGCGGGCGTCCTGGCTGCCGAAGACGAACATGCCCTCGTACGGGGTCGCCATGACCGCCGAGGCGCCCTTGAAGCCGGGGGTGTCGTCGGCGGCGGCCTTGATCTTCGCCTCGGTGTCGGCGACCGCCTTCGCGGCCTCCTCGGGCTTGCCGAGCGCCTTGCCGATGGTCTCGGTCTGCTCCTGCCACGGGACGCCGTAGTCGTTGTACGCCTTCGGCTGGGCGACCACGGGCGCGAACTTCGACAGCGACTCGTACTGTTCCTTGGTCAGTCCGCCGTACACCGCGAGGATCAGGTCGGGCTTGAGGGCGGCGATCTTCTCCACCTGCGGGCCGGTGCCGGTGTCCTTCAGGACGGTCGGCGCCTCGGCGGAGCCGAGCTTGTCCTCGGCCCAGGGGCCGATGGCGCCCTTGTAGCCGCCGAGCCATTCGGTGGTGCCGACCGGCACCTTGCCGAGGGCGAGGACCGCGTCCTGGTCGGTGAGGCCGACGGTGACGATCCGCTTGGGTTCGGCCTTGATCGTGATGCTGCCGTACTTGTGGTCGAGGGAGACCGGGAAGGCGGAGTCGCCGGAGGAGGTGCTCGCCTCCGCGCCGGCGCCCGACGCGTCGTCGGAGTCGGAGCCGCCCCCGCACGCGGTGGCGAGGAGCAGGGTGGCGGAGGCGAGCACGACGGCGAGCCGTGGCGCTCTGCGGGAGCGGAACATCAGCGGTCCTTCGGTTCGGGTTTCTGCGGAGCGGTGCGTGTGGGGGGCTCGGGGGCCGGCCGGGGGCCGGTGTCGCGGGCGTCCGACCAGGCCGCCCAGAGGGCGGCGTAGGGGCCTCGCGCGGCATGGAGTTCGTCGTGGGTGCCGCTCTCGACCACGCGGCCGTCCTCCATGACGACGACGCGGTCGGCGGTCGCCGCCTGGCTGAGGCGGTGGGCGACGATCAGCGCGGTCCGGCCGTCGACGGCGCGGGCGACGGCCTTCTCCAGCGTGCGGGCTCCGGCGCTGCCCGCCTCCGCCGTGGCCTCGTCGAGGATCACCAGGGGCGGGTCGGCGAGGATCAGCCGGGCCAGGGCGAGGGCCTGGGTCCGTTCGCCGCTGAGCCGGTGACCGCCGTCGCCGACGACCGTGGCGAGGCCGTCGGGCAGGGCCTCGGCCCAGGCCAGGGCGTCGACCCGGTCGAGCGCGGCGCGCAGTTCGGCGTCGGTGGCGTCGGGCCTGGCGAGCCGCAGGTCGTCGGCGAGGGGGCCCGCGAAGACATGGGTCTCCTGGGTGATCAGGGCGATGGTGCGGGAGGCGGCGGAGCCGAGTTCGGTGGGCGGGATCCCGCCCACCAGGACGGCGCCGGTGGTGGGCGGCTGGATGCCCGCGACGAGTCGCGCCAGGGTGGTCTTGCCGGCACCGCTGGCGCCGACGAGTGCCACGCGTTCGCCGTGGCGGATCGTCAGGTGGATGTCGTGCAGGACGGGGTGGCCCGGCCGGTAGGCGTGGCCGAGCCCCCGGACGGTGACGTCGACACCGCCGGCCGCGACGGTGCGTGTCGGGGGCGGGGCCACGGGTTCGTCGGTGACGCCGACGAGCCGGGCGAGGCCCGCCGTGGCCGACTGTGCGTCGTCGAGGAGGGCGAGGGCCGCGTTGACGGGGCCGAACAGGCTGTGGAAGTACAGGGCGGCGGCGGTCGCCATGCCGATGCTGGCGGAGCCGTCGCGGACCAGCCAGTAGCCGGCGACGAGGACGGCGGCGAGCCCGATGTACTCGGCGATGTGCAGCCTGCTGTAGAAGCCGAGGACGAGCCGCACGCCCCGCATGGTCAGCGCCACCACCGACGACGACCGTTCGGTGACCCGCTCGGTGTGCTCGCGGCCCAGCCGGAACGCGCGCACGGTGGAGCTGCCGCCGATGGTGTCGAGCATCTGCTGCTGCTGGGCGCCGGCGGCCACCCGCTGCTCGGCGTAGAGCGGGATGGCGCGGGCGACGTACCAGCGGGCGGTGGCCGCCTGCACGGGAACCGCGAGGAGCGCGGCCAGCAGGAACCGCCAGTCGAGCAGGGCGAGGGCGCCGAAGGTGAGGACGATGGTGAGCACCGACCGGCCGAGCGCGGGCAACGCGTTGCGTACGGCGTCGGCGATGAGGGAGACGTCGGCGGTGACCCGGGCGGTCAGGTCGCCGGCGCCGGCCTTCTCCACGCGGTCCAGGGGGAGGGCCAGGGCACGCTCGACGAAGCGTTCGCGCAGCCGGGCCAGGGTCGTCTCGCCGAGCCGGGCGATCTGCGACAGCCCGAACCCGGCGGTGACGCCCTGCGCGACGGCGACGGCCACGAGGAGCGCCGCGGTGCCGGTGATGGCGTCGGCGGATCCCCGGTCGGCGGCCAGGTCGACGATCCGGCCGAGCAGGGGTTGCACGAGCAGGCCGAGGGCGGTGGACCCGACCATGACGGCGAACGCGGACACCGCCAACCGCCGCTGCGGCCGCAGAAGTTCGGCGACCGCGGCACGCGTACGGGCGGGCGTGGCGACGGGCAGCAGCACGGGTCCGGCCTGGTCACTGCTCCGGGAGTGGGCCTCGACGGCTCCGACGCCGTGGCCGACTTCCCCGGCTTCGGCGACGCCCACGGCCTCGTCGGGCCGGACGGTTCCGGCGTCGTCCGCGGCCACGACCGACCGGACGTCTTTCCCCGCGTCCGCGCCCTCGGCGGGCGGGCCGGCTTCGGCGAGCGCTGCCGCGTCTCGGCCTCGGAGGACTCCCCCGGCGCCCCCGGCTCCCCCGGCTCGCGCGGTCTCGGCGTGTCGAGGGGCCTCCGCGGCCTCGTCGGTCCCCGCGGATGCGGCGTGATCGGTCATGTGAGGACCGCCGTCCGGTAGTCGGCGCACTCGTGGACGAGGCGTTCGTGGTCGCCGGTCGCGGTGACCCGGCCTTCGTGGAGGAGGACGACACGGTCGGTGACGGCGAGCAGGGCGGGGCTGTTGGTCACCAGGAGCGTGGTGCGTCCGCCGCGGACGTCCCGGATGCCGGCGGCGATGCGGCTCTCGGTGACGGCGTCGACGGCGGTCGCCGGTTCGTGCACGACGAGGACCGGCGCGTCGGCGGCCAGGGCGCGAGCCAGGGCCACGCGCTGGCGTTGGCCGCCGGAGAGTGAACGGCCGCGCGCGGTGACGGCGGTGTGCACGCCGTCGGGCAGCGCGCGGGCGACCTCGTCAGTGCCGGAGGCGGCCATGGCGGCGGTGACGGCCACCGTCGCGGGCGTCGGCGCCGTGATGCCGATCGCCGCCGTCACGTTGTCCAGAACCGTGCCCTCGAACAGGTCGGCGTCGTGCTCGGCGACGAGCATCGCGGCGCGGACGGCGTCCGGTCCGAGCGCGGTCAGCGCGGTGCCGTCCAGTTCCACGGAGCCGTCGTCGGGGTCGGTGTGGCGGCCGAGGCAGCGCAGCAGCGCCGTCGCGTCGGCGGGGTCGGTGGTGGCGACGCCGACGGTCTCGCCGGGGGCGATGTCGAGGTCGACCCCGCGCAGGGGGCCGTGGGTGAGGCCGCGCAGGGTCAGCCGTCCCTCGACGTCGGCCGCCGGGAGGGCCTCGGCGGGGCCCTGCGCGGGTACGGCCCCGGGGGCGTCCAGCACCTCGGCGATACGGGCGGCGGAGGCGCGGCCCTGCGCGAGTTCGGTGTTGATCCACGCGAACTCGGAGAGCGGGCCGACGATGAACAGGGCGAGCCCCACGGAGGAGACGAGTTCGCCGAGGCCGATGTCACCGCGTGCGGCGAGCCGTCCGCCGACGAGGGCGACCAGGGCGATGAAGGCGCCGGTGAGGATGGTGACGACGCCGTTCTGCCAGGCCTCGGCGCGGGCGGCGCGCAGGGTCGCGGCGAGGGAGTCCTGGCTGACGCGCCGGTAGCGGGCGACGGCCGCCTGCTCGGCACCGATGCCCTTGAGGACGCGCAGTCCGGCCACCAGGTCGGCGGCGACACCGGAGGCCTGTGCGGCGCGGTCCTGTTCGGTCTCGCTGCGCCGTTCCAGGGGCTTGCTCAACAGGTGTCCCAGCCACAGCAGCAGGGGGGTGCCCAGGAGGACGAGCAGGCCGAGGACGAGCGAGACGCGCAGCAGGGCGACCGCGCTGACCACGAGCCCGGCGGTGGCCGCGCAGGCGACGATGAGGGCCATGGCGACGGCGCCGACCCGCTTGGCGTCCTCGGTGGCGATGCTCGTCAACTCGCCGGACAGCCTTCCCTGTTCGGCGCCGCCCTCGGGGGCGAGGACTCGGCCGACGAGCGCGGTCCGGAGGTGGTGCGCGGCGGTGACGGCGGCACGTTCACCGGCCCGCGCGCTGAACCGGAAGCTGAAGGAGAGCCCGACGTACACGGCGGCCAGGACGAGCAGCCACAGCAGCAGTCCGGGGATGTCGCCGTCCACGACCCCGCGTTCGATGGCCAGTCCGATGAGCACCGGCACCAGGGCCTCGCCCGTCTGGTGTCCCATCCCCAGGACCGAGCCGAGCAGGACGTCCCGACGCTGTCCGCCGACCGCACGCCACAGGACGTTCCGTCCCGGTGGGTCCGCTTTTCTCACGCAACACTCCGGACCGGTTTCGCCAACACAGGAGACGTACAAGAAAACTTAGGTAAGGCTAACTACATTTGTCTTCCTGGACCAGCCCCGAGACGTCTTCGAGACCTGAGCAGCCTCCCGAACGCAGGGACATTGGCCGAACCGACCGTCACCTCGTAGACATATCAAGCCACTTCACCGACACAAGAACACACAGGGCGCACCGCCCCGACCGGAAGGACCCGTCCGTGCTCAGCACCAGGATCACCAACGCCCGCATCGTCACGATGGATCCGGACCGCCCGGCCGCCCGGGAGCTCGGGATCTGGCGGGGGCGCGTCGTCGGTCTGGACGAGGACGTGGCGGACCTTCCGGCGCGGCGGACGCTGGACCTGGACGGCGCCACCGTGCTCCCCGGCTTCGTCGACGCCCATGTGCACCTGGCGTGGGCGGGCCTGAAGGCCAAGGCGCCCGGTGTCGCGCCGAGTCGGCGCGCCGACGACGTGCTCCGGGTGGTCGCGGAGGCGGTGGCCGAGGCCCCGGCCGGCGGCTGGGTGGACTTCGGCGGCTACGACCAGCGCACCCTCGACCGCCCGCTCACGGCGCGCGACCTCGACACCGTCAGCGCCGGCCGCAAGGTATACCTGGGTCACCTCTCCGGGCACGCCTGCCTCGTCAACTCGGCGGTCCTCGCGGGGCTTCCGGCGGAGGTGGCACGGCCGGACGGCTTCCTCGCGGAGGGCGCCATGGGGGCCGCGCTGCGCTCCCGGCCGCCGCACTCGCTCGCCGAACTGGCGACGGCGATCGAGCACGCCGCCCGCGTCTGCCGTTCCGAGGGCATCACGGGGTGCGCCGAAGCGGGCGTCGGGGCACGGCTGTTCGGGCACAGCCCCATCGAGGGCGCCGCGTACCAGCTCGCCCACGAGTCGGGCCGGCTGCCGCTGCGGGTACGGCTGATGGTGGCCGCCGACGCGCTGCGCCCGGTCCGCGCGGACGCCGAGGACACCACGAGCCGGGCGATCGACCTCGGCCTGCGCACGGGCTTCGGCGAGGGCGCCCTCTCACTGGGCTCGCTCAAGATCTTCACCGACGGCGGCATGATGGCCCGTACGGCGGCCCTCACCAGCCCGTACCTGACACCCGCAGGCCCCGGCGGTTCCGGTCAGCTCATGCACGAGCCCGAGGTCCTGGAGAGCACGATCGTCGAGGGACACCTCGCGGGCTGGCAGCTGGCCGTGCACGCGATCGGCGACCGGGCCCTGGACGTTGCCCTGGACGCGCTGGAGAAGGCCCGGAAGCTGAGCCCCCGCCCGGAGGCGCGCCATCGCGTCGAGCACGCCGGGCTGGTCCGCCCCGACCAACTGCCCCGGCTGGCCGCGCTGGGGGTCACCGTCGTCATCCAGCCGAGCTTCCTGCGCTACTACGGCGACGACTACGCGACGATCATGGGCGAGGACCGGGCTGGCTGGCTGTACCGGGGCCGGGGCTTCCTCGACCACGGTGTCCGGGTCGCCGGCAGCTCCGACCGCCCGGTCGCGAACGGCGCCCCGCTGCGAGCGATCCAGTTCATGGTGGAGCGGGCCTCGGAGTCCGGCCGCCTCATCGGCCCCGGCGAGGCGATCACGGTCGAGGAGGCGCTGCGCGCGTACACCGTCGAGGCCGCCCGCGCCTGCCACTGGGACGGCGACGCGGGCAGCATCACCCCCGGCAGGCGGGCCGACCTCGTCGCGCTGGGAGACGATCCGCGCCGGGTGGACGTGTCCCGGATCGGGGACATCGAGGTGGTGCGGACGTTCGTCGAGGGCGAGGACGTGTACTGACGGCTCGGTGAGCCCCGGTCGGATCGGCGGACGCTGGGTCAGATCGGTGGGCGACGGGCCAGATCGGTGGGCGACGGGCCGGGATGGTGCGCAGGAAGTCCGCCGAGGGCACGAAGAACATGGTTCCGGTCACGGCCCGGGAGAAGTCCAGGATCCGGTCGTGACCGTTCGGCGGTTCGCCGAGGAACATCCTGCGCAGCATCGCCTCGGGGACCGAGGGCTCGCGGGCATAGGCGATGAAGTACGTGCCGAACTCGCCCTGTCCGGGCCTGCCGAACGGCATCGCGGCGCGCAGTATGCGCTGCTCCGTGCCGTCCGGTCCGAGGAGGGTGTTGACGTCGACGTGCGAACCCTCCACGTCCAGTTCCAGATTGGTCAGCTTGGTCCGGCCGATGACCTTCTCCTGGGCCTCGACGGGCAGCTTCTCCCAGGACTCGACGTCATGCAGGTACTTCTGCACAAGCACATAGCTGCCGCCCCGGAGGCCGGGATCCTCGACACCGACCAGCACCGCGTCGGCGGCCAGGCGCCCGACCGGGTTCTCGGTGCCGTCGACGAAGCCGAGGAGATTGCGGGAGTCGAAGGACGCGAAGGCCTGGACCTCGTCCTCCACGGCGACCGCGCCGCGCAGTTGCCGCATGATCTCGGCAGCCAGCGCGAAGCAGAGGTCCACGCGTGCCGCCCGGATGTGGAAGAGCAGGTCGCCCGGGGTGGACGCGGCCCGGTGCCGGGGCCCTCCAGCTGCGGGAAGGGGTGCAGGGCGGCGGGGTGGGGCGTGCCGAGGAGCCGGTCCCAGGCGTCGGCACCGATCCCGGCGACACAGCCCAGGGATCCGTCGGGGCTGGAGAAGCCCACCGCCCGCAGCGTTCGCCGAGTTCCGCGACCGGCCCGCCCGCTGGGCCGCCGGTGGTGTCCTGGTGCTGGACGACGTGCACGGATGCGATCCGTGTCGACGGCGGCGCTCGTCCGGCTGGTCCGTTTCGTGGTGCCCGGCCCGTTCGTGCTCGCGCTCGCCCACCGGCCCCGGCAGACCCCGCCCGAGCTGCGGGAGGCCTTGGAGGACGGGGTCCGCGCCGGCACGGTGACGCGGATCGAACCGGGTCCCCTCGACGCGGAGGCGGCCGCCGCCCTGCTCGCCGACCGGCCCGTGTCCGAGAGTCGCGTGCCGCACGCGCACGAGCCCGCCGCGCTGCGGGAGTTCGCGGGTCAGGTGTGCGCCGCCGCGGAGGGCAATCCGCTCCTGCTGCGCCTGCTCGTCGCGGCGGACTGGCGTCCCGGCCACTGGCCCGACCGGCCCGGCACCGACATCGACGGACTGCTGCGCGAGGCGAAACCGCTGATCGCCGAACTCGACGCGCTGACACCCCCGGCCGCGACGGCGATGGCGGCGGCGGCCGTGCTCGGCTCCCCTTCCGCCCGCAGGACGTTGCCCAGGTCTGCGGACTGGGCCTCCTCCTCCCGCCTCGCCCTCTCCGCCCTGCTGTGCCGCACGGGCTGACCACGCCGGACGTCCCTCCCCGTCCGCCCCGGCCCTCTCAGGTGGCGGAAGCCGGCGCCACCACCGTGCTCGTCTCCCGGTCCTCCGGGCCGGAGTCGGCGGCGGCCCGTGCGCCGGGGATGCACACGGCGACCGCCGCGGCGACCAACGCGGCACCGCAGCCGATCATCACATCCGCTCCCTGAGCGTCACCACCCTGGACGAACTCCGCACCATGGTCACCGTGCTCCACGCCTCCGGCCGCAACTCCACCTAACTCCCCCCAACCCACCATCACCGACCTCCACAAACTCGTCGAATCCAGCGGCACCCACGCCTACCTCACCGGATCACGACAAGGGTTCGTCGGACTACGAGAACGAGCCGGCATCCTCCACGGCACCCTCAACGCAGGCCCCACCACCGAAGGCGGCTACCGCGTACGACTACAGGTCCCCCTCAGCGCCGACTGACGACCTTCAGGACCGGAAGCCCACCGGCCGTCCGTCAGATGGGGGTCTCGGTGCCCGGCAGGGGCTGCTCGGCCCAGATCGTCTTGCCGACGGAGGTCTGGCGGCTGCCCCAGCGCTCGGCGATCTGGGCGACGAGCAGCAGTCCGCGTCCACCCTCGTCGAAGACGCGGGCACGTCGCAGGTGCGGGGCGGCGCTGCCGCCGTCGGAGACCTCGCAGACGAGGGCGTCGGCGCGGATGAGCCGCAGCCGGATGGGGGCGTTGCCATAACGCATCGCGTTGGTGACCAGCTCGCTGACGATCAGCTCGGTGGAGAAGTCGAGCTCGGCCAGTCCCCAGGCATCGAGTTGCTCGCCGGTCTCCCGGCGTGCCCCCGCGACGGCCGCAGGGTCCATGGGCAGCTCCCAGGTGCGTACCCGGTCGGCGCCGAGCGTGGCGGTCCGGGCCAGGAGCAGGACGATGTCGTCGGCCGGGGGGTCGGGCTGCACCTTGCGCAGTACCTCGTCGCAGGTCCCCTCCAGGTCGCTGGCCGGGCAGCGCAGCGCCTCAGCGAGCAGGTCGAGTCCGACGTCGACATCACGACCAGGAGCCTCGACGAGGCCGTCGGTGTAGAGGGCGAGCATGCTGCCCTCGCTCATGTCGACGCGGGCTGCCTCGAAGGGCAGTCCGCCCAGGCCGAGCGGTGGCCCGGGGGGCAGGTCCAGAATCTCCGCCGTGCCGTCGGGGCGCAGCAGAACGGGGGGCGGGTGGCCGGCCCGCGCCAGGTCGCACACACCGGCGACGGGGTCGTAGACGGCGTAGAGGCAGGTGGCCCCGACCTCGCCCGAGGCTTCCTCCGTCGCGCGTCGCGCGTCCGGACCCTCCTCCCGGTCGAGGCGGATGACCAGGTCGTCCAGGCGGGTGAGCAGCTCGTCGGGCGTGAAGTCGGCGTCGGCGAGGGTCCGTACCGCGGAGCGCAGCCGCCCCATCGTGGCCGAGGCGTGCACACCGTGGCCCACCACGTCGCCCACCACCAGCGCCACCCGTCCCCCGGACAGGGAGATCACATCGAACCAGTCCCCGCCGATCTCGTCCCCCGGGCCGGCCGGCAGATAGCGGTAGGCGAGGTCCACGGCCTCCACCTCGGGCAGCCGCTCCGGCAGCAGACTCCGCTGGAGGGCGAGCGCGGTCCGGCGCTCACGGGTGTAGCGGCGGGCGTTGTCGATGCTCACGGCCGCTCTCGCGGCGATCTCCTCGGCGAGCACCAGATCGTCCTGACCGAAGGCGTCCTCGGTGCGGTGGCGCATCAGCTGCATCACGCCCAGGGTGACGCCGCGGGCCCGGAGCGGCACCATCAACAGCGAGTGGATCTTGAATCGCCGTATGTTCTCCGCGCGGCCCGGCACGGCCGCCGTCCACGCACGCAGCAGCGGGTCGCCCGCGCTGTGGTGGCTGCCCCGGCCGGTGATCAGGGCCTGGGCCGGTGGGGAGCCCGGCGGGTGGATGTCGGTGTCGCCGGTCGCGACCACGGCTTCCGGGCATCCACGGAGCACCGACCGCTGCGCGGTGCGGCGGCAGACGACCGACGCGTCCGGGGGCACGGGCTGCGGCTCGTGGCCCTGGACGACCGACTCCAGCAGATCGACGGTGGCGAAGTCGGCGAACCCCGTCACCGCCACCTCGGCCAGCTCCTCGGCGGTCCGGGTCACGTCGAGGGTGCTGCCGATGCGCACGCTGGCGTCGTTCAGCACGGCCAGGCGCCGGCGGGCCCAGTACTGCTCGGTGATGTCGATGACCAGGGCCGACAGTCCGAGCACGGCGCCCGCCCTGTCCTTCACCGGGGACAGGAACAGCGACCACGCGTGGTCGCGGACCTCACCGGAGGCGCGGAAGGGCTGCTCCTCGCGGAAGATCATCTCGCCGGTGCGTACGACCTGGTGCTGGAGCCGGTCTATCTCGTCCAGGGGTGGGGTGGGGTAGATCTCCCACAGCGTCTTCCCGCCCATCTCCTCCGGGTTCAGCCCCATGGCCTGGCTCATGACCTGGTTGCAGGTGACGAACCGGGCCTCGCTGTCGTAGATGGCAACGGGCAGCGGAAGCTGTGCGAGCGTGAGGTCCCACAGCTGGGCGGATCCCGCGTCCGTCGGCCCGGCGGAGTAGGTCACCGCCGCCGGACCGACCACCCAGTGGATCCTGCCGCGCGCGTCCAGCAGGGGCGTGCCCCGGAGCCGCACGGTGACCCGGTCGCCGTCCCGCCTCCGCAGGGCCAGGTCACTCACCCAGGGCTCACCGGCGGCCAGGTGACGTCGCAGCGCGATGGGCAGCCTCGCGGCCCGCAGATGGGCGGCCGGTCGGCCCACCACGTCCTCGGGCTCGTACCCGAGCAGCCGGCCTGCCCCGGCGCTCCACACCAGGACGACTCCGCGGGCGTCGACGACGACCGCAAAGTCGTCGGGTGCGGTTGTTCCCTCTGCTCCTGTGGTCGTGTCGGGCTCGTTGTCCATGGGTGTGCACCCCGACGTCGTTCCTGCCGCTTTCCAGCACGGCGCTGCGCGCCCACCGGGGGCGCTGCCTCCAGCATCCCGCCGCGGCGAGTCCCGCTCAACCGAGGGCCCGGCCGACTGCCGCGGCGGCATGAGGTCGGCCGGGCCCTGAGAGCGGAGGGATCGGACAGCCGGACACGGGTACGGCCTGCCGGGCACCCACGGTGCCCTTCGGCGCCGTGGCCGGAGCCGTGCGGCGCAGGCTCTTCAGGCCGATGGCCACGGCCGCATTCGCCAGGGTTCCGGCGGCAACGGCGGCGGCGAGCATCAGCGGCTTGCCGAGATGGTGAGTGACTGTGTTCGGGACGCCGTTCGAGGTCAGAAGAGAAAAGAACAAGCCTAGGAGCCGGGTAGCCTCGGGAGCATGCGGATCTCCGTCTCCTCCGACATGGACGAACCTCTCGCGCGTCTCCTCGTCGCGGAGTTGCGCGGCCGGGGCCACGACGTCGTGACGCACGGCGCGCTGCGCGCCGGGGACGACCCCCGCTGGGCCGTCTGCTCCGAGGCGGCGGCGCGCGAGGTCGCCTCCGGCGCGTCCGACCAGGCCGTCGTGTGCTGCTGGACAGGCACGGGCGCGTCGATCGCCGCGAACAAGGTGCCCGGTGTACGGGCGGCCCTGTGCACGGACGCCTACACGGCCGACGGCGCCCGCCGGTGGAACGACGCCAATGTGCTGGTGATCGGGTTGCGGCTGACCTCCGAGCCGCTGCTCAAGGAGATCCTGGACGCCTGGTTCGCCGCCGATGCCGGCTCGGACGCCGACGACCGGGAGAACGTGGCCCACATCGAGCGGCTCGACGTCAGCCGGGGTGCCGGTCGGACCGGATGAACACGGGTGCGGCCCACCGGGGCGGCTCGGGCGGGGCGTCGTGCGGTCCGGACGCGGCCGGTGCGACCGCCCGGGTCGGGGCGTGCCCCGGCGGGAAGCCGCGTGCGGTGCCGGCGGCCCGGAGCGCCGCCACGAAGGAGAGGCAGGAGTCGTACCGGTCGTCCGGGGACTTGGCCAGCGCGGTCGCCATGACGTCGTCCACCGCGCGCGGCAGATCGGGGCGCACGCCGGTCAGCGGCGGCGGCTGGTCGTACTGGTGGGCCCACAACAGGGCCATGTCGTCGTCCCGTTGGAAGGGCGGCCGCCCGGCGAGCGTCTCGTGGACGACACAGGCGAGGCTGTAGACGTCGCAGCGGCCGTCGACCGGCTTGCCCGAGATCTGCTCCGGTGCCACGTAGTCGAGGGTCCCCACGAACTGGCCGACGGTGGTGAAGCCCGTCAGGGACAGCGACTTCTTCGTCAGGCCGAAGTCGGTGAGGTAGACGTGCTCGGGGTGGTCGCTGTCGGTGCCCCGCGCGACGAGGATGTTGCCGGGCTTGACGTCCCGGTGGACCAGGCCGTGGTCGTGCGCCGCGTCGAGCGCGGAGGCGACCTGGGCGGCGATGCGAGTCGCGGTCGTGACCGGCAGCGGCCCCTCCCGGTCCAGCAGGTGCCGCAGATCGCTGCCCGCGACGTACCGCATCGCGATGTAGAGGACGCCGTCCGTCTCGCCCGCCTCGAAGACCGGCACGATGTGGGGGTGGTCGATCGCGGCGGCCACCCGTGACTCGTGGGTGAAGCGGCGCCGGAAGGTGTCGTTGCGGGCCAGTTCCGGGGCGAGCAGCTTCAGGGCGACCGTCCGCTCCAGCCGGAGGTCCCGCGCCTGGTAGACGACGGCCATCCCGCCCCGGCCGATCTCGCGTTCGACGCGGTATCCGGCGATCCGCCGCCCGACCAGCTCGGAGGGACGCCCGGCGTACGGCTGCGTCTCACTCATCACGGGTCACCGGCGGGACCAGGCGCGTGGGCTCGTCCTCGCTCGGCCCCCGGTCGGCCGGCCTGGTGGCGGGCCGAGGCCCGGCGGGTGAGGGGTCGGCCGCTCGCCGGTCCGTCGGTTCGCGCACCGGCTCCCCCACGACCCTCGTAGGTTCCGGGGACGTTGCCGGAGCCGGGGCCCGTGTCGGTGTCGGTTCCGGGGCCGGGGACGATGCCGGAGACGGAGCCCGGGTCGGTGTCGGGGCCGATGCAGGAGCCGGGGCCGGGGCGGCTGCCGGTGTGAAGCGGGGGGCGGCAGGGGTCTCGCGCGGTTCGTCCACCGCGGCGAACGTGCTCAGCCGTGTCCCGTCGCAGTACACCCACCGCTCGTGCGCCGCGTCGAACAACCACAGCGACTCGCCGTCGACGACCACCCCGATCCGCAGCCCCTTCGTGCGCTCGCGGAAGGACTCGCCGTCGCGGTGCCCGGCGGCCAGCGCCTCCGCCTCGGTGCGGTAGCGCGTCAGGGCCTCCTCGGCGCGGGCCAGCAGCGGGCGCGGGTCGGCCGTGCGGGTGTGCGCGGCACCGGCGGCGGGCGGGTCCTGCGGTACGGCGACGAGGAGGCGGCCGTCGACCCAGGCGGACCAGCCGTTGGCGCACAGGACCCGGCCCCAGTCACCGCGCCGCTCCAGCAGCTGGACCGGCAGCAGCGCGTCGAGGGCCACGGTCGGGTGGGCCGGGTCCGGGCTTTCCCAGGCGGGCAGGCCGTCCGGCGGGACGACATGGGTGGGCAGGAAGCCGGGGGTCGTCATGGCGGCTACTTCCGCATCACCGCGGGCTCACGGCGGCGCAGCAGCCGGGCGACGGCCCAGCCGCAGAGCAGCGAGAGGACGACAAGCATCCCGAGGTCGAGCAGCCAGACGCCCGCCGAGTGCGCGAACAGCGGGTCAGAGGTGTCGGGGACGATCCGTTCCAGGTCGATCGTGCCGGCCATCGCGGCGAACGCCCACCGCGACGGCACCAGCCACGCCAGCTGTTCGAGGACGATCGTGCCCCGCACGTCCAGCAGGGCGCCGCAGAACACGACCTGGACGATCGCGAGGAGCACCAGCAGCGGCATGGTGACCTCCTCCTTGCGGACCAGCGCGGAGACGACCAGGCCGAGCATCATCGCGGTGAACGCGAGCAGTGCCACGGCGATCGTGATCTCGACCAGCGGTGGCAGCAACACCCCTTCGCCGCCGGGGGCGTTGAGGTCGACGCCGAGCAGCGCCACCAGCGTGAGGACGACGGCCTGGAGGACGGTGACCGTGCCGAGGACGACGACCTTGGACATCAGGTACGCGGATCTGGACAGGCCCACGGCTCTCTCGCGCCGGTAGATGACCCGCTCCTTGACCAGTTCGCGCACGGCGTTCGCAGCGCCCGTCAGGACGCCGCCCACGCAGAGGATGAGCAGTGCGTTCATGGCGGTCTCACGGTCCAGGGTGCCGCCCGCGAGTGCCCTGGCCATCGCCCCCATCACGAACGGCAGCGCGATCATGATGGCGAGGAAGGTGCGGTCGGCGCTGAGCGCGGCCGTGTACCGGCGGACCAGTGTTCCCAGTTGGGCGCCCCAGCTCTGCGGCTTGGGCGGCGGCGCCACGGCGACCGGTTCCGATTCGGCCTGGTAGGGCCGGTCCATGGTGGCGGTGACGTACCGGCTCCGGAAGGGCGAGTCGCGGTACTCCCCCGCCCAGTCCCGCTCCCGGTCCCGTTCGAAGGCCTCGAACGCCTCCGGCCACTGCTGGAAGCCGAAGAAGGCGAGGGTGTCCTCCGGCGGGCCGTAGTAGGCGACCTTGCCGCCGGGCGCGAGGACGAGGAGGCGGTCGCAGACGTCGAGGCTGAGGACGCTGTGGGTGACGACGATGACGGTGCGGCCGTCGTCGGCGAGGCCGCGCAGCATGTGCATCACCGAGCGGTCCATGCCGGGGTCGAGCCCGGAGGTCGGTTCGTCCAGGAAGAGCAGGGAGGGTTTGGTCAGGAGTTCCAGGGCGACGCTGACCCGTTTGCGCTGGCCGCCGGAGAGGCTGTGGATGGGCTGGCCGGCGCGCTGTTCCAGGCCGAGTTCGCGGATCACCTCGTCGACCCGGGCCTGCCGCTCGGCCTTCGCGGTGTCCTGGGGGAAGCGGAGTTCGGCGGCGTAGGAGAGGGCTCTGCGGACGGTCAGCTGGGCGTGCAGGATGTCGTCCTGCGGGACCAGGCCGATGCGCTGGCGCAGCTCCGCGTAGTCGCGGTACAGGTCGCGGCCGTCGTAGAGGACGGTGCCGGTGTCGGCGGGGCGCTGGCCGGTGAGGGCGTTCAGGAGGGTGGACTTGCCGGCGCCGCTCGGGCCGACGACGGCGAGGAGGCATTTCTCGCCGACCGGAAACGACACCCCGTCGAGCAACGTCTTCCGGCCGCGGTCGACGGCGACCGTGAGCTCCTGGACGTCGAGGGAGACCTCTCCGGTGTCGACGTACTCCTGGAGTGTGTCGCCGACCAGGCAGAACGCGGAGTGACCGATGCCGACGATGTCACCGGGAGTGACCGGCGCCCGGTCGACGGGGGTGCCGTTGAGGTAGGTGCCGTTGTGGCTGCCGAGGTCGACGATCTCGTACGTGCCCTCCGGCCTCGCCCGCAGCTCGGCGTGCCGGCGGGAGACGACGAGGTCGTCGATGACCAGGTCGTTGTCGGCTGCGCGGCCGATGCGGACGGTCCGCTCGGGCAGCGGGTGGACGCTGGTGGGCTGGCGGAAGGTGCCGGT
Source organism: Streptomyces sp. 11x1 (assembly GCF_032598905.1). Taxonomy (NCBI): domain Bacteria; kingdom Bacillati; phylum Actinomycetota; class Actinomycetes; order Kitasatosporales; family Streptomycetaceae; genus Streptomyces; species Streptomyces sp. 11x1. The sequence continues at coordinate 10,276,349 of NZ_CP122458.1, read as the reverse complement.
GGTGGCGGGGCGGTGGATGCCGGAGGGGCGTTCGGGGGCGAGACCGGTGAGCACCGCGCGGGGGCCGTCGGGCACACTCCCGAAGTGGATGACCGTGCCGGGGCCGACGTCCCACTCGTGGATCCGGTGGCCGTCGGCGTACGTGCCGTTGGTGCTGTTCTCGTCCTCGATGGTCCAGTGGCCGGCCTCGGCCCGCAGCACCGCGTGGTGCCACGAGACCCGGTCGTCGTCGAGGACGACGTCGCTGAGCGGGTCGCGCCCCACGTGGTAGTCGTGGGACGGGGCCAGCACGGTCGAGCCCGACTCGGTCTCCAGCACGAGTGCGGGCGCAGTCGAGGCGATCGACCGCTCTGCCATGTCGAAAATTCTACCGATGGGTCCCCATATGCGCGCTCGGCGAGGTGCGGCACGGACCGGGGCCGGGTCGAGCCCGGCGTCAGGCGGCGGGTGCGGCGATGCGCTGGGCGATGCGCTGCATGCGGACGGCGTCGACGGACTCCGCGAGCAGTTCGTACTCCGTGGTGTCGTCGTTGGTGGCGATCCGGACCAGGTTCCCGGCGGCCAACTCCTCGGCGACGAGATCCTGTTGCACGTCGTCGGCGGACCAGGCGCGCAGCTGGCTGGGTACGTCGGGTACGGTGTCGGCGACCGGGACGACCGCACGGGGAGGGAAATTCGGGTTCTCGGGACGTGGGTCGAGGCGTTCGGCGATCCATAACGCACGGTCGCGCATCCACCACAGGGCGAGCGCCAGGGTGGGGGCGCGATAGGTACCGAGGGGCACGCCGACGCGCTGACCGCCGCACCAGCCGTACGCGGTGACATGGCACAGGAATTCGTCGTGCACGCTTCGCTCCCCCGATCGCACCGCCGGACCCGCCCGGCCCCACTCGCCGCGCGGGCTTGCTCTCGCCTCGCAGACTTGCTGGTCGTGCGTATCCGGCGACGAGAACGTCACGCACAGTGACGTGAAGAGCACGCGGCAGTGCGCGTTCGTTCATGACTCAATCGCCCTGTCAGTCGAGTATCGCCACTCCTGACCCTCTGTCACCATGCCAATTCAGCCAGTCTCCTGGCATATGCGAGGGCACGATTGGCCGAAACGCTGCGAAGGGGCCTCCGACCGGGGGCTTCGGCTTCCATCCATACGTATGCCGACGGCAAGGCGTTCACCGAATACGGCGGCGATGTCCCCGGCGCGGGGATTTCCTCCGCTCCGGCGGGTCTCCCGTTCGTGGCGCACCACCGGAAGCGGAGGGGACATCATGAGCACGCTCGACGAACACTTCACGGCGGAGCTGCGGAAGAGCCCGGCCAAGGGCGGCTGGTCCTACCCGGTGTGGCCCGGGTCCGCCGAATTCTTCGGCACCCGCGGCCTGGTCGAGGTCCGCGGCACGATCGACGGCCACCCCTTCCGCGGCTCCTTCATGGCCCTGGGCGACGGTACGCACAAGCTGCCCGTCAGGGCCGAGCTGCGCGGGGCGATCGGGAAGGAGGCGGGGCAGTCGGTGACCGTCCGCCTGGAGGAGCGGATCGAAAGCCAGTCGGTCCGGGGCCGGTCCGGGGTGTACGGACCGGCCGAGGTGTTCGGGCGCGGAGGCTAGGCCTTGCCCTCGATGATGGCGTCGATGCGGACCAGCTCCTCCGTGTCGAAGTCGAGGTGGGCGATGGCGCCGACGCTGTCCTCGATCTGGCGGGCGCTGCTCGCGCCGACGAGCGCCGAGGTGACCCGGCCGCCGCGCAGCGTCCAGGCCAGGGCGAGCTGCGCGAGGGTCTGGCCACGGGACTTGGCGAGCTCGTCCAGCGCGCGCAGTCTGCCCACCAGGTCCTCGGTGACGGCCTCCGAGTTCAGGAACGGGCTGTCGCTCGCCGCGCGGGAGCCCTCCGGGATGCCGTCGAGGTAGCGGGAGGTCAGCAGGCCCTGCTCCAGCGGGGAGAAGACGATGGAACCGACCTGCAGCTCGTCGAGGGCGTCGAGCAGGCCCTCGCTCTCGGGGCGCCGGTCCAGCATGGAGTAGCGCGGCTGGTGGATGAGGAGGGGGGTGCCCAGCTCGCCCAGGATCCGGGCGGCCTCACGGGTCTGCTCGGCCGAGTAGTTGGAGACACCCACGTACAGCGCCTTGCCCTGCTGGACCGCCGAGTGCAGCGCGCCCATCGTCTCCTCCAGCGGAGTCTCCGGGTCGGGGCGGTGCGAGTAGAAGATGTCGACGTAGTCCAGGCCCATGCGCTTCAGGCTCTGGTCGAGCGAGGAGAGCACGTACTTGCGTGAGCCCCACTCGCCGTACGGGCCGGGCCACATCAGATAGCCGGCCTTGGTGGAGATGACCAGCTCGTCGCGGTACGGGGCGAAGTCGGTCCTGAGGGCCTCCCCGAGGGCGGACTCGGCGGAGCCGGGCGGCGGGCCGTAGTTGTTGGCCAGGTCGAAGTGGGTGACACCCAGGTCGAAGGCGCGGCGCAGGATCGCGCGCTGCGTCTCGACGGAGCGGTCGGGGCCGAAGTTGTGCCACAGGCCGAGCGAGAGTGCCGGCAGTTTCAGGCCGCTGCGTCCGGTGCGCCGGAAGGGCATGTCCGCGTAGCGGTCGGGGTGTGCGGTGTACAACGCGACTCCAGAGAGGTGGGCACGAGGGGACCGGAGTCCCTGAGGACCGGTACCCACTCTGTCGCGACCTGGAGGCATTGGTCCAACAGAAGAATCCGATGGGATTCAGCGCCTACGCTTCTCAGTCATGGAACTCCGTCATCTCCAGCACTTCGTCGCGGTCGCCGAGGAGGAGCATTTCACCCGGGCCGCCGAACGGCTGCTGGTCTCCCAGTCGGGTCTGTCGGCCTCCGTCCGGGCCCTGGAGCGCGAGCTGCAGACGCCGCTGTTCGTGCGGACGACCCGTCGGGTGATGCTCACACCCGCCGGGCGGGCGCTGCTGGGCGAGGCGGAGCGGATCCTCGCGCAGGTGCGGTCGGCGCGGGAGGCGGTGGCCGCCGTGCAGGGCGTACTGCGGGGCATGCTGGCGGTGGGGTCCGAGCAGTGTGTGGCCGGGCTGAACGTGGCGGGGCTGCTGGCCTCGTTCCGGCGCCGCCATCCGGATGTGGAGATCTGTCTGCGCCAGGCGGGCTCGGGCGCACTGGCCGAGGAGGTCGCGAGCGGCCGCCTCGATCTGGCGTTCGCCGTGCGGGCGGCGCAGAAGGACACCGACCAGCTGCGGGTCGTCCCCCTGTCCGGCGAGCCGATGATCGTCCTGTGCCACCCGAGCCATCCCCTCGCCACCGCCGGCGCGCCCGTGACGCCGGAGGAACTCGGTGGCGAGGTCTTCGTCGACTTCCACCCGGACTGGGGCCCGCGCCGGACCACCGACGCGGTGTTCGCCGCCGCCGGTGTCCGCCGCACGGTCGCCCTGGAGGTCAACGACGTGCACAGCCTGCTGGAGCTCGTCGAGGAGAACCTCTGTGTCGCCGTCGTCCCGCGCCATTTCCAGCACAAGCGCCTCTCGCTCGTCGCGCTCGCCGTCAAGGGCACCGGCGAGACCGTGTACGAGACGGTCGCGCTGCTGCCGCCGCCGCAGGCCATGAGCCCCGCGGCGCGCGCCCTGATGGAACTCCTCGACACCCCGGCGGGGTGTCCCGAGGTCAGCCGGTGAAGGGGGTCCACCGGCGCTTCAGGGTGTCGTACTCGTAGCGCGGCAGTCCCTCGATCCCGGTCGTGCGGAACGGACGGCCTTCGTCGTCGATCCGGACCGTGCCGGTTCGGCCCTCGGAGGACCAGTCCAGCTCCAGGTACCAGCTGCAGTCACAGGTCACGGTCTTGGCGGAGACCTTCAGCATCTCCGGGTCCTCGGCCGACACACGGTACGGAAAGCGCACGGCCGGGATCCGTACGTCCAGGTCCGCGCCGTCCACCGAGCGGGCGACCGGCCGGTCCTGGTCCAGGTCCACGTCGAAGTACCGAGGCGTGACCCGTCCGCCGCAGCCCCCACCCATGAGGTAGGAGTGGCCCTTGACCGGAGCCGCGCGCTCGACGACGCGGACCCGCAGCGCGGTCAGGAGGACGTCCGTGGACTTCCGTCCCTGGACCGTGACCTCCACGATCATGTTCCCGCCGTGCACCGCACGCTGCGTCGCGGCCCAGACCTCCGCGTCCTGCGGCGCCGGCGGCGGGGGCACCTCCTTCGGCGCTTCGGCGACAACGTAGTCATGACCGCAGCCGAGGTCCCAGATCTGGGACTTCATGGTCCAGCTGAGCGGCACCCCGGTGGCCGGCGCCTGCTTCTCTGCGCTGTCGTCGTCCTCGGTGGGACGGGCCTCGGTCCCGGTGGGCGTGGGCGACGGCGAGGGGGTTCCCGAGGTGCTCTTGGTGCTGCCGGTGTCCGAGGGCGTTGGGGACGGGCTCATGGGCGCGGCCGACGGGCGCTGGGCCGCCGAGGTCGTACGGGAGGAGGTCGGCTCGCCGCCCGGCGCGGTGCCGTCACCCGATGACCTCCCGGACGGGAGCACGGTGAGGCTGCCCAGCGTCGCGACGAGCACCGCGGCGACGGCCGCGCTGACGAGGGTGCGCCGACGGCGGTGCCAGGGCCGCCGGGACGGAGGCACCGACGCGAGCGCGTCGACCGACTCGACCGGACCGACGGACTCCACCGGATCGACCGGATCGACCGGATCGACCGGATCGACCGGATCAGTGGACCCGTTGGGCTCTGTGGGGTCCGAGGACTCCCTGGGTTCGGCCGAACCGGCGGCCGGAACAGACTCCACGGACTCTGCCGACTCCACGGGCGGCTCGCCGTACTCGACGCGCTTTGCGGGCTCGTCCGACCCTACGGGGCCAGGGGCATCGATGCGTTGGGCCGCCTCGGCGGGACCGACCCGCTCGGCCGACTCCGGTGTCGGCTCGGCGGCCGCCCCTCCCCCACCCGTCCGCGCTCGCTGCCGCGCCGCCACCGCCGGCTGCCACAGCCGGTGCAGTTCGAGCCGCTCCGCGCCCGTCGCGCCGCAGAGCGCGGCGAAGCGTTCGACGGGCGCGAAGTCGAGCGGGACGGTGTCACCCGCGCAGTAGCGGTGCAGCGTAGAGGTGTTCATGCCCAGGCGCCGGGCCAGCTGCCCGTAACTGCGGTCCGTGCGTTCCTTGAGACGCGTGAGCGCTTCCGCGAACTCCCGCACGTCGTCCGGTGCTGCCGACACTGTTCTCCACATCCTCCCCGCCCCGGGGCGGCATCCCAGGGACTCCCCAGACATGCACGTCAGAGGGGCTGGGATGGTTCCATGGCCGGGGATCGGAGGTAGTCCGTTGCGCTCACGCCCCGTGACGGCCGATGCTCTTGGTGTCGCACCGACCACGGCCGGACGGACCATCCGGCGTCGTCGGCGAAGCGGCCCATTCATTCCATGTACGCACTCAGTACTCGTTCACGGGGGACCTCCATGCCCAAGCACACCCTGCCTCGCACGCTCACCGCACTCGCCCTGGCGGCTGTCACCGCGGGCTCCGCGCTCGCCGTCGGCGCCACTCCGGCCGCCGCCGCGAAGGCGAGCGGCGCACCGAAGTACCTGTCGGCCTCCGAACTCCCGCCGCACCCCTCGTCCTCCTGGACGGCCGGCAGGATCGAGGACGGTCTCCCCGAGGAGCTCCATTACTGCCTCGGCGACGCGTTCCTGGCGTACGACATCAACCACCGCTCCTACCGGACGGACCTGGAGACCAGCGCCCGGCAGGTCGTCGTCGTCACAGGCAGTGCCGGCAAGGCCAAGGCCCTCGCCGCGCGGCTGAACAAGGACTTCAAGAACTGTGTGAGCAAGTCCTCCGACCCGGACGTCGAGGCCGAGTACCGCGACCTCGGGACGCTGGCCGTCGAGGAGGGCGCCCGCGTCCACGGCGTGGCCACGGTCACGTCCTGGGGAGCCATGGACATCAGCCTCCTGTCGGTCGGCCGGGACGGCCGGACCGTCACGGTCGTGGACTGGGGGCAGATGGGCGGCTTCAAGGACGCGCCGGTGAAGGCCTTCAAGAAGACCACGACGACCGCCGTCAACAAGCTCCACTGACCGGCGACTGACACCACCCGCCGTACGGCCCTGGCGGCAGGCCTCGCCCTGGCCCTCGGCCTCGGCGTGACGGCCACCGCGTCGGCCGGCGGCCCGCGCACCGCCACCGGCACCGGCACCGGCACCGGCAAGCCGACCGGCCCGATCACCCGCATCGCCGACTTCTACGGCGCCTACATCGACGCCCGGAACACCGAGGGCGGCGGGCAACTCGCCGAGGAGCTGCGGAAGTTCTACCTGCCACCCGCCGTGCGCTGGGAACTCAAGGTCTGGGAGAAGAAGAACAACGCCGACGGTGTGCTGCGCGCCCAGAACACCCCGGCGCGGTGGAAGGTGACCGACAACGGCACCGCGAACCACACCGAGACCGGTATCACCTTCACCTGGGGCAACGGCAGGACGACCAAGCTGGTCGTCGGCATGACCCGCGACCTGAGGATCCTCCACATCGGCACGAAGGGTGCCACGGGCAGCTGACGGGGACCGAGCGGCGCCGGATCAGGGGACCGGCATCGATGGGCGGGGCGGTGCGGGCGCGGCCGCGATGCTCCATGGTGGACGTATGGATGTGAAGGACGTTCTCATCGACGCGTACGGCCGGATCAAGGAGGAGGTCCACGCCGCCGTGGACGGACTGTCCCCGGCGGAGCTTCACGCCCGCCCCGCCCCCGAGGCCAACTCCGTCGCCTGGCTGGTCTGGCATCTCACCCGGATCCAGGACGACCACGTGGCCGACGCCGCCGGTCTCGACCAGGTCTGGCTGTCCCAGGGCTGGGAGAAACGCCTCGGACTCGCGCTGCCGCCCCGGGACACGGGCTACGGGCACGGTCCGGCGCAGGTCGCCGAGGTCCGGGTGGACTCCGGTGACCTGCTGACCGGCTACTTCGACGCCGTGCACGCCCGGACGGTGGACTACGTGCGCGGGCTCGGGCCCGCCGACCTGGACCGTGTCGTGGACGAGCGGTGGACCCCGCCCGTCACCCTCGGCGTGCGCCTGGTCAGTGTCCTGGCCGACGATCTCCAGCACGTCGGCCAGGCGGCGTACGTACGAGGACTGCTTCAGCGGGACGACGCCGAGGCGTAACCGGGCAGCACCACGTTCTCGATGAGGTCGTTGCGCTCGTCGAACGGGATGAAGGCGCTCTTGAGGGCGTTGACGGTGACCGTGCGCAGGTCGTCGAGGGTCCAGTCGGCCTCCTCGACCAGCAGGGACATCTCGCGGGTCATGGTGGTGCCCGAGACCAGGCGGTTGTCGGTGTTGAGAGTGACGCGGAAGCCGAGGTCCCGCAGGCCCGTGATCGGGTGCTCGGCGATGGAGGTCGCCGCGCCGGTCTGGAGGTTGGAGGTGGGGCACATCTCCAGGGCGATCCGGCGGTCGCGCACCCAGGCGGCGAGGCGGCCGAGCTTGCCGTCGACGACGTCCTCGGTCAGGCGCACCCCGTGGCCGATGCGCTGGGCGCCGCACACCTGGAGGGCCTGGTGGATGCTGGGCAGCCCGTGGGCCTCGCCGGCGTGGATGGTGAAGGGCACGCTCTCGCGGCGCAGGTGCTCGAAGGCGGCCAGGTGGTCGGCGGGCGGGAAGCCGTCCTCGGCGCCCGCGATGTCGAAGCCGACGACACCGGCGTCCCGGAAGGCCACGGCCAGGTCGGCGGCCTCCTGCACCCGGTCGAACATCCGCATCCCGCACAGCAGGGTGCCGACCCGGACCGGGGTGCCCGCGGCCGCGGCCTTCGCCATACCGACGGCCAGGCCCTCCTGCACGGTCTCCACGACCTCGCTCATCGTGAGCGCGCCCCGTGTGTTCAGCTCGGGGGCGTAGCGGACCTCGCCGTAGACGACACCGTCGGCGGCCAGGTCCAGGACGTACTCCTCGGCCGCGCGCAGCAGGCCCTCGCGGGTCTGCAGCACCGCGAGGGTGTGCTCGAACGTGGCTATGTAGCGCACCAGGTCACCCGAGTTGGCCGCCTCGTAGAACCAGGTGGCGAGGCCCTCCGGGTCGGTCTCCGGGAGGGTGTGGCCGACCTCCGCGGCGAGCTCCACGAGGGTGGCGGGACGCAGGCCGCCGTCGAGGTGGTCGTGCAGGACGGCCTTGGGCAGGCGGCGGATCACTTCGGTGTCTATGCGCGTAGCACTCATGGCGTTCGTTCCTCGGCAGGTGGTGCGGTGGGGTGGGATGGGTCGAGAGGTGGGGACGGTTCAGTCGGCGGCGGGCTGGAGGAGGTCCCAGCGGTTGCCGTACAGGTCCTCGAAGACGGCGACCGAGCCGTAGGGCTCGTGGCGCGGCTCCTCCAGGAACCTGACGCCCACGGCCCGCATCCGGGCGTGGTCGCGGGCGAAGTCGTCGGTGTGCAGGAAGAACCCCACGCGTCCGCCGGTCTGGTCGCCGATCCGGCCGCGCTGCGCCTCGTCCTTGGCGCGCGCCAGCAGCAGGCCGCCGCCCTGCCACTCGCTCCCGGGCTCGACGACGACCCAGCGGGCGCCGTCGGGCCGCGGTTCGTCCTCCACGAGCCGGAAGCCGAGCGCCTCGGTGTAGAAGCGGATGGCCTCGTCGTAGTCGTCGACCACGAGGGTGACCAGGGCTATGCGTCTCATCGGGCCTCTCGGGTCGTTCGGGGTTCCCGGGAGGTTATACGTAACACGCATCGGACGGCAAGTGGCGTTCTTCCCGTACCTCCGGGCGGCCCCCGGCACGACGAGACCCCCCGCGATGCGGGGGGTCTCGGGGCCCGGGAGGGCGTAGGCCCGCGATCACTCGCCGGGCGACGCCTCGCGCAGGGCGGCGATGCACGTGCTCAGCGCCTGCTGAAGTTCCTCCAGGCGCTCCAGCATGTCGTCCTCGTAGATGGCGTCGAGGTCGACGGCGTCGTCGAGGGTCAGCTCCTCGAAGACCTTCGTCGCCTTCTGGAGGCTGCTGTAGAACTTGGTCCGCCGCTCCTGGACCCGCAGTTCGGGGTCGGACTCCACGGTCTGGACGACGAGTTCCTTGACGGTGTCGTAGGCCTCCGTCGCCCACTCGCCGGTGTCCTCGTCGTCGTCGAGCTCATCGATGAGGGACAGGTGCCGCTCGGCCTCGGCGCGCAGTTCGGCGGTGGCGTCGATGACCTGCCCGGCCGGGGTCTTGACCTGCCCGTTCTCCACGATCTGCCGGACGTAACCGATCCGGCTGGCCGCCTGGGTCTCGCTGGCTACGGCCTTCTTCAGCTCGTCGGTGCGGGCGATGTCGCGGGCCAGCTCGGTCTGGAGGGCCGGGTCCTCCTTGAGGCGGTCCAGCAGCGCTGTGCGCGCCGCCTGAGCGGTGGAGGGGTCGGCGAGGATCGCGGCGCGCAGTGCGGTGGGGTTCTCGGCGACCTCCAGCGCCTTGGTCGGGCGGATGCCCTCGGCCTCGGCCGCCGCCGTGATCGCGGTGCCCCGGTCGGAGGTCGCACTGGACCGTGAACTGTAGTACGACAGCCACACGTCCGCGTCCGGGAGGTCGACCTCCTCGCCGGGGGCCAGTGTCTCGAAGTGAGGGACCATGCCGTCGTCGGCCGCCCTGTCCCAGGCCTTGTAGTACCGCATGACCCGCTCCGGCGAGCATCCCGCCAGCTCGGCGAAGTGCTTCGCCGACACCTTCGGCGTCTCGCCCGCCAGCTCCCCGCCGGGCCGCACACTCCGCGCCACCTTCAGCGCGAAGGCCCAGCCACCGGTGCGCGCGTACACCCCGAACTCCCGTGCGTCGCGCGCGACTTGCTCGTCCACGACGTCGACCGGGGTGTCGTCGACGGTCTCCTCGGCGGTGACGTCGAGGCCGGACGGCCCGACCTTGTCGGGCGTCGGCCGCGCGGGAGCCGTCCCCCCGGCGGCCTGTGCGGGCACCTCGGGTGCGGGTGCGGCCTCGGAGGTCCGCGTCTCGACCGCTGCGGGCTCGACCCAGAAACCCTCGTCCCCGGTCGGCGCCGCGCCGGTAGCGGGTGTCTCGTCGGCGGGTGGTACGGCCGATGCGGAGTGGGCGGTGGCTACGCTCACGGGTGACTCTCCCGGGTGGTGACGAACGGCAGGGACAGAACTGGCAGCCTATATGAACCCGTTGATGCCGCTTTGCCTGGACGCCCGCCCCGGTCGTGGCCCGACTGCCGCAGTCTCCCACGCAGCCGGGCGTGCACGACCGGGTCCCCTCAGCAGTACAGGTTGCCGCCCGCCGACGTGCCGAGGATCTGGACGAACCGCTGGTACGCGCTGACCCGGCTCTGCACCTGCGCGGGGTTCTTGCCGTCACACTCCAGCGAGCCGTTGATGCTGCGGATGGTGTGCCCGAAGCCGGCGCCACCGACCATGGCGTTGTGGCCGGTCATGGTGCCGGGACCGGTCTGGGTGTTCCAATACCACAGGGCGGTCTTCCAGGCGACGGCCGCGTCGTTCTGGACCAGCCAGGGGTTGCCCAGCAGGTTCAGACCCAGCGCGTCGCCGGCCGCCTTGTAGTTGAAGTTCCAGCTCAGCTGGATGGGGCCGCGTCCGTAGTACGCCGCCTGTCCGGCCGGGCAGCCGTAGGGCCGGCCCCAGTCGCAGTAGGTGGGGTAGTTGGCGGTGTTCTGCTCGACGATGTGGACGAGGCCGCCGGTCTCGTGGTTGACGTTGGCGAGGAACGCCGCCGCCTCCTGCTTCTTGACGGTGTCGCTGCCCATGGTGGCGAAGGCGGGGTAGGCGCTCATGGCGGCCCGCAGACCGCTGTACGTGTAGAACGAATTCCGGTTCGGGAACATCTGGTTGAACTGCGCCTCGCTCACCACGAACCCGGAGGGGTTGGTGGGGCCGCTCTCGCAGGCGTACGGCTCCCAGTACCAGGTGCTGATGGTGGGGTCGTACCCCGGGTTGTCGTGCTCGGCGATGTACGCCCTGCCGTCGGTGTAGCGCACGATGTCGCCGGTGACGTAGGACCGGCCGGCCACCCAGCTCGCATAGCTCGAACAGGGAGCCGCGGACGCGCTCTGGGCGGGCAGCAACAGGGGGGTGGAACCGCCGATGACCAGCGCGGTCAGCAGGGCGGATATGCGGCGCCTCGACACGTGACCAACTCCTTCGTGGAGCACGGCCGCCCCCGGGCGAGGGCCCGGAGGCATGGCTGGGAGGCACCCCGCGCGCACGTGCCGGCGGTGCCGGCCACGGCGTGGGGGCGGCCGTGGTGGGGGTGTGGGGCACACTCAAGCGCGTTGGTCTGTACCAGTCAAGGGTGTAGACCAGTCAACTCCCGATCGCGCCGTGGGCGGTCGCGAACCTCGGCGCCCCGAACGGGCTTGACGACCCCTCCGGCGCGCGGGGACGACAATGACATCCGAACGCAGCCGCCTGGCCGCTTGCGTCCGAGGACCTGACAACAGGCCGACGTGGCGCAGGTCACACGTCATGCGAGGCGGATGGAGAACGTGTGATCTTCCGGTCCCGAAGATGTGATCTTCGGGACCCGGGCCGGGGAGAATCACCCCATGACCACGTCACCGCACCCTCTCGTCGTCCAGGCGCGCGGACTCGCCGCCGAGGTCCTCGCGCCCCAGGCGGAGCGCGTCGACCAGGAGGGCGTGCCCGCGAGCACCATCCAGGCGATCAAGCGGTCCGGGCTGCTCGGCGTGAGCGCGCCGGTGGCGTACGGCGGGGCGGGCGCGCCCGGCTCGGTGGCGCGGGAGACCGCCGAGATCCTGGCGGGGGCGTGCTGCTCCACCTGGTTCGTGCAGACCCAGCACCACACACCCGTCCTGACTCTCGCGAAGTGCGAACTCCCGGCCAGGGAGAACCTGTTGGGGAAGCTGGCCACCGGCGAGCTGCTGTCCGGCGTCGCGTACGCGCATCTGCGGCGCTATCCGCACGTCCCTGTCCGGGCGGTGCCCCGGCGTGGCGGCTGGCGGTTCCACGGCACGGTGCCGTGGTACACCGGCTGGGGCCTCAACGACGTGATGCTGTTGGCCGGCGTCACGGACGCGGACGAGGTGGTGTTCGCGTTCACGGAGGCCCGTCCGCAGACCGGGTTGCGGGCCTCGGCGCCCATGCGGCTCGCGGCGCTCACCGCCGCCCGTACGGTCTCGCTCCAGCTCGACGGGTTGTGGGTCCCCGACGACGCCGTGGCCCTGCACGCGCCGTACGAGTCGTGGGCCGCGAGCGACCGCCCCAAGCCGACGAACGCCTCGCCGGCGGTGTTCGGGGTCGCCGAGTCGGCCCTCGGCCTGCTCGACCAGGACGACCCCGCGACCAAGGCGCTCCGGCTGCGGCTCGACAAGGTGCGGCGGCAGGCGTACGCCCTCGCCGACCATCCGGCGCCGCACGAGCACATGGCGGAGCGGCTGGCCCTCAAGACGAAGGCGTTCGACCTGATGCGCACGGCGACGACCGCGGCGGTCGTCGCCGGTGGCGGACGCGCCATCGACCTGGACAGCCGCGCGCAGCGCCTGGCCCGCGAGGCGATGTTCCTCCTGGTGCAGGGCCAGACCCCCGAGGTTCGCCGCGCCCACCTCGCCTCGCTGTCGGCGGCGTACTGAACGGGCCGGGTCCGCGCGGCGCGTCAGCTCGCGAACGGCACCTGTGCCGCGGGCGCGGCCCGCGTGGGACTCCTTGATCCGCTCGGCGACCTCGTCGTGGCTGCCGACCAGGGCGGTGCCCGCCCCGCCGTGCACCAGGCCGATGCCCGCCCAGAGGTCGGGGTGGATCTCCAGGCCGTCGCGGCTGCCGCCGTGCAGGGCCAGCATGCGCCGCTGTCCCTCGGACCCGCTGCGGGCGAGTCCGGCCTGCACGGACCGGACCGTACGGTCTCGGGGTCGAAGCCGTCGAACGGTCGGTTCGCCTCCGCCCACGCCTGCGCGGCGGTGTCGCGGGTGATGGCGTGCAGCCGGATCCCGAAGCGGAGCGTGCGGCCCTCCTTCGCCGCCGGCTCCCTGATCCAGGCGATCTTCTTCGCGACCTCGGCCGGCGGTTCGCCCCAGGTGAGGTAGACGTCGACGTGCCAAGCGGCAATCTCCCCGGCGATCGGCGAGGAGCCGCCGATGTACACCTCGGGCACGGGGTCGGGCAGTCGGGCCAGCCTCGCGCCTCCGCGAGGGCCCCCGGCGATGCCGGCGTCGATCGCGGCGTGCAGCGACTGGGCCATGACTCCGTGCAGTTGCGGGCCCTCGAAGGTGAGGTGGTGCGGCAGGACCTTTCGCCCCGCACCCGTACCCACTCCAGACGGACGGTGCCGCTGGCCGTCGTGCGCCGGCCGAGGCCGTCCCAGTCGTCGATCACCGTGACGCCGGGGACACCCCGGGGCACGGCGACCGTGCCGCTGCTCATCCCGGTGATCCGTGACTTCCGCACCGACGGGGCGCGGACGCTGGGCGCCGGGCGGGTCATGACCCGGCCCGGGGCAGGCTCATGACCCGCCCCGGGCGAGATCACGTCTCACCGGCCGGCGTGGCGACCCGCCTCGTCGCGGTCCGCGACCTCGCCGTCCTCGGCCGTCCCGCCGCCGTCGGCCGTCCTGCCGCCGTCGGCCGCATCGCCGGAGCCCACCTTCCCCGGCCACCAGGCGCGCTCCCCGAGGTCCCGCACCAGTGCCGGCACCAGCAGCGAGCGCACCACGAGGGTGTCCAGGAGGACGCCGAAGGCCACGATGAAGGCGATCTGGGCGAGGAAGGCCAGCGGGATGACGCCCAGCGCGGCGAAGGTCGCTGCCAGGACCACGCCCGCGGAGGTGATGACCCCGCCCGTGCTGACCAGCCCGCGCAGCACGCCCTGACGTACGCCGTGCCGCAGTGACTCCTCGCGGACCCGGGACATGAGGAAGATGTTGTAGTCGACGCCCAGCGCCACCAGGAACACGAACCCGTAGAGCGGGACTGACGGGTCGGTCCCGGTGAAGCCGAACAGGTACTTGAAGACGAGGGCGGAGACGCCCAGCGTGGCGAGGAAGTTCAGGGCCACCGTGGCGACCAGCAGCACCGGCAGCAGCAGCGAACGCAGCAGGCCGATCAGGATGAGGAGGATGACGGCGAGGACGACCGGAACGATGAGCGTGCGGTCGCGCTCGGCGGTGCGCAGGGTGTCGTACTGCTGTGCCGTGTAGCCGCCGACGAGGGCGTCCGCGCCGGGCACGGCGTGCAGAGCGGTCCGCAGCCGGGCCACCGTCCGCTTCGCGGCGTCGCTGTCCGCGGCGGCGTCGAAGGTGACGTCCACCCGTACCCGTCCGTCGACGACCAGCGGCTCGGACCCGGGGCGGCCGGACTCGCCGACGGCCGCCGCCGAGGCGACTCCATCGGTGGAGCGGGCGGCGACGAGCACCGGCCCCAGCCGGTCCGCGTCCGCGACGACCACGGCGGGGTTGCCGGAGCCCGCGGGGAAGTGCTCGCCGAGGGTCTTCTGGGCGGCGACGGAGGGGGCGCCGCCCACGAAGGTCTCGTCGAGGGGGACGCCCTTGGAGGTCAGGGTCGGGGCGAAGGCGGCGCCGGCGAGGAGGACGACCAGGGTCACGGCCCACACCCGGCGCGGCCCGCGGTCGACGAGGTCCGCGACCCGCCGCCATACCCCCTCGCCGCGCCGCGCGGCGGCCGCACGGGCGCCCGGCCGGGCGGGCCAGTAGGCGGCGTGACCGAGGGCGACCAGGACGGCGGGCAGGAAGGTGAGCGTGGCGAGGACGGCGCAGCCGATGCCGATGGCACCGACCGGCCCGAGCGCCCGGTTGTTGGTGAGGTCGCTGAGCAGCAGGGCGAGCAGGCCGAGCGCGACGGTCGCGGCACTGGCCACGATCGCGCCCCAGGACTGCCGCAGCGCGGCCCGCATGGCCGTGAACCGGTCGGCACGGCCGGCGAGTTCCTCACGGAAGCGGGCAGTGAGGAGCAGGGCGTAGTCGGTGGCGGCGCCGATGACGAGGATGGACAGGATGCCCTGGACCTGCCCGTCGACGCGGACGACGCCCCGGTCGGCGAGGGCGTACACGACCGCGCAGGCGAGGCCCAGGGCGAACACCGCGCCGAGGATGATCACCAGGGGGAGCAGCACGCTGCGGTAGACGAGCAGCAGGATCACCAGCACGGTCAGGAGCGCCACGGCGAGCAGCAGGCCGTCGATGCCGGCGAAGGCGTCGGACAGGTCCGCCTGGCTCGCGGCGGGACCGGCCAGGTGGGCGGTGGTGCCGGGCAGGCGTTCGGCGGCGGCACGGATCCGGTCGAGGGTCTCGGGCAACCTGTCGCCGAGGTCGGGCCTGAGCGGGACCACTGCCCGCAGCGCCTCGCCGTCCCGCGAGAGGAGTGCGGGCGAGACCTCTCCCGTGACCCCGGGGGTGTCGGCGAGGGAGGCGAGGACGCGGTCGGCCGAGACGCGCCGCTCCGCGAGACCGTCGCCCGTCCACACGACGATCGCCGGCAGCGTCTCGTCCTGCCGGAAGGCCCGCTGGGCGGAGACGACCTCGGTGGATTCGGCGCTGCGCGGCAGGAACGCGACCTGGTCGTTGGTGGCGACCTCGCCGAGACGCCCGGCGTACGGGCCGAGGAGTCCACCGACGACGAGCCAGACGGCGATCAGCAGGAGGGGGACGAGCCGGCGGGCGCGTCGCGGGGTGGGGGACATGGTGCTCCAGAGTCGGGCGGAGTTGCATCGACGAGTGACCCAAACAGATGACTCAACGAAAAACAATCTCAATGATTGAGTTACTTCTCGACCTGATCCTAGAGGCCCGGCGCTCCCCCGGTTCAGCAGGGGGTTGGTCGACCCGGCGGGGGCCGCTTCAGCGGGAGTGCTCGGCGCCGGCGCCCGCGCCCAACTCCTCGTTCATCGCCGCGAGGAAGCGCAGGACGACGGCCAGCTCCTCGGCCGTGAACCGGGAACGCGCGGCCTCGGTCGCCGCCGCGAGGGGCCGGAAGTACGTACGGGCCGCCCCTCGCGCGTCGGCCGCGTAATACAGGTGCACCACCCGGCGGTCGGCGCTCTCCCGGACCCGGCGGACGTGCCCGGCGCGCTCCAGCCGGTCCACGCACGCGGTGACCGCGCCGGAGGTCAGCCCGAGGTGTTCACGCAGCCGCTTCGGCGTCATGGGCGCCTCCGCGTCCAGGATCGCCGCGAGCGCTTGGACGTCCGTCGCGTGCAGTCCGTGGTCGCCCGCGAAGGCGTGCACCAGCCGGTTGATTTCGCCGTTCATGCGGCGCAGCGCCACGGCGAAGGCGTGCAGGTCGGTCGGCGCCCCGGAGACGGCACCCCCGTCGTTCCCCGGCTGCCGAGCGGGATCGTTCACTGTGGCCACGCGGTCAGCGTAGTCGCCGTACCGATCACCCGAACGCGCGGCAATGCCCCCCCGGGCGCATCCGTGACCGCTGTCGCGGAGGAAGTGATGTCGAGGGCCGCGACACCGGACGCGGGGCGCGCGACCGCGTTCCGGCGGGCCGTGGCCCCGCGACCCCGCCGTGCGCGGCGGTCCGCCCGTGAGCGCCCGATCCGTATCCGTCAGATCCATCCGATCCGCCCAACCCGTCCGATCCGCCCAACCCGCTCGATCCCCTTACCCTTCCGCTCCCCCATCCGCTTCCCCATCCTCGGAGCCCGTCCATGAACGTCTCGGTCGTCCTGTTCACCTCCGATCTGCGGCTGCACGACCATCCGCCGCTGCGCGCGGCGCTCGACGGATCGCGGCAGGTGGTCCCGCTGTTCGTGCGCGACCGGGCCGTGGTCGCTGCCGGGTTCGCCGTGCCCAACCGGCTCGCGTTCCTCGCCGACTGTCTGCGTGACCTCGACGCGGGACTGCGTGAGCGGGGTGGCCGACTGGTGGTGCGTTCAGGAGACGTGGTCGAGGAGGTGTGCAAGGTGGCTGCCGAGGCGGACGCCGACGAGGTGCATCTGGCGGCCGACGCCGGCGCGTTCGCCCAGCGGCGTGAGGAGCGGCTGCGGCGCGCCCTGGAGGCCGAGGGCGTACGGCTGCACGTGCACGAGACGGTGACGACCGTCGTGGACCCCGGGGCGGTGACACCGGCCTCGTCGGACCACTTCTCGGTGTTCACGCCGTACTTCGGCCACTGGTCCCGGCACCGGCTGCGCGACCCGCTGGCCGCGCCGCGGACGGTACGGGTGCCGGAAGAGATCGGCTCGGAGGAACCGCCCTCACGGGCGGAGCTGTCCGGCCTGTCGCCGGAGCTGGCGACCGGCGGTGAGACGGAGGGCCGCGCACGGTTCACCTCGTGGCTGCGGTCCGGCATCGCGGCGTACGAGGACCGGCACGACGACCTGGCGGGCGACGCCACCTCGCGGCTCTCACCGCATCTGCACTTCGGCACCCTCTCCCCCGTCGAACTGGTCCACCGGGCGCGCGGGGCGGGCGGCCCGGGTGCCGAGGCGTTCGTACGGCAGCTCGCGTGGCGGGACTTCAACCGCCAGGTGCTGGCCGTGCGGCCGGCGGCCGCGTCCGTGGACTACCGGGCCAGGCACGACCGTTGGCGATCCGCTCCGGACGAGGTCGAGGCGTGGCGGGAGGGCCGCACCGGCTATCCGGTGGTCGACGCGGCCATGCGCCAGCTGCGCCACGAGGGCTGGATGCACAATCGCGGCCGTCTGCTGACGGCGAGCTTCCTGACCAAGACGCTGTACGTCGACTGGCGCGTGGGTGCCCGGCACTTCCTGGATCTCCTCGTCGACGGCGACGTGGCCAACAACCAGCTCAACTGGCAGTGGGTCGCGGGGACCGGCACGGACACCCGCCCCAACCGGATCCTCAACCCGGTCACCCAGGCGAAGCGGTACGACCCGGAGGGGGAGTACGTACGGCGCTGGGTACCGGAGCTGGCGGACGTCGCGGGGCCGGCGGTGCACGAGCCGTGGAAGCTGCTCGGGTTGGACCGTGCGGCGCTGGACTATCCGGAGCCGATCGTGGAGTTGGCCGAGGGACGGGAACGGTTCCTCCGGGGACGCGCATCCTGACGCTCCGGATCCCGAGGCGTCGGCTCTGGCGGCTCCGGCTCCCGACGAGCCGGATCGTCCGCCCCGGCGCCGGAAGACGGCCGTTGCGACCGTTCCGGCCGGTCCACCTGTCCCCGCAGCGCCGACAGCACCTCCACCGCGTCGCCCAGCGAGGACGGCCGGACGGTGCCGGGCGCGGGGTGCCCGTGCCAGCCGGGGCCGCCCAGCACGACGAGCGGCTGCCTGCGGGCGCCCTTCACACCCCAGCGCGCGGCGGCGACATGACGGGCGAGGGGCAGGCTCGCCGTGGAGCGGGCCTGGGCCCACAGGACGACCGCCACGGGGCCGAGCCGGTCGACCGCCGAGGTGAGCGCCTCGGCGGGGACGGCCGCGCCGAACATCCTGGTGGGCAGGCCGAGTTCGCCGAGGGCGGCGTTGAGGGCCTCCAGCGGGAGGGTGTGCTGCTCGCCCGGCACACACGCGAGCACGACCGGTCCGGGCGCGGTGGTGTCGGGCCGGGGTGCGGGCGGCCGGGTGTGGCGGCGCAGCGTGGTGGAGACGTGCCAGGACAGCAGATGCTCGACCTCGACGTAGCGGTCCCTGGAGGAGGCCCATTTGCGGCCCACCGCGTGCAGGGTCGGCACCATCACCTCCTGCCAGGCGACCGTCAGCCCGTACCGTTCGACGGCCTCGGCCAGCTGCTCCTCCACCGCCGGGGCGTCGAGGCGTACGGCGGCGCGGGCGAGGCCCCGGCACTCCCTGCGGAGGTCCCCCGGGGCCGTCGGGCCGGCGGCGCGGGACGGCCGGGGCCCGCCGTCCGGCGTCCGGGCACGTCCGGGGTCCTCCTCCACACTGCGGCCCCCGGCCCCCTCCTTCGCCGCGCGGGCCGCCTCCGCCGGTGGCACCCCCGCCGCGGTGAGCCGGCACATCGCCTCGACGACCGTCACGTCCCGCGGGGTCCAGCGCCGGTGCCGGCCGTCGGCGCGGACCGCGGGCCCGATGCCGTAGCGGCGGTCCCAGGAACGCAAGGTGGTCGGCGACACGCCCAGCCTGCGGGCCAGAGCTCCGCTGGTGAGTCCCGGATCGGCAGGGTTTTCCTCCCCGTATGCACCCATGCGGGCGACTATACGATGCAGAAGCGGTGCGAACTGGAGCCCGCTTCGGCGAGATCGCCGCCCTGCGCATCCGAAGGTCCGGTTCCCACGGAAGTGGCTGACGGGCGGGGCCGAACGACCGGGCCACTGCCGGTCGAGGGCGCGGCCCCGTCCAGGCCCGTCCCCGAGGTGCGGTCGGCGCCCCTCGGGGACGGCCGCCATCCCCATGGTCCACTCCACCCCGACCACTACACATAAAGGCAAAATAAGCGCAGAATGAACGTACGCGGCGCTTACCGCATACCCCACCAGACGCGGTCAGGCCTGCGGAGTTCAAAGGAGTCGACTCATGGCCAACGTCTCACACAGGAGTGACATCT
Source organism: Streptomyces sp. 11x1 (assembly GCF_032598905.1). NCBI lineage: Bacteria > Bacillati > Actinomycetota > Actinomycetes > Kitasatosporales > Streptomycetaceae > Streptomyces > Streptomyces sp. 11x1. Next base: position 10,256,971 of record NZ_CP122458.1, on the reverse strand, counting down.
CCAGTCACCCCGACGCACCCGAAATGCAGGCTCGGTACGCCCGCATGCTCGGCGGTCGCGACGTGGCGCTCGTGGACGGACCGGTGTTCCTGCTCGGTCTGTACTGCGCCGTGTCCCCGTGGATACTCCACTTCACCACGAGCCAGCCCGCGCTGGTGCCCCACAACCTCATCGTGGGCATCGCGATCGGACTTCTGGCCCTCGGCTTCACCGCCGCGCCGGAGAGGATGTACGGCCTGAGCTGGGCCATGGGCGCGCTGGGTGTCTGGATGATCATCTCGCCATGGATCGTGGGCGAGAGCCCGGACGCCGGTGTCGTGGTCAACAACATCATCATCGGCTGCCTGACCCTGCTGCTGGGGCTGATGTGCGCCGGCGTCGCCGCCAAGGGCGGCACCCGAGGGGGCCGCACCCCGTAGGGGTGACCAGAACGCCCGCGAGGGGTAACGGCGGCCGATCCGCTCAGGCGGACCGGCCGTCGCCGTTCATCCTCGGGCGGCCGCCGCCGTTCCCGGTCGGGCGATCCGCCGCTCATCCTCGGGCCGGCACCTTCCACGGCTCCTGCGGCAGGACACGGCCGGTCTCCAGCAGCGACTTGAGGTTGGACAGCACCGCGGGCCAGCCGAAGGACACCTCGGCGAGCGCGCCTTCGTCCTGGAGATCCTCGTGGGTCACGGTGAGCCGCACGATGTCGGCGTGCGGCTCGATGTCGAAGGTGACCCGCGAGTAGGTCTCCTCCTTGCCCTCGCCCCCCGGGGAGGCCCAGGTGGTGACCAGCCGGGTCGGAGGCTCGCTCACCACGACCGTGCCGACGACGTCCTCGACACCGGAGCCGTCGGTGCGGACATGGGCCCAGCGCGAGCCCTGCCGCCAGTCCGACTCGTTGCGGTGCCCCCAGTAGTCGGCGGTCAGATCCGTGCTGGTCAGCGCCTCCCAGACCTTCTCGGGCGTGCTCGCGATGTAGGTGACGTACACGAATGTGGGCTTGTCGGTCATGGCTTCCTCGGCTCGTCGTTTCACGGCACCGAGCGCTCTCAGCCGGGGGCGCTCGAACTTGTCGATCCACCGCTCCTGCATCTCGTGGAGCGGGACCGGATTGAGGTAGTGCAGCTTCTCCCGCCCCCGCCGCACCGTGCTGACCAGGTTGGCGGCCTCCAGGACACCCAGGTGTTGCGTCACCGACTGCCGCGCCATGTCGATCCGCGCACACAGCTCGCCCAGGGTCTGCCCGTTGTGTTCGTGCAGCCGGTCCAGCAGCCTTCTGCGGGTCTCGTCGGCCAGCGCCTTGAAGACCTTGTCCATGCCGGGATCGCTCTCTGATCGCACACCCCACGTTATGCAGGTAATTACCTGCATTTCAATTGTCGAGGGCGCGCCGCACACTGTCGCGGTGAGCCGAACCTTCAGCGCCCTGGTGACCTCGGGTGCGGACCTGCTGGGCGTCACCGGCCCCTTCCCCGTCGATGTCCCGTGGTGGGCCGAGGTCAAGCCCGTCGTGGAGCGGCTGGAACGCGCGCTCGGGGTGGCCGTGTACGTGGTGCGGCTGCTGCGTGTCGACGGCGGTGAGGGCGGGCGCGACGGGCATGTGACGTACCACGTCGAGGCGTTGGAGCCTCCCGCCCCAGGCAGCCCGGCGCTCCGCCCCGCGGATCGGGGGACGCGCGCCCTGCTGGAGACGGACAACGCCTGCGCTCCCCGTGGGCACGCGCAGACGGGCTGCGTGAACTGCTCGGCTGGGCCTCGCGGACCCTGGCCGCGCTGGGGCGGCCGGTGACCGGACCGGTCCGGCAGCGGCGGACCTGGAACCTGGCGGGTCTCTGCAGGCTGCCCACCGGGCAGGGGCCGGTCTGGCTCAAGGCGACACCGCGCTTCGCATCCGACGAGGCCGCCGTCATCGCCGCGTTCGCCCGCGTCGACGCGGGACTCGTCCCGACGGTCCTCGTCGCCGACGAGCGCCGGATGCTGCTGGAGCACGTCCCGGGAGAGGGCTGCTGGGCGGCCGACGCCGCGACGGTCGAGGCGGGAGTACGCCGTACGGTCGCCGCGCAGGCCGCCCTGGCCGGCCGCGAACCGCCGCGTCTCCGGGACCGGCGGGACCCGGTCCTGACCGAGCTGGTGCGTGACCTGCTCGACGGACCGGCCGCACCGGACCTCACCGCACAGGAACAGGACAGGGCACGCGAGTTGACGGGCCGCTGGGAGCGGCTCGCCGAGTGCGGCCTCCCCGCCACGCTGGTGCACGCCGACTTCCACCCGGGCAACTGGCGCGGTGACGGCCGGTCACCGGTCGTCATGGACTTCGCCGACGCCCACTGGGGCAACCCCGTACTGGACTGTCTGCGCCTGTACGACTTCCTCCCCGAGGCGGTACGCGGCACGGCCGTCCGGGTCTGGGCCGACGCCTGGAGGACCCACGCCCCGCGGAGCGACCCGGCCCGCGCACTGGCCCTGGCCGAGCCACTGGCACACCTCACGTACGCCGTGCGCTACCAGGAGTTCCTCGACGGCATCGAGCCCTCGGAACGGCCGTACCACGAGGGCGACCCGGCGGCGGTGATCCGCAGGGCCCTGCACTGCCAGAGACATCCCGGCCTCGGTTTCACGGAGATGGTGGACTAGATGGATCGTGCCGAGGTGCTGCTCATCGGCGGCCGGGCCGGGGTCGGCAAGTCGACCGTGGGCTGGGAGATCTCCGACCGGCTGCGGGTCGCCGAGGTCCCGCACGCCCTCATCGAGGGCGACTTCATGGGGCAGGTGCACCCGGCGCCCGCGGACGATCCGCAGCGCGCCGCGCTCGTGGAGCGCAACCTCACCGCAGTGTGGGGCAACTACGCTGCCCTCGGTCACCGTCGGCTCGTCTACACGAACACCCTGAGCGTGCTCTCCGGGACGGCCGACACCTTCCGGCGGGCCATGGGCGCCGACGTCCGGATCGTGCGGGTGCTCCTGACCGCCTCGGACGAGACGACCGAGCGACGGCTCCGGGGGCGGGAGATCGGCTCCGAGCTGGAGCGGGAGCTGACCGGCAGCGCGCGCAAGGCACGACTGCTGGACGAACGGGCGCCGGCGGACACCGTCCGTGTCCCGACGGACGGGCGCACCGTCATGGACATCGCGGCGGAGGCGCTCGCCGTCACGGGATGGGTGCCGGGCCCGTGAAGAAGGTGAAACGGAAACGGACTGCACTCGCGTTCGAAGGGCACTCGCACGGTTGCGGAGATCCCGACGACAAGGGGCGGAGTTCAGATGGAGATCGACGGCATCATCAGCGCCATCGTCATCGGCATTGTCATAGGTGTGCTCGGCCGGCTCGTCATACCGGGTCGGCAGCGCATCGGCATCCTGCTGACGATCCTTGTGGGCATCGTCGCCGCGCTGATCGGCAGTGCGATCGCGGCGGGGATCGGTGTGGCCGACACCGGCGGCGTCGACTGGGTCGAGTGGCTGATCCAGATCGCCCTGGCGGCCCTGGGAATCGTGGCACTGGACCGCGGCCGGGCTCGCCGCTGAGCGGCCCGGGAGCGACGACGGGCGCCTGCGCACGTACGGAATCTCGTTGCGGGTGATCGCGCCCGGCGGCTAGCGTCGCCGGGCGCCGCCGTTCGCCCGTCGACCTTCCCGGAGGGCCGTTGTCCCCGCGCGTCACCCATCTCACCGACCCCGCCGTCACCCCGTCGAGCCGTCGGCTCGTCTGGCTGGCGACCGGCGAGGACGGCACCCCCCTCGGGACGGCCTTCCTGCGGCTGTTCACCAAGGAGGGGCAGACCCATCTCGCGGAGCTGGAGGTCTCCGTGCACCCGGCCGAGCGGCAGCGGGGTGTCGGTACGGCGCTGCTCGACGCGGCGATCATCTCGGCCCGGGACGACCGGCGCCGCGCCGTCGTCGCCCAGGCCGACCGGGGCTCCCCCGGCGACGCGTTCCTCGCGGCGCGTGGTTTCCGCCGGGTGCTGACCCTGACGTACGCCCGGCTCGAACTCTCCGAAATCGACCCGGACCGCATCACCCGGATACTCCAGCAGCCCTGCCCGGGCTACCACTTGACCCGGTGGACGGGCGTCGTACCGACGTCGCTCGCCCGCACCTACGCCGCCTCGCGCCGCGCGATGGACGACATGCCGATGGGCGACACCGACTACGGCAAGGTCGTCTGGGACGTCGAGCGGGTCGTGGCGGCCGCCGAGGCGATCGCGCGGCGCGGCGACACGCTGTACACGGTGGCCGCCGTACACACGTCGAGCGGCACGATCGTCGGCTTCTCGGAGCTGGTCCTGCCGGGTGACGGAAAGGGCGAGGGGCAGCACTACGGCACCGCGGTGCTGCCCGAGCACCGGGGCCACGGCCTCGGGCTGCGGATGAAGGCGGAGGCGATCCGCCACGCCCACGCCCTGGCCCCGGACCTGGCCCTGCTCACCGACACCGCCGAGGAGAACGTCCCCATGCGCCAGGTCAACGACGCGCTCGGCTACCGGCCGACGCACACGGCGACCGAGTACCAGCTCGACCTGTGACCGGCGCTCAGGCAGCGGCCGCGCTGCCCACCGCGTACTCGTACGGCGTGGTGGTCGTGAGCGGCTCGAAACCCAGACGGGCCAGGATCGGGCGGCTGCGGGCCAGCGCGTCGACCTGGACGTAGCGGTAGCCGCGGTCGGCCGCGACGCGGGCGCGGTGGGCGACCAGGGCCCGGTAGACGCCCCGGCCGCGCCAGCCCTCGACGGTGCCACCGCCCCAGAGCCCGGCGAAACGGGTGTGGGGCAGCAACTCCATCCGGGCGGCGCTCACCGGTACGTCCCCGGCGAGGGCCACGACGGCCACCACCGTCTCGGTGTCGCCGGTGAGTTGGGCCAGCAACTGGTGGCGCATCCGGGAGCTGTCCGTGCCGAAGGCCTTCTCATGGACGTCGGCCACCAGGTCCACGCCCGCGCGGTCGGTGACCGGCAGGATCCGCACGCCCTCGGGCGGCTCGACGTCGAGGGTCAGGTCGGCGACCTCGGCGACCATCAGCGTCTCCTCCGGAGCGGGCGTGAAGCCGGCCGCGCGCAGGCGTCTTCCCAGGTCGACGGGGAGATCGTGGCCGTACAGCTTCCATTCGAAGTCGCGTCCGAGCCCGGAGAAGTACCGGATCTGCTCGGTGATCGCCGCGTCGGCGCCCGCCTCGTCGAGGTCGGACCAGACGACACCGCTCCAGCCCTGCTCGGAACCCACCTGGCGCACCACTCCGCCCACGCGCTCGATCCGGGCCCCGGGCCCGTCGGGGCGGGCCCCCTCTCGCATGTCCCGGTCGAACAGTGCCAGCACCGCAGCGTGATCCATGGTGCTCACTCCATCACCAGTCGTTCGCCCTGGCAACGGAATTCATCCGCTTTCTCACCACCCGGTGGTGCTACGGGCGGGCCCCGGTGCCCAAGTCGGTCGGGCGGGTGGGAACGCACCGGCGGTTCCACGCCAAAACCATCGGTCATGTGGTCGAGGACGACTGGGACCGGCGGGACGGGGCAGGCGGTCCGGGTTCAGTCGTCGTTTCGTCCGGAGACCTCTCAGCGATGCCCGAAGACGTGGTGCAGCACACCCGCCCCTCCCCCGCCGCCCCACCCGAGGGGAAGGCGCCCCGGGCGGGGCGGACCTCGCGGGACCCGTACTTCGACAACGCGAAGTACCTCACCATCGTCCTGGTGGCCTGCGGGCACGCGTGGGAGCCGCTGACGTACGGCAGTCGGGCGGCCACGGCCGCGTACCTGACGGTCTACGCGTTCCACATGCCGGCCTTCGCCGTGATCTCCGGGTATTTCTCGCGGAGTTTCGACATGGCGCCCGGCCGGCTGAAACGGCTGCTGACGGGCGTGACCCTGCCGTACGTCGTGTTCGAGACGGCGTACACGCTCTTCTACCGGTGGGCGCAGGACGACCCGGGCTATCCGCTGAGCCTGCTGGACCCCTGGTACGTGATGTGGTTCCTGGTCGCGCTGTTCATCTGGCGGCTGACGACACCGCTGTGGCTGATGCTGCGTCACCCGCTGCCGGTCGCGCTGGGCCTGGCGACGCTGGCGGCGGTCTCACCCGATCTCGGCGGCGACGTCTCCATCCAGCGGGTGCTGGGTTTCCTGCCGTTCTTCGTGCTGGGCCTGACCCTGCGGCCCTCGCATTTCGAACGGCTGCGCACGCGCCGGGTACGGCTGTCGCTGCTCCCGGTCGGTCTGGGAGCGCTCGTGGTGGCGTACTGGGTGGCCCCGTGGTTCGACGCGGGCTGGTTCTACCACCGGGGCAGCGTCACCGGCCAGGGCGTCACCCGCTGGGCCGGCCTGCTGACCACGCCCGCCCTGTTCGCTCTGGCGGTGCTGCTGACGGCCTGCTTCCTGGCCTGGGTGCCGGGTCGGCACCTGTGGTTCACGGCGCTGGGCGCGGGCACGATGTACGGCTATCTGCTGCACGGCTTCGTGATCAAATGGGCGCGTTTTCGGGACTGGTACGCCGTCGAGTGGCTGCACACCCCGCTCGGGGAACTCGCGGTCACGGCGGTGGCGGTCGGCGGCATCACGCTGCTGTGCACCTCCCCCGTACGGGCCGTGCTCCGCTGTGTCGTCGAGCCGCGCATGGAGTGGGCCTTCAGGAAGAGCGACGCCGCCCCGCCGGGCGACGCCGCTCCCGCCTCCGCGGAGGGCCGACGCGAGGCTTCCGCGGAGGCCCGGCGGGAGGCCCCTAGCCGAGCTCCAGGGTCGTGACCCCGAAGACCCGCTCCGCCGCGTACGGCCGGATCGGGCCGGTGTACATACGGGCCGTCTCGAAGGACGGGGTCAGCCCGTACTCCTCGACGAGCGCCACGGCGGCCGTGTTCGGCTCCGGCACGTCGACGGCCAGCTCACGGCCGTCGGCCTCGGCGGCGAGCCCGGCGAACAGCGCGCGGGCGTCCGCGGCGGTGTCGGCGAACAGGGGGCCGATGCGCAGGGCGTCCCGGCCGGGCCGGATGACGCCGTAGCCGGTGAGCCGCCCGTCGACGATCCGCGCGAGGGCCCGGTGTCCGTCGGCGGTCAGCCAGCGCTCCAGGAAGCGGGGGCGGTCGGCCGGGTGGCAGGCGTTGTCGTACGCCGCGAGGAGCCGGGCGTCGTCGACGGGCCGTACATCGCCCGATACGGCGGTCCGCGGCACCACGCCGGAGTACCGGAAGGTGCGATGGGCGGGCTCGAAGCCGGACTGGCGGTAGTTGTCCTGCTGCGCGACCACGCCGTCGAGGCCCACGGTGCGGTCGCCCGCGTGGGCGAGCGCGGTCTTCCAGGTGGTGCGGCCGTGGCCCCGGCCGCGCAGGTCCGGGCGGACCAGGTAGAAGCCGAGGAAGGCGTAGTCGTCGCCGTAGGTGACGACGGAGACGGCGGAGACCGGTTCCCCGTCGAGCCGGCCGATGAAGAAGCCCTCGGGGTCCTGTGCGAAGAAGCACGCCGGGTCCGACAGGCCCGGGTTCCAGCCCTCGTCCCCCGCCCATCGGGCGACCACCGCCCAGTCGTCGACGCCGGCCCGGGTGACGACGAGGTCCTGATGGCCCGGAGAGGTCATCTCTGCGCTCCTTCGCTGAGGTCGCGAGTGCGGCCGCCGTGCGACCGCGGGCGACGGTGGTCGGCCGTGCCCCGCAGCATCCTCGCCGAAGCCCGATCACGCCCGCGACGCCGGACACGGCCGACCTCGCGGCGCGCCTAGGCCGGTCCGGCGGCCCGTTTCACGCGTACGAGCGACCCCGCGCACCGCCGGCGGGGCCTCCTGGCGCGGCGCAGAGTACGGCACTCCGGGACGGTCCGCCCGCCGGGAGGCGTGGCCCCGGGGGGCCGCCTATGGTGATCCGGGGGTCGTCCCCGGCCGCCCCGGCCGGGCTTCCCTGGAGGCACGCATGCGGTCCACGCACAGACGGCGCCCTCTCACCGGAGCCGCGGTCGCGGTGCTCGCCCTGCTGGGCGCCGGGCTGCCCGCCCTGACGGCGGGCGCCGACGACGACAAGGACGACGCCCGGCCCGACCTGAGCCGCTTCTACGACCAGAAGATCAAGTGGTCGAAGTGTGAGGGCGTGGAGATGCCCCGGGATCTGCGCTGCGGCAAGGTCACCGTGCCGCTCGACTACACCCGGCCCCAGGCGGGCACCCTCGACCTGGCGATGGCCCGCTACCGGGCCACGGGCGACGCACGCGGCTCGCTGCTGCTGAACTTCGGCGGCCCCGGCGGCCCCGGGGTCCCCGAACTCGCCTACAGCGGCGAGAACTTCATGGACCTCACCAAGGGCTACGACGTCGTGACCTTCGACCCGCGCGGTGTCGGCCGCTCCTCCCCGGTCAGCTGCGGCGACGGCACCGACGAGGCCCTGGAGGCCACCGACGGCGGTGAGGACGCCGACGACCCCGGGACCGCGCTCGCGAGGCTGCGGCGGGCCGCCGCCGAGTGCCGCGAGAACTCCGGGCCGGTGCTGCCGCACATAGGCACCCGCAACGCCGCCCGCGACCTCGACGTGATGCGCGCCGCCCTCGGCGACAAGAAGCTCAACTACCTCGGTTTCTCCTACGGCACCCGGCTGGGCGCGGTGTACGCCGCGCAGTTCCCCCAGCGGGTGGGCCGGATGGCGCTCGACGGGGTGGACACCCTGAGCGAGCCGCTGACCGAGCAGGGTCTGGTGGGCGCCCAGGGCCAGCAGAAGGCGCTGGAGGACTACCTCGACGCCTGCACCGAGGAGCTGACGTGCCCGTTCGGGCAGGACGCCCGCTCGGCCCGTGAGCAGGTCGTGGCACTGGTCGACTCGCTGGACGAGCACCCCCTGCCGTCGGACTTCGGGCCGGACTTCACGGGCCAGGATCTTGTGGGCGCCATCGGCCACGCCCTCTACAGCGAACAGCTGTGGCCCATGCTCACCCAGGCGCTGAACATGCTCGTCCACGACGGCGACACGCGCGGCGTCATGGCGCTCACCGGCGGCGGCTTCGCCCCGCCGACCACCCCGTACCGCGTGGCCCCGCCGACCGCCCCGTACCGCGTCGCGGCGCCGGGCCGCCCGCACGAACCCCCCGATCCCACTCCGTCCGCCCCCGCGACCCCGCACGACGGGCTGGTCGACATCGAGGAGATCCCGCTGGACAACCTCCCCGCCGCGCTCATGGCGATCAACTGCGCCGACGACCCCGACCGGCCCTCCGCCAGGAAGCTCACCGACAATCTGCGGGACCTGCGCGCCGCCTACGAGGACGCCTCCCCCGTGTTCGGCCGGTACCGGCTCACCCAGGTGCTGATGTGCTACGGCCGCCCCGCGGGCAGCGACTTCATCCGCGAGGAGGTGCGCGACGTCGACACCCCGAAGATGCTGCTCGTGGGCACCCGGGGCGATCCGGCCACTCCGTACCGCTGGACCGTGGAGACGGCGAAGCGGCTCGGCCCCTCGGCGGTCGTCCTGGACAACAAGGGCAAGGGGCACACCGGCTACGGGTCCTCGAAGTGCGTACACGCGAAGGTCGACGACTTCCTGCTGTTCGGGACGCTGCCCGACGACGGAAGTTCATGCGGAGTCGACGACTGAGCATCGGGCGCGTAACACGGGCCCAATCGGTACAACCCCGGGCGCATCTCGCTCGCCACACTGGGCAGACGTCACGTTTGCGTGTGCCGTACCCGTATGTGACTTAACCTGGGGGAATCCACCGATGCGCACCCGCTCCTTGCTCACCGTCTCCACCGTGGCCACCGCCGGCGCCGCGCTCCTGCTCACCGCCGCCCCTCAGGGGCTCGCCGCCCAGCCCGCCGCGAAGACCCCGGTCTGCAAGTCGAAGGTCCTCAAGCTGGGGGCCAAGCAGGCGAAGGACACGCGGATCGTGCACATCAGCGTCAAGAACACCGGCACCCGCACCTGCACGATCGACCGCCTTCCCGTCGTCACCTTCGGCGACCTCGACGGGGCGGCCCAGCCGGTGCCGTCCGGCGAGAGCGGCCCGTACAAGGTCGGCGCGGGGAAGACGGTGTACGCCGCGGTCCGCACGATCGCCCACCTCAAGGACCCCGAGGCGCGTCGCGTCGGCACGATCACCGTGTCGGCCAACCCCGACCTCTACGGCCGCACGTTCCCCCTGAAGCAGCTGGGCGCCAGCAAGAAGGTGAAGGTCTGGGAGCCGGTGACGACCTGGTGGAAGCCTTCCAAGGCCGCCGCCGACAAGGCGCTGAAGAAGGAAGTGGGCTGACCCACGAGGTCCGACCGGGGGCCTCTCCACCCCAAATGCCCGATACGCGAATCAGTCCTATCGTGAAGGGATGGAGCATGCCCTCAGCCTCGCGACCCTCATCGAACTGCGCCGTCCGCGGCCCTACCCGGCGGTCTCGGTACTGACGCCGACGCACCGCCGAGAGCCCGAGAACGCCCAGGACCCGGTCCGGCTGCGCAATGTCGTGGCCGAGGCCAAGAAGCGGCTGGAGCACGATCCCGCCGTCACCCGGGAGCGGCGCCACGACGTCGTCGAGCAGCTGGACCGGGCGCTGGCCGAGGTGGACCTGACGCACGCCGAGGACGGCCTGGTGATCTTCGCCGCGCCCGGTGAGCACCAGGTCTGGTCGCTGACCCGTCCGGTGCCGGAGCGTGTGGTGCTCTCGGACACCTTCCTCACGCGGAACCTGGTGGCGGCGCAGGCCGCCGAGCGGCCGTTCTGGGTGCTCGCGGTCTCCGCCGACCGGGTCACCCTGTGGAACGGCGGCGGCGACCGTGTCACCGAGGCGCACGTCGGCGGGTTCCCGATGACCAGGGACCGCGACAACTTCGACGCCGAGCGGCAGGAACGGATCGGCGACCAGCCGTCCGCCTACCGCGACGAGGACACCCGGCATTTCCTCCGCGACGCCGACACCGCGCTCGCCCGGATCCTGCGCACCCGGCAGCGCCCCCTCTACGTCACCGGCGAGACGGCGGCACTGTCCCTGCTCGACGAGATCGGCACGGTCACCAGGGACGCCACCCACGTCCCCCACGGCGGTCTCGCGCACGGCACCCCGGAGGCCGTGTGGCAGGCGGTGGGCCCCGTGGTCGCCGACGAGAACCGCAGGAGCGTCGACACCGTGGCGCGGCGACTCGAAGCGGCGCGCGGTCGCAAGACGTTCGCCGCCGGCGTCGACGAGGTCCGTCAGAACGCCCGGCAGGGCCGGATCCAGCTCCTGGCCGTCGAGGAGAACTTCCGGGCGGCCGTGCGCGCGGACGGCGGCAGCGCCGACGGGCATCTCGTGCCGGCCGAGAGCGGCGACCTCGACGTCCGCGAGGACATCGTGGACGAGATCGTCGAGCGCTGTCTGGACACCGGTGCCGAGGTCCGCTTCGTCCCCGACGGCATGCTCGGCGACGCCCGGGGCATCGCGGGCGTCCTGCGCTACTGAGCCACACCCCCGCCCACCGCAGCGCCACCGGGAGGGATGTCAGACACCCCGCAGGAGGGACGTCAGTCCCCGGTCGAGCGCGGGGCCCACCTCCTCGCTCCCGGCGGCGACGACGGTGTAGCTGCGCAGCAGGAAGCGCTGCAGTGCCGCCTTCTCGAACCGGAGCAGCGCCATGCCGTACGAGGAGTGCAGCTCCACCACCGTGCGGAACCGGCCGTTGGGACGGATGTGCACATCGCCGGCGCCCGCGGGGGCGCGCACGCCCTCCGCCAGCAGTCCGCGGGCGAACGTCCAGGTCACCATGGAGCCGTTCAGCGAGATGTCGGCCGGGAAGTCGAGGTGCACGGCCAGCGGATCGTCGGAGGAATAGCGCAGGCTCGCGGGCACCGGGATCTCCCGGTCCTCCTCGGTGACGAGGAGCGCGCGGGCGGGCTGTTCCAGCGTGACGGTCATGAACGGTCTCCGTTTCGGATGAAGCTCTTCCTGCCGAGAGGTTTCGCAGGACGCGACGTCCTGGATTCATCGCTGTGACCCATGTCACTCACGGGCCCGGGGAAGCACTCGCACACATGCCCCTCGAACAGGGGAATGAAAGACAGGTGAGCGCGGTCGACGACCCGTCAAGTCACGTACGATCCCTACGACTTGGGCCCTCGGGACGCTCATCGAACCGCAGTGGGCACCCCCGACCGCGAGGACGGTGGCATATGCCGGAAGCACCACCGTATCGTGTCTTGCCAAATCCCTTACAGCGCGTCCGGGCCTGTGCAACAGTCGTAATCGGCCCTTACGTCAGCGTTGGTCGTACCGTCCCCCATCGGAGTACGTGATGCCGTCCCCTCTCTCTGCGGATCGTCCCGCCGCCCAGCCGCCCCGAAGCGGCACGGTCGACGCGCTCATCTCGCAGACGCGACGGCTGCGGGGCGACGTGGACGCCGTACGACGCGACGCGGCCGCCGACGAAGCCGATCCCGAGATCCGCTGGCAGCGGGCGCTCTACGAGCTGGCCCTGCATCAACTGAGCGATCTCGACGACCACTTGGCGCAGCTGCGGGACGGCCCGGCCCCGCCGCCCGCCCCCGCGGCCACGGCCGGCCTCCCGGTCGCGCCACCCCCGGCCCCCCGGCGCGAGTCGCTGCTCAGCCGCGTCGGCAGCGCCGAGTGGAACCTCCTGACGGACGAGGCGAGCTGGTCCGGTGAGCTGTTCCAGATCCTCGGCCGCGACCCGACCGCCCCGCCGCTCACCCTGGACGAACTGCCGTCGCTGGTCCACGACGAGGACCGTCCGCGGCTGACGGCGATGGTCACGGACTGCCTCATCGACGCCAAACGCATCGACGGGGAGTTCCGGATCGTGCTCCCCGACGGCGGGGTGCGCACCGTGCACATGATGGGCGAGCCCGTGCTCGACGACGACGGCGGTACGGCCTCCATGTGGGCCGTCCTGCGGGACGTCAGCGAACTGCGGCGCAGCCAGCGAGCGGTGAGCGAGACCCGTGACTCGCTGCACCGCGAGCGGCACATCGCGCAGACCGAGCACCGGCTCGCGGTCGAGCTGCAGGAGGCCGTGCTGCCGCCGTGGCGCGGCCCCCTGCGGCTCCCGCAGCGGGGCCCCGAGAGACTGGACCTGGCCGCCCACTACCTGCCCTGCTCGACGAGCGCGCTGATCGGCGGCGACTGGTACGACGCCCTCGAACTGCCGGGCGGCGACAGCCTGTTGAGCGTCGGCGACCTCACCGGTCACGGTGTCACCGTGACCTCGGGCATGGCGATGCTGATCGGCGCACTCCGCGGCATGGCGATGTCGGGAACCGAGCCGGGCCGGCTGATGGCCTGCCTCAATCAGTTACTGGACGCCACCGTGCAGCCGGCGCTCGGCAGCGCGGCCTGTTGCCGCTACCGGCCGGCGACCCGCACCCTCGTCTGGGCACAGGCCGGGCACCCCGCCCCGCTGCTGTTCCGCGACGGGACGGGGCGCGTGCTGCCCCCGCCGGACGGAGTCCTGCTCGGAGCGACCTCCGGAGCCGTCTACGGGCAGGCCGAAGTCACGCTCGAACAGGGCGATCTGCTGCTCCTGCACACCGATGGACTGGTCCCCCGGCGGGACGGAGAGGCAGCCGTCCAGCGGCTGTTGGACCTGGCCCCCCGGTTCGGCGAGGCACGTACGGCCCAGGAATGTGTCCGGACGGTGGTGGAGGAGTTCGGCGAGAGGGAGCGTACGGACGACGCGTGCGTGCTCGTCGCCCGGGTCAGCTCCTGAGGAACGGGCCACTCACCCGCACGCCGCCCCTCACCCTCGCACCGGGAGGTGATGCCTCACGCCGGGGCGATGTCGCCCCTGTTCTTCGGCAGTGAGGCCCTCGGCTGGGGCTTGGGCAGGGAGAGCTGGATCTCCTCCCGCAGATCCTGGATCTTCGGATAGCCGGCGTACTGACCGGTGAGCCGGTACATCTCACGCAGCCGGTCCCAGGTGCGGTGCGAGGAGTTGGAGCCCATCGACGCCAGCGCCAGACGCGCGTACCCGCTCGCCTGCTCCGGGTCGTCGCCGATGAAGCAGGCCGAGGCCATCGACAGGTAGTCGAAGATCTGCGACCTCCCCTGGGCGTTCGTCCTGAGGTCCAACGCCTTCTCCGCGTAGTGCCGGGCGTGCTGCGCCGCTGCCGGTTCGTGCTCCGCGAGGGTGCGGTAGGCCAGGGCCTGCATGCCGTACAGATCGGCCTCGTTGAACATCTGCATCCAGCTCGGCGGCGGCACGTCCCCACGGTCGGAGACGAACAGGTCCTCGGCCTGGCCCAGGGTGCGGCGCATGGCCTGGCCCTTCCCCAGCGATGCCTGCGCCCAGGCCTCGACGGTGTGGAGCATGGCCTTGGTGCGGGGCAGGACCTGGTCGCCGGACCCGGACTGGGCGAGTTTCATGATGTCCAGTGCCTCGTCGGGTTTCCCGAGGTGCACCAGTTGTCGGGCCGCCCGGGAGAGGGCCTCGCCGGCGCGGGGCCGGTCACCGCCCTCCCTCGCGGCGTGGGCAGCGATGATGAAGTACTTCTGGGCGGTGGGTTCGAGGCCGATGTCGTGCGACATCCAGCCGGCGAGGACGGCGAGGTTGGCGGCGACGCCCCACAGGCGCCGCTGGAGGTGTTCGGGGTGACGGTAGGAGAGCATGCCTCCCACCTCGTTGAGCTGTCCCACGACAGCCTTGCGTTGCAGCCCGCCGCCGCGGGCCGCGTCCCAGGCCCGGAACACCTCGACCGAGCGCTCCAGTTCCTCGATCTCCTGCGACCCGATGGGGGCGGCCTCGTAACGGTCGAACCCAGCGGGGTCGGCGTGCAGGGAGTTGTCGAGGTCGGGGGCGTCGGCCGCGAGGGCCGGATCGGTGTGCAGCCAGTCGTGCATGGCGCTGCTGAGTGCGGATCCCGCGGTGAGCGCGACGCCCGCACCCACCAAGCCGCGTCGGTTGAGCATGAGGTCCATTCCCGTGAATTCGGTGAGGACCGCGGCAGTCCGTTCGGGCGCCCACGGCACGCCGTCGGGATGTTCCACATTCCCGCCGCCCTGCCGTTTCCCCGTACGCCCGTGCCGGACCAGACCGAGGTCCTCGATGGTCACGACACGGCCGAGACGCTCGGTGAACAGCGCCGCCAGCACCCGTGGCACGGGATCGCGCGGGATCTCTCCCATGTCGATCCACCGCCGTACCCGTGAGGTGTCGGTCGCCAGCTGGGGGTGGCCCATGGCCGCCGCCTGCCGGTTGACCAGCCTCGCGAGCTCTCCCTTCGACCAGCCGGCCAGGCCGAACAGGTCTGCGAGTCGGGTGTTGGGTTGTCCGCTCACGTCAAGCCCCCAGGTTCTCGGCTGAGTTGAATGTAGCCCGCTGTCAGTTGCTCGGGGACTATTCGCCAGGCTTCGCCAGGGTGCGCTACATGGTGTGCCAGGGCCCATCCGGTGTCAGGTAGGAAAGCGCCACCCCGACCCGGTCGCCCCGACGGGCACTCCCCAGGGTGTCCCCGGTACGGCCGGGGCGGGTGGCACGTGACCTGCCGGCACACGAAGGGATCTGTCCTCCCCCATGTACGCAGCATCGTCCTCCGTGTCCGCTCCTCCCCGGTCGCTGCACCCCCGTCAGCCGGGCAGCGGCGGCCCCTACCTCGACCCCACGCGTACGGCGGCCCCGGTGCTCGGCGGCCGGGCGCGGCGCGTGCCCGGGCTCGGCACCCAACCGCTCAGCGGGAGACTCGACTTGTCCGGCCCTCAGGGCGCGCAGCTGCGCACGGCGATCGCCTCGGTGCACCGCATCTGTCCGGAGTTCACTCCGGTCCAGGTGCTGCGCCGCAGCGGCCGCTCGGTGCTGCTCGTCGGTACCACCGGGCGAAGTACGGCCGTCGCCAAGTGTTTACTGGATCATTCCTCCATCTGGGAGGACCGGCTCCGGCACGAAATAGCCGCATACCGCTCGTTCGTCCGGCACCGCCCCCCCGTGCGGGCGCCGAGGCTGATCGCGGCGGACCCGGACAACTGCACCTTGGTCATCGAGCGGATGCCGGGCCGGGTGGCGGCCCTGCAACGGCACCCGGTGGAGGCGCCGCCGCGCGCCGACATCCGGGCGGCGCTCGGCGCGATCTGCCGGCTGAACGCGTGGCGACCGCCGGTGGGGACGTTCGACGCCCCGCTGGACTACGCGGAGCGGATCTCCCGCTTCCATGAGCTGGGCCTGCTCACCGACCGGGACATGGGCGATCTGCAGAAGCTGCTGCACGGCATCGCGCACGCGTCCGGCCGTCAGGGCATGGGCCAGTTCTGTCACGGCGACGCCCTCCTGTCGAACATCCTGCTCTCACCGGCCGGTCCAGTGCTGGTGGACTGGGAGCACGCGGGCTGGTACCTGCCGGGGTACGACCTGGCGACGCTGTGGGCGGTGCTCGGGGACGCACCGGTGGCACGGCGGCAGATCAGCCAGCTGGCGCAGTCGGCGGGCCCGGCATCCCGGGACGCGTTCCTGGTGAACCTGATGCTCGTACTGACCCGTGAGATCCGTACCTACGAGACAGCCGTGCAGCGTTCGATGCACGACTCGACCCCGGCGGCACCGGGTCAGGCCCACCCGGCTGCTGCGCCGTCCGGCGAGGAACAGCGGCTGCTGCTCAGGCGGCTGCACGACGACTGCCAGCTGGCCCGCAAGGCCGTACGGGCGGCGGTCGGCACTCGCTGAGGGGATACGAAGGTCCGCGGTGTGCCGGCGCAAGGGCCGCACCGCGGGCCTTCGTCATGACCCGGGGGTGGTCGTGCGCCCGGCAATCACCGGGGAAGCGGCCTTCTGGGGGCATGATTGACGGATCGTCGGCCGACCGATAGCACGGAAGCGCTCCTCCGCACGCGGGCCTCGCCCACGGGAGGAGCCTTTGGTCTGCCACTCCGCCAACGCCCCACCGTTAGAGGAGGCCCGCCTTGCGAGGATCCCCCACCGACCGCAGGCCCACCCCCCGTCCCAGACGTGTCCGCCGAGCGGCGCTCGCCACGGCTCCCGCCGTCCTGCTGCTGCCCCTGCTGGGCGCGGCCCCGCCGGAGAGCGGTTTCTCGGCCTCCGGCGGTCTGCAGGGCGCGTTCACCGCCGCGGCCGAGAGGTACGGCGTACCGCGCAGCGTCCTGCTCGGCGTCTCGTATCTCCAGTCCCGTTGGGACGAGCACGGCGGCGCGCCCAGCGTGACCGGCGGCTACGGGCCCATGCATCTCACCGACGCGCGCACGGCCCTGGCCGAGGCCCCGCACCACGGCGAGGGCACGGAGGACGCGCGCGGCGACGAGTCGCGCCCGCTGACCGTGCCGGAGGCGAAACTGCCGCAGCCCGCCGAACTCCCGGCCCGGCTACGGACGTTGACGAGGGCGGCCGAGCTGACCGGCCTGCCCGCGCGGAAGCTGCGCACGGACGCCGAGGCGAACGTGGCGGGCGGTGCAGCGCTGCTCGCCGCCGCCCAGCGGCAGCTCGGCGCGGAACCGAGCGCCGATCCCGCGGACTGGTACGGGGCGGTGGCGCGCTTCTCGGGGGCCGACGACCGGGCCACGGCGGCGGCGTACGCGAACGAGGTGTTCGCGGTCATCCGTGCCGGCGCGGAGCGCGTCACGGACGCCGGTCAGCGGGTGGCCCTGGCGGCCGACCCGGACCTCGCGCCCGACACCGGGCAGCTGTCCCGGTCCGGACTGCGCGCGGCGGCCGCCGGGGCGGAGTGCCCGACCACGGTGGCCTGTGAGTGGATCCCGGCGCCGTACCAGGAGTTCGGCGACAACGACTACGGCAACCACGACCTGGCCGACCGGCCGAACTCCCAGCCCATCCGGTACATCGTCGTCCACGACACCGAGGGCTACTGGGACACCACTCTGGAACTGGTCCAGGACCCGACGTACGTGTCGTGGCAGTATTCGCTGCGCTCCACGGACGGGCACATCGCGCAGCACATCAAGCACAAGGACGTGGCCTGGCACGCCGGCAACTGGTACGTCAACGCGGGCTCGATCGGTCTGGAGCACGAGGGGTTCCTCGCCTCGCCGGACGCCTGGTACACGGAGGCGATGTACCGGTCGTCGGCGCGGCTGGTGAGGTACCTGGCCGACAGATACGGCATCCCGTTGGACCGGCAGCACATCCTGGGCCATGACACCGTGCCGGGTCCGACGACGGCGACGATCCCGGGGATGCACACCGACCCGGGTCCGTACTGGGACTGGCGGCACTACTTCGAGCTGCTGGGCAAGCCGCTCGGAGCGACGTCCGGCGCCGACAGCACCATGGTCACGATCCTCCCGGACTACGCCGCCAACCGGCCCGTGTTCACCGGCTGCGGGTCCGGCGGCGCGACCTGCGCGGTGCACGGCTCCAGCGCCGTACGCCTCTACAGCCGCCCCGACGTGACCTCACCCCTGATCAAGGACATCGGGCTGCGGCCGGACGGCAGCGGTTCGACGACCAATGTGAACGACCTCGGGTCCCGGGTCTCCACCGGGCAGCAGTACGCGGTGGCGGAGCGGCAGGGCGACTGGACGGCGATCTGGTTCCTGGGGCAGAAGGCCTGGTTCCAGAACCCGCCGGGCAAGCCGACGGCGGTCGGCGCCACCGGGCTGGTCGTGACGCCCCGGGACGGCCTGGCGGACATCCCGGTGTACGGCCGCGCCTACCCGGAGGCGTCCGCCTATCCGGCGGGGGTGCCCGCGCAGGCGGTGTCCCCGTGGCCGTACAAGCTCCTCAAGGGGCAGAAGTACGTCACCGGGGGCCTGGTGCCGGGCGAGTACTACTACGCCGTCACCTTCGACACGAGCGGACACCGGGTCGTGGTCGGCAAGGACCTCTACTACGAGATCCAGTTCGGCCACCGGGTGGCGTTCGTCAAGGCGGCGGATGTGCGGGTACTGCCGGCCGGGTGAGCGGCGGGACGCCCGTAGGCCCTGTCGTCGCATTCCCGCCTGCCCCGCGACGCCATGCACGCGCTCTCGACGCACCGGGCACCGACCCGAGTACGTCCGGTACCCGGGTCAGTGCCCGGCACGCCGAGAGCACGCTCCCCCGGTCTCGGCTGCGCTCGACCGGGAGGTACCCCCACGACGCCGCCAGGCCGCCCTTCGGGCGACGACGGGAATGTGACGACAGGGCCTAGGAGACCGCTGAAGATCTTGCTCTGGCCGCCCGACTCACCCTGGATTGCCGGTAAATGTCAATCGCCATCAAGCAGGGCAAGCCGGGCGCATTTTCAAGATCTTCAGGACGCTTCTAGGGCACGAAGAAGGGCCGGGTGCGTACCCGGCCCTTTCTCGTCCTCGTCCTCACCGGGTCGCGACCCGGCCGGGCGTCGTACGTCGTGCGCGCTCTCAGCCCTGCTGGAACAGCTCCGCCGGGAGCGGCTTGAGCAGCGCGTAGAGGTCGTCGGTGATGGGGCGGTCCCAGGCGGCGATGGTCACCAGGACGTTGTCGCTGCGGTCGAACTGGACGCAGGAGATCCGGGACTCGGAGAGCTTGAGGCGGCGGACGATCAGCAGGTTGTCGCCCTGCATCACCGGGATGTCCTCGGAACCGACGACGGTGATGTCCTCCTCGTTCTCCAGGGCGACCAGCAGCTGGGCGACCTCGAAGGGGATCTCGCCGTCGGCGACCTCGCGCGCCGGGGAGCCCTCCGGGAGGTTGCCGATGATCATCGCGGGGCCACGGCCGCCGTAGAGGTCGTAGCGCAGGAAGACGCCCTGGCAGCTGCCGTCGGGGGCGGGCAGCAGACCGGCACCGAGATTGCCCGGCCAGTCGCCCGGATCCATGGCCAGTACGTCGAAATCGGGCCCGGCGGGAGTGGCGCTGCGGCGGCGGAGGAAGGACATGCCGTAATGGTACGGCGTGTCGTCCCAGGGTGGAGCCGAGGGAGCGCCGGGGAGGGCGATCCCGGCTGGTCAGGCCGAGGTCTTCCTGTGGCGGTCGTGGTGGCGGGCCACCCGGGCCCGGTTGCCGCAGGCGGGTTTGCACCACTCCTGGCGGGGGTGCTCCTTGAGGAAGTAGCGCACGCAGCGCGGTGCGTGACAGGCGCGCAGCCGTTGTCGTTCGGGGCTCGCGAGGAAGGCGAGCGCGGCGCGGGCGAGGGCGGCGGTGAGCGGGTCCTCGCCGGTGGCGGGCCGGTGGTGCACGACGGGGTCGACACCGGGGCCCCAGGCTAGGACCGGGACGGTCGGGGTGAGGGCGGCGGCCTCGTTGAGACGCGCCAGGGCCTCGGGGACGGGCAGCAGACGGGTGGCGTCGGCTGGGCTGGGCTCGCCGGGGGCGACGGCGCGGGCGAAGAGGGCGCGGACGGCGGCGCGGAGGTCGCGTACGGAGGTGAGCGTGGCCTCGTCGACGTCCGGGCCGAAGGCCGCCGGGAGGTCGTCCGTGTGGGCGCGGACCCAGGTGGCGAGTCCCATGACATCGGTCAGGTCGTCGGCGACACCGCCGCTGCCGTCGTGGCGGACGGTGAGGGCGAGGTCCAGGGCGAGCCGCGCGTCCCCGCTGATCGAGTACTCCATGCCGCTAATGATAAGGGAGCCCACATCCATTAGTTCTTGTCGGTGACGCGCGCGGAGAATGCGGAGAATTCCGGGCACCCGCATTCCCTCGCGCTTCCGCGTGAATTGTGGACAATTGCCGATGAATTTTGACACGGTTGGGGCGGAGCGGCCCGTAACTCGAACACGCGGCCGATTCATTCTGGGGGTTCGCTCATGCCACCCGTACGGCTCGCACCGGACGTCGCCGCCTTCTACACCGTGCAGAGCGCGTTCACCGACCCCGGCGACCTCGCCCCGCTGTACGCCGGCCTCCCGCGGGACCCGGCCCGACTCGCCCGCGTGGCACGGGATCTGATGATCCATCGGGGCGAAGGCGGGACGTTCGGCCACACCGTGGCGCGGGAGCGGCTGCACGACGACGCCGAGACACGCTACCTCGACGACATCCTGCGGCTCATCGTCGAACGGAACGACGCGCCCCTGTCGCACCGCCGTGAGCCCGGGGACCGGTTCGTCGGTGTGTGCCGCGACTTCTCGCTGCTGCACTGCTCGCTCCTGCGGCACTTCGGCGTGCCGGCCCGGCTGCGCTCGGGCTTCGCCACGTACTTCGGGCAGAACGGATTCCACTGCGACCATGTGGTCACCGAGTACTGGGACCCGGCGCGGGGCTGGCTGCTGGCCGACGCACAGCTGGCCGAGCCGCTGGTCGCCGACGAGTGGAGGATCGGCTTCGACCCGATGGACGTACCGCGCGACCGCTTCCTGGTGGCGGGCAAGGCGTGGCGGGCCGTCCGGGCGGGTGAGGCGGACGCCCGGACGTTCGGCCTGCACCCGCCGGAGGACGGGTCGCTGAACGGGGAGTGGTTCGTGGCCGGGAACGTCCGGCTCGATCTCGCGGCGCTGAACAAGGTCGAGACACTGCTGTGGGACATCTGGGGCACCGAGACGGAGGCCGGGCAAGAGCTCGTCGCCCCGGCCCGCGAACTGTACGACGAGGTCGCCCCGGTGGTGGGCGACGAGGTGCGCTTCGCCGCGGCGCGCGAGCTGTTCGCGGAACGCGAGGGGCTGCGGACACCGCGGACCGTGCTGTCGCTGGCGCCCTACAACGGCCCGCGCGAGGTCACCCTGCGCTGACCCCGCCGTGGGCTGGGCGGCCTGACCGCCCACCCCACGGCGCGTACGGCCGCTCAGGTCAGGTCGAACTCGCCCTCACGGGCCCCCGACACGAAGGCGCCCCATTCCGCGGGGGTGAAGATCAGCGAGGGGCTCTCGGGGCTGCCGCTGTTGCGCATGGCGATGAAACCCTCGACAAAGGCGATCTGGACATCTCCCCGCCCCTGGCTGCTCGACCGCCAGTCCGCGTTGCTCAGGTCCAGTTCCGCCGGCTTGTGCCAGCCATCGAGGGATCGCTGCTGCATGGTGGTCTCGGCCACGTCCGTGCTCCTCCCGGTTCGTCGTCCGCCCGCCAGACTAGCGATCGGCCCGCACCGCGCACAGGCCGTGCGAGCGGAAGGTTCAGGAGGCGGGCGGCTCGGCGCCCACGAGCCACATCGAGAAGAACTGCGAACCGCCGCCGTAGGCGTGCCCCAGGACCCGCCGGGCGCCCTCGACCTGGTGTTCTCCGGCGAGACCCCGCACCTGGAGCGCGGCCTCGGCGAACCGGATCATGCCGGAGGCACCGATGGGGTTGGTGGAGAGGACCCCACCGGACATGTCGACCGGAAGGTCCCCGTCCAGCTCGGTGACCCCGGACTCCGTGAGCTTCCAGCCCTCCCCCTCGGCGGCGAAACCCAGGTTCTCCAGCCACATCGGCTCGTACCAGGAGAACGGCACGTACATCTCCACCGCGTCGATCTCGCGGCGCGGATCGGCGATACCCGCCTGCCGGTACACGTCCGCCGCGCAGTCCCGCCCCGCGCGCGGCGACACGCTGTCCTTGCCCGCGAACAGGGTGGGTTCGCTGCGCATCGCGCCGCCGTGCATCCACGCGGCGGGCCGGGGCGCGCGCGCCGCGCCCGCCCGGTCGGTGAGGACCATCGCCACGGCCCCGTCGGAGGACGGGCAGGTCTCCGAGTAGCGGATCGGGTCCCACAGCATGGGCGAGGCCTGCACCTTCTCCAACGTGATGTCGTGCTCGTGGAGATGGGCGTACGGGTTCTTCAGCGCGTTGCGGCGGTTCTTGTACGCGACCAGGGAACCGACGGTCTCGGGGGCACCGCTGCGGCGCATGTACGCGCGCACGTGCGGGGCGAAGAAGCCGCCCGCGCCCGCGAGCAGCGGCTGCTGGAACGGGATCGGCAGGGACAGCCCCCACATGGCGTTGGATTCGGACTGTTTCTCGAAGGCGAGGGTCAGCACCGTGCCGTGGACACGGGCCGCGACCAGGCTGGCGGCGACCAGTGCGGTCGAGCCGCCGACCGAGCCGGCCGTGTGCACCCGCATCATGGGCTTGCCCACCGCGCCGAGCGCGTCCGCGAGGTACAGCTCGGGCATCATGACGCCCTCGAAGAAGTCGGGCGCCTTGCCGATGACGACGGCCTCGATGTCGGCCCAGCCCAACTCGGCGTCGTGCAGGGCCCGTCGGGCGGCCTCGCGGACGAGTCCGGCGATCGACACGTCCCGGCGCGCCGCCACGTGCTTGGTCTGGCCGACGCCTACGACGGCCACGGGCTCCTTGCTCATCGGGGATCCCCTTCGAGTACGGCGACCAGGTTCTGTTGGAGACACGGGCCGGAGGTGGCGTGCGCGAGCGCCCGGTCGGACTCGCCCCGGTGGATGCGGGCGGCGGCCTCGCCGATCCGGATGAGCCCGGCGGCCATGATCGGGTTGGCGGCCAGCGCCCCGCCCGACGGGTTGACGCGCACGGTCTCGTCGAGCCCGAGGGCCCTGCGCAGGACGACCTCCTGGGAGCTGAACGGCGCGTGCAACTCGGCGGTGTCGACGGGCCGTTCGTAGGCCCCGGCCCGCTCGGCGGCGAGCCGGGCGGACGGTGAGTCGGTCAGGTCGCGCACGCCGAGGCCGTGGGCCTCGATGCGGTGGTCGATGCCCCGGATCCAGGCGGGCCGCTCGCACAGTTCCCTGGCTCGCTCCCCCACCGCGAGGACCACTGCGGCGGCCCCGTCGCCGATGGGCGGGCAGTCCCCGGTGCGCAGCGGCCGTACGAGGTAATCGCCCTGGGACACCGAACCCCTCAGCTGGGCATGGGAGTTGGCGGTCGCGTCCGCGCGACTGCGCGCCCCGACCGCCGCCAGGGCCGGTTCGTCCGTGGCACCCGCGTCGATGAGGGCCTGGGCCTGGAGGGCGGCCAGGGCGACGGGGTCGGGCCACAGCGGGGCCAGGTAGTACGGGTCCAGCTGCCGGGTGAGGACGTCCCGTACGGAGCCCGGCGAGGACTTGCCGTAGGAGTAGACGAGCGCGGTGTCGGCGTCCCCCGTGCGGAGTTTCACCCAGGCCTCGTAGAGCGCCCACGCCCCGTCCATCTCGACGTGCGACTCGGAGATCGGCGGCCAGGCGCCCACTCCGTCGAGGGCGAGGGTGAAGGAGAAGGCGCGGCCGGCGAGGTAGTCGCTGGATCCGGAGCAGGTGAAGCCGATGTCGGCGGCCTTCAACCCGGTCCGCTCCAGGACCTGGTGGAGCACCGGCATGAGCATCTCCACCTCGGAGACCTCGTCGGTGGTGCGCCGGTGGTCGGTCTGCGCGAAGGCGACGACGGCGATGTCACGGGCTCCCGGGGCTTCTTCGCGCGTCATAGCAGCTCCTTGTACATGTCGTAGTCCGCGTCGGGTTCGCCGGTGGGCCGGTAGTGGTCGGGGTAGCGGGCCCCTTGCGTCCACACCGGCTCCACGCGCAGCCCCATGCGCACCTGGTCGTAGGGGATGCCGGCGATCCGGCCGTGCAGGGCGAGCCCGGCGCCGTCGAGGGCTATGTGGGCGTAGACGTACGGGACTTCGATGTCCAGGTTCTTCGCCTTGATGTTGACGATGCAGAAGGTGGTGACCGTGCCGCCGGGGCCGACCTCGACGCGCTCCCGCGTGGCGACCCCGCAGGTCGGGCAGGCGCCGCGGGGCGGGACGTACACCTTGCGGCAGGTCGGGCATCGCTCGCCGACGATGCGCCGGTCGCCGAGGGCCTCGATGTAGCCGGTCTGGGCGCGTCCCGGCGAGTAGGTGTAGTCGAGGCGGGCGGCGGCGACGATGCCCGTGATCGCCTCCTCGAACTCACCGCTGTGCCCTGCCGGTTCGACCGATTCGCCGTCGTACGGTTCGAAGCAGGCGATGTCCGTGATGGCACCGGACCGCTCCTCGGCCCACCGCACCCTGACCCGCATACCGGTGCGGACGGTGTCCGGGCCGGGCGCGTCGAGGGCGTGCAGCAGGGCCGTGTCGGCGCCGTCGAGTTTCACCAACACCCAGGCGAAGGGGGTGTCGAGGGGCTGCCCGCGACGGGGGTCGTGGTTCCAGGCCCAGGTGGTGACGGTTCCGGTGGGGGCGACCTCGACGAGGTCCCGGATCTCCTCGGCGGTGACGGGGTCGTACTCGACGGGCGGCACCAGCACCTTGCCGTCGACCGTGCGTACACCGAGGACAACCCGCTCCCGCAGCCCGGTGAGAAAGGCGCTCTGCACGGGGCCGACGGACCGGGTGAACGGAAACTCGACGGTGAGGGGGGCCTTGAGGATCGCGGACATCGGGGCTTGCCTCCTTCGAAAGGGGAGCGGCAGGAGCGCCCCCGAGGGGCGCGGGGAACCGCGCGACCAGCCACGACGGACCCGCGGCCGACACACGACCTGAGCAGTACGTCTACGCCCGCTTGTAAACAGGGGGCCTCTTCTCGGCGAAGGCACGAGCCCCCTCCTTCGCGTCGGCCGTGTCGAAGACCGGCCACCCCCGCTTCAACTCGGCGGCCAGCCCCTCCGCCTCGGTCATCTCGGCCGTCTCGTACACGGACGCCTTCACCGCCTCCACGGCCAGCGGCCCGCACGCGTTGATCTGTTCGGCGATCTCCAGGGCTTTGGTCAGGGCTGTACCGTCGGCCACGACGTGCCCGACGAGACCGATCCCGGCGGCCTCGTGCGCGCTGTAGGGCCGGCCGGTGAGCAGCATCTCCAACGCGTGCGTACGGGGGATCTGCCGCTGGAGGCGGACCGTGGAACCGCCGATCGGGAAGAGCCCGCGCCGGACCTCGAAGAGGCCGAACGTCGCCGACTCCCCCGCGACGCGGATGTCCGTGCCCTGGAGGATCTCCGTGCCGCCGGCGACACAGTGTCCCTCGACCGCGGCGATGACCGGTTTGCGCGGCCGGTGGTGACGCAGCATCGCCTTCCAGTGCAGGTCGGGGTCGGCCTTGAGCCGGTCCCGGTACTGCTGGCCCTCCATGCCCTTGCCCGCGAGGGCCTTCAGGTCCATCCCGGCGCAGAAGGCACCGCCGGCTCCCGTGAGGACGATCGAGCGGACCTCCTCGTCCTCGTCGGCCTGGACCCAGCCGTCGTACAGGCCGACCAGCATCGGCAGCGAGAGCGCGTTCTTGGCCTCGGGCCTGTTGAGCGTGAGCACCAGTGTGGCGCCTTCGCGTCGCACGGTGAGGTGTTCGGTGCCGCCCATCCGGTGTCCTCCGTCCACAGGAAACGAGAACAGGTTGCAGGAGCCGGGTCGGCACTTCAAGGGTTTTCTGACAGGCAGTCAGATTTCTGTGCGGGGACTCTTCACAGTTGTGCCGCCCTTTGCTCTGATGACCGGCAACCGAGGGCAGCGGGGTCAGGAGGAGTGCGGTGGAGTACAACCTTGCCGACCTGTTCGAGTCGGTCGTCGACGTGGTCCCCGACCGGGCGGCGCTCGCGTACCTCGACATCCCCGGTACGGGCGCGGAACGCCGGCTGACCTACGCCGAACTGGACGCGGCGGCGAACCGGATCGGCCACCATCTGCTCGACGGCGGGATACGGCCCGGCGAGCATGTCGGCCTGCACCTCTACAACGGCGTCGAGTACCTGCAGACCGCGCTCGGCTGCCTCAAGGCGCGGATCGTGCCGGTCAACGTCAACTACCGCTATGTGGAAGAGGAGTTGGTCTACCTCTACCGCGACGCGGACCTGGCCGGGCTGGTATTCGAGGCGGAGTTCACGGGGCGGGTGGCGGCCGCGCTCCCGCGGACGGAGAAGCTGCGGCACCTGGTGCGGGTGGGGACCCTCGCGCCGGACGCGCCGGCCCTCGACGCCGTCGCCTTCACCGAGGCGGAGGCCACCGCGTCCGACGGGCGGGGCTTCCCGGCCCGCTCGGGCGACGACCAGTTCATCATCTACACCGGCGGCACCACGGGCATGCCCAAGGGGGTGATGTGGCGTCAGGAGGATCTGTTCTTCTCGGGGTTGGGCGGCGGCGCGCCGACCGGGGAGCCGGTGAAGTCTCCGGAGGAGCTGGCCGAGCGGGTGGCTGCAGGGGGCGACGGGATCACGTTCTTCCCCACGGCTCCGCTGATGCACGGGACGTCCACGCTCACCGCGTTCATCGGGTTCAACTTCGGCCAACGGGTCGTGATACACCGCAAGTTCGTGCCCGAGGAGGTCCTGCGCACCATCGAGCGGGAGAAGGTCACCAGTGTGTCCCTGGTGGGCGACGCGATGCTGCGGCCGCTGATCGACGCGCTCGGCGGGCCGCTGAAGGGCACCGACTGCTCGTCGCTGTTCAGCGTGTCGTCCTCCGGGGCGATCATGTCCGAGACGGTCCGGCGGCAGTTCCAGGCCCTGGTGCCGAACGCGATGCTGCTGAACAACTTCGGCTCGTCGGAGTCCGGTTTCAACGGAACGGCCACACAGGACGCGGGCGCGGGCAACGGGTTCCGCATCCGCGTGCACTCCCGTACGCAGGTCGTGGACCCGGCGACGTACGAGCCGGTCCCGGTCGGTGTGCCCGGCCGGGTGGCGCAGCGGGGCCATGTCCCCCTCGGCTACTACAACGACCCTCGGAAGACCGCCGAGACCTTCTTCGAGCGGGACGGCGAGCGCTGGGTACTTCTCGGCGACATGGCGACCGTCGACGAGGAGGGTGTCGTCACGGTCCTCGGCCGGGGGTCGCAGTGCATCAACACCGGTGGCGAGAAGGTGTATCCGGAGGAGGTCGAGCAGGCGCTAAAAGCCCATCCCGACGTCTACGACGCGCTGGTCGCCGGGGTGCCGGACGTCCGGTGGGGCAACCATGTGGCCGCCGTGGTGCAGCTGCGCGAGGGGGCCGCCCGGCCGTCGCTGGAGGACATCCAGACCCACTGCCGCACCCGCCTCGCCGGCTACAAGATCCCCCGCCAGCTGGTCCTCACCGACGCCATCCAGCGCTCCCCCAGCGGCAAGGCGGACTACCGCTGGGCGCGCTCGGTGGCGGTGGCGGCGGACGCGTGAGCCGGCCACCGGGGCCGCGTCCGGTCAGGGGCGCGTGAAACGGTCGCGGAGCTCGCGCTTGAGGATCTTTCCGCTGGCGTTGCGCGGTAGTTCGTTCACGAAGAAGACCCGCTTCGGTGCCTTGAAGTGGGGGAGCCTCTCGCGGGCGTGGGCGATCAGTTCCTCCTCGGTCGCCTCGCCCCGGGGGACGACGACCGCCGCGACGGCCTCGATCCAGTGGTCGTCGGGCAGGCCGATGACCGCGACCTCGGCCACCCGGTCGTGGGTGTAGAGCGCGTCCTCGACCTGGCGGGAGGCGATCAGAACGCCACCGGAGTTGATGACGTCCTTCACCCGGTCGACGACCGTGAAGAACCCGTGGGCGTCGCGCACCGCGAGGTCCCCGGAGTGGAACCAGCCGTCGCGGAAGGCCTCGGCGGTCTCCTCCGGCTTCTCCCAGTAGCCCTCGCAGAGTTGGGGCGACTGGTAGACGATCTCGCCGGGAGAGCCGTCGGGCACCTCCTCACCGTCCTCGTCGACGACCTTCGCCTCGACGAACATGACGGGACGCCCGCAGGAGTCCATCCGGCCCTTGTGCTCGTAGGGACCGAGGACCATGGACAGCGGGCCGATCTCGCTCTGTCCGAAGCAGTTGTGGAAGGCCAGCTTCGGCAGACGCTCCCTGAGGCGTTCCAGGACGGGCACCGGCATGATCGAGGCCCCGTAGTAGGCCTTGCGCAGCCCGCCGAGGTCGCGGGTGTCGAAGTCCGGGCGGTTCGCGAGGGCGATCCACACCGTGGGCGGGGCGAACAGGCTGTCGGCGCGGCCCTCCTCCACCAGGTCCAGGATCCGGTCGCCGTCGGGCCCGTCGAGGATCGTGTTGGTGGCCCCGACCGCGAGATACGGCAGCAGGAACACATGCATCTGCGCCGAGTGGTAGAGCGGCAGGGAGTGCAGAGGCAGGTCGCCCGCCTGGAGGTCCAGGGCGGCGATCGCGCTGAGGTACTCGTGCACCAGGGCGCGGTGCGTCATCATCGCGCCCTTGGGGAGCGCGGTGGTGCCCGAGGTGTAGAGGAGCTGGACGAGGTCCTCGGCGCGGGGCTCCTCCCCGTCGTACGGCTCGGTGGTCGCGAGGCGGGCGAGGAGCGAGTCGTCGGCGTCCCGCAGCGCCAGGGTGCGGGGGCCGTCGGGGAGGTGGCCGGCCAGGTCCGGGTCGGTGAGGACGAGGGTGCTGCCCGACTGGTCGAGGATGTAGGAGAGGTCGTCACCGGTGAGGTTCTGGTTGACCGGGACGTGCACCAGGCCGGCTCGGGCGGCGCCCAGGAAGGCGATCAGGTAGGCGTCCGAGTTGTGGCCGTAGGCGGCGACCCGGTCGCCCGGTGCGAGGCCGGTGTCGCGCAGGGCACGGGCGGCGCGGGAGACGGCGTCGTCCAGTTCGGCGTAGGTCCAGGACCGTTCGCAGTAGTGGATCGCGGTGCGGGCCGGGGTCCGCCGGGCGCTGCGCCGCAGCGTCCCGTCGACCGTCACGCTGCGGCCAGCCGTCATGTCCCGCTCTCCTTCGTCCAGGTCCTGCCGCGATCCTCGTTCCGTCGCGCGAGCCAGGTCAAGCGCATCGGCCCCGTGGCCGGTGTCCGGCGCACATGGCGGGAAGTCGCTCAACCCCGGCCTTCGAACGGCGAGTCACCTTGAGGGAAGATCCATCACCCGTATGGACTACGCAGACACGTGTCGACCTGCTCAACCCTCTCTTCCTCCGACGACGTTGGGAGTCGCCATGCGCACCCGTCTGAGACAGCTGCTGATCTCGGCCGTCGCCCTCTTCACCGCCTCGGCCGTACTGCCCTCGGCCACCGCCGCCACCGACGACGGACGGGCCGGTGGGCCACGGGCGTCCCACGGCGGTCTGTCCGCCGTGATCCGCTACACCGAGTACGGCATACCGCACATCGTCGCGAAGGACTACGCGAACCTGGGATTCGGCACCGGCTGGGCGCAGGCCGCCGACCAGGTGTGCGTGCTCGCCGACGGCTTCGTGACCGTGCGGGGGCAGCGCTCCCGCCACTTCGGGCCCGACGCCGCCCCCGACTTCTCGCTCTCCTCCGCCTCCAGGAACCTCACGAGCGACCTGTACTTCCGGGGTGTCCGGGACGCCGGCACCGTACGACGGCTGCTGGAGCGGCCCGAGCCGCTGGGGCCGAGCCGCGCGGTGAAGGAGCTGATGCGGGGCTGGGCGGCCGGCTACAACGCGTGGCTGAGGAAGAACCGGATCACCGACCCCGCGTGCAAGGGTGCCGCCTGGGTGCGGCCGGTCTCCACGCTCGACGTGTTCTCGCGGGCGTACGCCCTGGCTGTGCTCGGCGGCGAGGGACGGCTCGTGGACACCATCGCAACCGCCCAGCCGCCCGCCTCCGGCACCGCGGACGAGAGCGCCGCCGCTCCGGACGCGAAGACCGCCGCCCGCGCGGCGAGCGAGCTGTTCGACGCGGCGAACGCCGACATGGGGTCGAACGCCGTCGCCTTCGGCGGTGGCACCACGGCGAACGGCCGGGGCCTGCTGCTGGGCAACCCGCACTACCCCTGGGCCGGCGGGCGCCGCTTCTGGCAGGCGCAACAGACGATCCCCGGTGAGCTGAACGTCTCGGGCGGGGCGCTGCTCGGCTCGCCGATCACCCAGATCGGGTTCAACGCGAAGGTGGCGTGGAGCCACACCGTGGCCACCGGCGTCCCCATGAACGTCCACCAGCTGACGCTGGACCCGGCCGACCCGACCGTGTACCTGGTGGACGGCGAGCCGCAGCGGATGACGAAACGGACCGTCACCGTCGGGGTGAAGGACGGCTCCCCGGTCACCCGCACCCAGTGGTGGACGCGGTACGGCCCGGTCGTCGCCTCGCTCGGCGCCGACCTTCCGCTGCCCTGGACGGCCGGTACCGCGTACACCGTGAACGACCCCAACGCGGCGAACGTCCGCTTCACCGACACCTCGCTGGGCTTCGCCAAGGCGCGAGGCACGGCGGACGTGTTGAAATCCCTCGCCCGCCACCAGGGCCTGCCGTGGGTGAACACCGTCGCGGCCGACTCCGCGGGGCACACCCTCTTCACCCAGTCGCAGACCCTCCCCCGGATCACCGACGACCTCGCGGCCCGCTGCTCGACCCCGCTGGGCAGGGCCACCTATCCGTCGGCGGGCGTGGCGATTCTGGACGGCTCCCGCTCGGACTGCGCGCTCGGCAGCGACGCGGACGCGGTGCAGCCGGGCATCTTCGGGCCCGCGAGGATGCCGACGCTGAAGGACGCACCGTACGCGGAGAACTCCAACGACAGCGCGTGGCTGGCCAACGCGGACCAGCCGCTGACGGGATACGAGCGGGTCTTCGGCAATGTCGGCACCCAGCGGTCGCTACGGACCCGCGGCGCGATCGAGGACGTGTCGGCCATGGCCGACAAGGGCGGCCTGACCGTGCGCGACCTGCAACGGCAGCAGTTCGCCAACCGGGTGCCGGCGGCCGATCTCGCGGCCGACGACATGGCCCGTGCCTGTGCCGCGCTGCCGGGCGGGACGGCGACGGCCGGTGACGGCGAGGAGGTGGACGTGTCCGAGGCGTGCCGGGTGCTGCGGACCTGGGACCGGACCGTCGACGGCGACAGCCGGGGCGCGCTGCTCTTCGACCGCTTCTGGCAGCGGCTGAACGCCACGGTGCCGCGCCCGCAGTTGTGGAAGGTGCCGTTCTCGGCGGCGGACCCGGTCAACACCCCGAACACGCTCAACACCGACGCGCCCGGCTTCGAGACGGCCCTGGCGGGGACGTTGACGGAACTGCGGGCGGCGGGCGTCGCGTTGGACGCGAAGCTCGGCGACCACCAGTTCGTCGTACGGAACGGATCGCGCATCCCGGTGTCCGGCGGCACGGAGTCGCTGGGCGTGTGGAACAAGATCGAGTCGGCGTGGCGCGGGGCCGAGGGCGGCTACGCGGAGGTCTCGTCGGGTTCCAGCCACATCCAGGCGGTCGGCTGGGACGGCGGCCGCTGCCCGGTGGCCCGCACGCTGCTGACGTACTCGCAGTCGTCGAACCCGAATTCACCCCACTACCTGGACCAGACGCGGCTGTTCTCGGCGGAGAAGTGGGTGCCCTCCCGGTACTGCGAGAAGGACATTCTGTCCTCGCCGAAGCTGAAGGTGGTGCATGTGAGCCAATGAGCGAGGGGGTGTGGTGCCGCCCCGCTCGGGGCGGCACCATTCTTCTGACAGCACCATGCCATTGGCATATCACCCTTCCTCTTGAGGAGGCCCCTCGGTGGCGCAGGACTCGTTACGTCCGGAGACGGACTCGACGACCATGATCGACACGTCGGTGCCGCACTCGGCCCGGATCTGGAACTACTGGCTGGGCGGCAAGGACAACTACCCGGTCGACCACGCGGCGGGCGACGCCTTCCGCGCGGTGTTCCCCGGCATCACCGATCTCGCCCGCGACTCGCGGGCGTTCCTCGGCCGGGCGGTCACCTTCCTCGCCGGCGAGGCGGGGATACGTCAGTTCCTGGACATCGGCACCGGGCTGCCGACCGCGGACAACACGCACGAGATCGCGCAGCGGACCGCCCCGGACGCGCGGGTCGTCTACGTGGACAACGACCCGCTGGTGCTGACGCACGCCCGGGCGCTCCTCACCAGCACGCCCGAGGGGGCGACCGACTACGTCGACTCCGATCTGCACGACCCCGAGACCGTGTTGCGGGAGGCCGCGAAGACGCTCGATCTCTCCCGGCCGGTCGGGCTGACGATGATGCAGGTCAGCGGGCACATCGCCGACTACGCCGAGGCGCGTGCCATCATCGGCGCCCTGATGGGCGCGCTGCCGCCCGGGAGTTGGTTCGCGTTCAACGACAGCGTGGACACGCACAAGGCGAACGCCGAGGCCACCCGCCGCTACAACGAGAGCGGCGCGGTTCCCTACTTCCTGCGGAGCCCGGCCGAACTGGCCGGTTTCTTCGACGGGTTGGAGCTGCTGGCACCGGGGGTCGTCCCGCTGAACGACTGGCGCCCCGGCCCGGCGACCCCGGTCCACGGCGAGGTCATCGCACTGGGCGGGGTCGCGCGCAAGCCGTGACGGGACCTCGATGCCGACGCCGATGCCGACGCCCGTGGAGGTGCCAGGACGCCGGTGCCCCGACATCGCAGCCGAAACCGGCGCCGGTGCCGACGATGCCGGTGTCGTCCAGGGTCTCAGACGGCCTTCTCCCGGCCCTCCCAGTACGGCTCCCGCAACCGCCGCTTGTAGAGCTTGCCGTTGGGGTCGCGGGGCATCGCCACCGTGAAGTCGACGCTCCTCGGGCGCTTGTACCCGGCCAGTCGGCGGGCGCAGTGGGCCAGGATCTCCTCGGCCAGGACCGGCCCCGGTGTGAATCCGGGGGCCGGTTCGACCACGGCCTTGACCTCCTCGCCCCAGTCGTCGTGCGGGATGCCGAAGGCGGCGGCGTCGGCGACGGCGGGATGGGTGAGCAGGGCGGCCTCGATCTCGGCGGGGTAGATGTTGACGCCGCCGGAGATGATCAGGTCGATCTTGCGGTCCCGGAGGAAGAGATAGCCGTCCTCGTCGAGAACACCGAGGTCGCCGACGGTGAAGAAGTCCCCGATGCGGTTCTTCCGCGTCTTGCCCTCGTCCTTGTGGTAGGAGAAGCCGCCGGTGCTCATCTTCATGTAGACGGTGCCGAGTTCACCGGGCGGCAGCCGGTTGCCGTCGTCGTCGAAGACCGCGAGCTCGCTGATGGGCCAGGCCTTGCCGACCGTGCCGGGTTTCTTCAGCCAGTCCTCGGCGGTGGCGAAGGCACCACCGCCCTCGCTGGCCGCGTAGTACTCCTCGACGCACTCGCCCCACCACTCGATCATGGCCCGCTTCACATGGTCCGGGCAGGGCGCGGCCCCGTGGATGGCGTGCCGCATGGACGACACGTCGTAGCGGGCGCGCACCTCCTCCGGGAGCGCGAGGAGCCGGTGGAACTGGGTCGGCACCATGTGGGTGTGCGTGCAGCGGTGGGCGTCGATGGCGCGGAGCATCCCCTCGGGCGTCCACTTGTCCATCAGCACCAGACGGTGTCCGATGTGCAGGGACGCGCCGGCGAACTGCAGGACGGCCGTGTGGTAGAGCGGCGAGCAGACCAGGTGGACGTTGTCGTCGAACGGCCGGATGCCGAAGATGCCGAGGAAGCCGCCGAGGTAGGACTCCTCGGGGAGTTTGCCGGGCAGCGGGCGGCGGATGCCCCGGGGGCGCCCGGTGGTGCCCGAGGTGTAGTTCATGACCCAACCGAGGGTGCGCTGCGCCGGCGCCGACTCGGGCTGCCCGTCCGGGAGTTCCGCGTACGGCCGGAAGCCCTCGACCGTGCCGACCGCGTACCGTCGGTTCTCGGGGAGCTTCGCCTCGTCGGCGGCGTTCCGGGCGGCTTCGGCGAACCGCTCGTGCGCGATGAGCACCTTGGCGCCGGAGTCGGAGACGATCCACGCGATCTCGGGGCCGACGAGGTGGTGGTTGACGGGCACGAGGTAGAAGCCGGCCTGGGTGGCGGCCAGGTAGGCGACGAGGAACTCGACGCCGTTGGGCAGGACGACCGCGAAGGCGTCGCCGCGTTCCAGTCCGGCCGCGCGCAGGCCGTGGACCAGCCGGTTGGTCTCGGCGTGCAGCCGTCCGGCGGTCCACTCCTCCCCGTCGGGCGCGACGAGGACCGTACGGCCGGGGTCCGCGGTGGCCTGGGCCCAGAAACCCTGGGGAGGCCGGCTTTGCGGGGCTTGGCCCTGGGAGGCTTGGCCTTGGGAGGCTTGACCCTGGGAGGCCTGGCTCACTGTCCCTCGCTCCTTTCGGCGATCCTTCCGGCGATCCGGTTGATGCGGTCCACGGCCTTCTCGAAGCCCCGGGTGAGGTCGTCGAAGACAGCCTGGACGCTGCGCTCGCTGTTCATCCGGCCGACGATCTGCCCGACCGGGGTGCCGAGCAACGGCTCCACCTCGTACTTCTGGATGCGGGACACCGCCTCGGCGACGAGCAGGCCCTGCAGGGGCATGGGGAGGGTGCCCGGTCCGGTGGGGTCGTCCCAGGCGTCGGTCCATTCGGTACGCAGCTGGCGGGCGGGTTTCCCGGTGAGGGCACGGGAGCGGACGGTGTCCCCGGAACCCGCGGCGAGCAACTTCTCGATCAGCCGGGGCGAGGGCAGTTCGGCCTCGGTCGTGGTCAGCCAGAGCGAGCCGAGCCAGACGCCCTGGGCGCCCAGCGCGAGGGCGGCGGCCACCTGCTGTCCGCTGCCGATGCCTCCGGCGGCCAGCACCGGCAACGGGGCGACGGCGTCGACGACTTCGGGGGTCAGCACCATGGAGGCGATCTCGCCCGTGTGGCCGCCGGCCTCGTAGCCCTGGGCTACGACGATGTCGATACCGGCGTCCGCGTGCTTACGGGCGTGGCGGGCGCTTCCGGCGAGCGCGGCGACGAGGATCCCCCGCTCGTGGGCGCGGTCGACGACGTCGGCGGGCGGGGAGCCGAGGGCGTTGGCGAGCAGCTTGATCGGGTAGTCGAAGGCGACGTCGAGCTGGCTGCGGGCGACCTGTTCCATCCAGCCGGTGATGCGCCAGCCGGAGGCCTCCCCCTCGGCCAGTTCGGGGACGCCGTACTGGGCGAGCGTGTCCTTGACGAACTGCCGGTGCGACTCGGGGATCATCGCCTCGATGTCGGCCTCCGTCACGCCCTCGACCTTCTTGGCCGGCATCACGACGTCCAGGCCGTAGGGCATGCCGTCGACATGGGCCTCGATCCAGTCGAGGTCGCGTTTGAGGTCGTCGGGGGCCGTGTAGCGGACCGCGCCGAGCACACCGAAGCCGCCGGCCCGGCTGATGGCGGCCGCGACCGCGGGGAACGGGGTGAAGCCGAAGACGGCGTACTGGACTCCGAGGGTGTTGCTCAGCTCCGTCTGCATGGTGCGCAGGATGCCGTAGTCCTCCGGACGAGGGAAGGGGTTTTCTGATGCCTCGTCAGATTTGGTTGAGCGAGGGGTGGGCGGGACTGGGCGCGTCTGGGGGTCGAGGGGCGGGTGCGGGTGGGTGGGGGCTGGGCGCGCAGTTCCCCGCGCCCCCTTCAGGGCGCGGCCCTGCTGATCGCGGGCAATCAGCAGGGCCTCTCCCCCGTGAGCGGTCCCCCGTTGCCGCTCGTGGTGTTGATTTCAACGCACGGTGCATTGTTTGGCAGGGCGGGTTGGGCGTCCGGACAATGGGCGGGCCGCCGGGAGGTGTTCCTGTCTCACTCCCCCAGGACGGCCATCGCCGCGTTGTGACCGGGGACGCCACTCACGCCGCCGCCACGTACCGCGCCCGCGCCGCACAGCAGGACGTTGGCGTGGCGGGTCTCCACGCCCCAGCGGCCGGTGCCCTCCTGTGCGTAGGGCCAGGCGAGGTCGCCGTGGAAGATGTTGCCGCCCGGGAGGCCCAGGTCGCGTTCCAGGTCGAGGGGGGTCCTGGCCTCGATGCAGGGGCGGCCGTCGGCGTCGGTGGCCAGGCAGTCCGCGAGGGGCTCGGCGAGGTGGGCGTCCAGCTGGGCGAGGGTCGACTTGAGGAGTTCCTCGCGTACGCCGTCGTTGTCGGCCTCGAACAGCCGCGCGGGTGTGTGCAGGCCGAACAGGGTGAGCGTCTGGTAGCCCTGCTCGACGAGGTCCGGGCCGAGGATGGTCGGATCGGTGAGGGAGTGGCAGTAGATCTCGGAGGGCGGGGCCTCGGGCAACGCGCCGGAGGCGGCCTGGGCGTGGGCGGCCGCCAGTTGGCCGTACCCCTCGGCGATGTGGAAGGTCCCGGCGAAGGCCTCGTGCGGGTCGACGGACTCGTCCCGGAGCCTGGGGAGCCGCTTGAGCAGCATGTTCACCTTGAGCTGGGCGCCCTCGGCCGGAGCGGGCGGTTCGTCGCCGGTCAGGGCGGCCAGCTCCCGCGGCGAGGCGTTCACCAGGACGTGCCGGGCGGCGACCGTGCCCTCCGTGTCGGCGGTCCGGTAGGTGATCTCGGCGGATTGTCCGTCCGTGGCGATGTGCCGGACCTCGTGGCCCGTGGCGATCACGGCACCGGCGTCGCACGCCGCCCTGGCCAGCGCGTCCGTGAGGGCGCCCATGCCGCCGACGGGCACGTCCCAGGCGCCCGTGCCGCCGCCGATCACGTGGTAGAGGAAGCAGCGGTTCTGGCGCAGCGAGGGGTCGTGGGCGTCCGCGAAGGTGCCGATGAGCGCGTCGGTGAGGACGACACCGCGTACGAGGTCGTCCGTGAACGTCGACTCGACGGCGGCGCCGATCGGTTCCTCGAAGAGCGTCCGCCACGCCTCCGTGTCGTCGACGCGTCGGCGCAGTTCGTCCCGGGTGGGGAGGGGCTCCGTGAGCGTGGGGAACACCCGTTCGGCGACCCGGCCCGTCATCCCGTAGAACCGCTGCCAGGCCTCGTACTCGCGGCCCGAACCGGTCAGCCGACCGAAGGCCTCGCGGGTGCGGTGCTCGCCACCGCCGACGAGCAGACCGGTGGGCCGGCCGTCGCGTTCGACGGGGGTGTACGAGGAGATCGTGCGGCCCCGGACCCGGAAGCCGAGGTCCAGGTCCCGCACGATCTTCCGGGGCAGCAGGCTGACCAGGTAGGAGTACCGCGACAGCCGGGCGTCGACCCCGGCGAAGGGGCGCGTCGAGACGGCGGCTCCGCCGGTGTGGTCCAGCCGCTCCAGCACGAGGACGGACCGGCCCGCGCGCGCGAGGTACGCGGCGGCGACCAGACCGTTGTGACCGCCTCCGACGATCACGGCGTCGTAGGAGTCGTGCGACCGGGGCCCGCTCGGGCGTGCGGGGCGTGCTGAGGGTGCGGGGGTGGCAGACATGGCTCTTGGTAACACGCGCCGATCGGGGTCGGCCAGGGGAACGGGTCAGGCGGATCAACGGCATGCGGCGGGGGTCCGGCCCGGTGCCGGGGCCCAGCCCGGCGGGCGGAAGTCCGGCCCGGCGGGCGAGGGCCCAGCCCGGCGGGCGGGGCTCAGCCGTGGGCGGGGGGCCGCCGTCGGCGTAATTCCGCGACGCGTCGGTACAGCTCGACCGCCTCCTGACCGCGACCGAGCTGCTCCAGGCAGTGCGCCTCGTCGTTGCGGCTGGCGAGGGCGTCGGGATGGTCGGGGCCGAGGACGCGCTCGCGGGCGTCGGCGACCCGACGGTACTCGGTGAGGGCGTCGCCCCAGCGGCCGAGCCAGCCGAGGCCGACGGCGACCTCACGGTGGCTGACGAGGGTGTCGGGGTGGTCCGGACCGAAGAGGCGCTCGCGCAGGGCGCACACATCACGGGACTCGGCGAGGGCCTCCTCCCAGCGGCCGAGCCGGCCGAGGTTGACACCGAGGCCGTGGCGGGCGCGGAGCGTCTCGGTGTGGGCGGGGCCGTGGACGCGGGTGCGGTCGTCGACGAGGGCGAGGTAGAGACCGAGCGCGTCGGCGCTGCGGCCGAGCCTGCCGAGACTGATGCCGACCTCGTGGCGGGCGGCCAGCGTGTCGGGGTGTTCGGGGCCGAGGGCCTGTGCCCGGGAGTCGGCGACCTCCTGGTAGGTCCGCAGTGCCTCGGGCCAGCGGCCCAACTGGCCGAGGGCGTAGGCGACCTCGTAACGGGTGACGAGGGTGTCGGGGTGGTTGGCGCCGAGCACCCGGGCGCGGACGGCGGCCACGTCCTCCGCCATGCGGTACGAGTCCTCCAGTCGGCCGAGCCTGCTGAGGTTGAAGGCCAGGTTGTGGCGGCAGCGCAGGGTGTCCGGGTGGTCGGGGCCGACCAGGCGCTCGCGGACGGCGAGGACCGAGGTGTAGGCCTGGTGGGCTTCCAGATGACGGCCCAACTGGCCCAGCACGTAGGCCATTTCCTGCCGCGCGGCGAGGGTCTCGGGGTGCTCGGGGCCGAGGACGCGCTCGCGGGCGAGGGCCACGTGGGCAAACTCGCGCAGCGCGTCGGCGGGGCGTCCGGTGCGGCTGAGGGTGAAGCCGACCTCGTAGCGGCTGGAGAGCGTGTCGGGGTGGTCGGGGCCGAGGGCGTGCTCGCGTTCGGCGGCGACCGCGCGGTGCACCTCACCGGCCTCCGTCCAGCGGCCGAGGCGGCCGAGGCTCAGGCCCGCGTTGTGCCGGCCGGCCAAGGTGGTGATCAACTCCGGCGGCGGGGCGGGGCGTTCGTCCTGTGCGGGGTGTTCGACGCGGCCGGCGGCGGGGCGGGCGATCCAGTCCCCGGTGAGCCCTGCGGAGGGGTCCGGCGGGCGCAGGCCCGGTCCGGTTCCGGCGGCTTTGTGGCCGGTGGTCATGCCCCGGGTCCAGGAGGGCAGCCGGGGTTCGCGCGCCGACGGTCGGCCGGGGCGGTTCCGTCCGTCCGGGTGGGGCCGGCGCCACCCGGGAACGGCTTCAGGGGCGACCGGGGACGGGGCGACGACCGGCACGCGGGCACGGGCCGGTGGCGAGGTCGTCGCCGCCCGCCCCTCGTCGACCCTGCGGCCCAGTTCACGGGCGTCGTGGGGGCGTTGGTCCGGTTCCTTGGCGAGCAGGTCGAGGATGATCCGGTCGAGGTACTCGGGCACCTCGTCGCGGTGGCTGCGCGGGGGTGTCGGCGCGGTGTCGCGGTGGCCCATGAGCACCGCCCAGGCGTCGTCGAGGTCGAACGGCGGCACACCGGTGACGATCTCGTAGAGCACGCAGCCGAACGAGTAAAGGTCGCTGCGCCGGTCGACCTGAGCACCGATGATCTGCTCGGGCGACATGTAGTGCGGGGTGCCCATCGCGATGCCGGTGCCGGTGAGGCGGGAGGTGAAGGTGACGTCACGGCCCAGGCACGCTATGCCGAAGTCGCAGATCTTCACGGTGCCGTCGGTGAGCAGCATGATGTTGGCGGGCTTCAGGTCGCGGTGCACGATGCCCTGGAGGTGGGTGTAGGCGAGGGCGGAGGCCACCTGGTCGGCGATCTCGACGACCGCGGGGACGGCCAGCGGATGGCGCCTGTTGTCCTCCAGGAGCTGGCTGAGGTTGCGGCCCTCCAGCAACTCCATGACGAGGAACAGCACTCCGTCGGACTCGCCGAAGTCGTGGACGACGGTCACGCCCCGGTGCTGGAGGGCCGCCGCGACGCGTGCCTCGCGCCGGAAGCGTTCCCGCAGGACCCGGGTGAAGGACTGGTCGGGCTGGGCGTTGAGGGGCTTGAGGCACTTGACCGCGACCTGCCGCCCCAGTGACTCGTCCCTCGCCCGCCAGACCTCGCCCATTCCCCCGCGCCCGATCAGATCGAGCAGCCGGTACCGGCCCTGGATCAGCCTGGTGTCCCCCATCGCCGACGATCGCCCCCGTATCCGCACGGACCCGCCCTCCCCTGGCCCGTCCAGTATGGCGGCCTATCTGCCGACTTTGTACGGTGCGGGGCGGGAGCCGGGGCCGAGCCGTGACATGGCGCGCAGGATGTGCTTGGGCGGGAGTTGCCAGCGCAGACGTGCGGGAACACAGCGCAGAAAGGTTCCGGTGAGCCGCAGGCGACGGGTGACCACGTCGGGTGCGGGGCCGGGTCGGCCGTACAACTCATGGGCGTACGGCGGCAGGGAGGCGTACGCCAGGTTCGCCACGCGCCGCCACAGTGCCTCACGTGCCGGTACGAGCAACGGGTGGGTGGGCGGCCGCCGCAGGAAGTCGTCGACCTCCCGCGCCTCGGGGCCGGCCGCCAGCTGGGGCCGCACCCGCTCGAAGTAGGCCGCCAACTCAGCCGTGCTTCCGGGCACTTCGGCGGGGTCGAGGCCCACCAGGCGGGCACTGACGCGGTGTTCGCCGACGTACCGGTCGGCGGCGGCCTCGGTGAGGGGGTAGCCGGAGCGGCGCAGGACGTGGAGATAGGAGTCGATCTCCGCGCAGTGCACCCACAGCAGCAGCTCGGGTTCGCCGACGCCGTACCGCTCCCCCGTGTCCGGATCGGTGGCCGACAGCAGACGGTGGATCTTGCGGACGCGGGCGCCCGCGTGCTCGGCGGCCTCGGTGGTGCCGTATGTCGTCGTGCCGACGAAGCTCGCCGTGCGCAACAGCCGGCCCCAGGCGTCCTTGCGGAAGTCGGAGTTCTGCGTGACGCCGCGCACCGCGCGCGGGTGCAGGGCCTGGAGGTACAACGCGCGGACCCCGGCGATCCACATCATGGGGTCGCCGTGGACCTGCCAGGTCACGGAGGCCGGCCCGAACAGGCCGGGGTCGGCCGGGGCAGGGTTGGCGGGGGCGGCGGGGCCGGGGTGAGCTGGGGCATCCACCCCGTCAGTGTGACCGGGATCGATAGTCGGCACCAGGGATCGTTCCTGACCCGCACTGATGCCAACTGGGTTCTGCGACTGGAAGACGGAATCAGAGAGACACTTGGCGCTCGGAACACCGCAGGTCAGGGAGCGTTCCGTCGAGAGCACGAGGGCGGCTTCCCGCAGCGGGCGGAGATCCCGCGCGCCTCGGCGGCGATCAGGCCCCGTAACTCCGCGCACGAGAGTCTCCTACGGCGGCCACTCCGCCGAAACCGCGGCATCCCCCGCGGTCCACCGCAGCAGGCTTCGTTATTGGGCTGATCGATACGTTCTCGGCCGGTCGAAGGCGCTTGACCGACCCACTGCGGCTCCAGGAGGAACTGCTTCCAGCAGCAGATGACGGTCCACAGCCATCCATCTGCTGCGGCACTGCCGATCGGGTCTGCAAATCACCGACCCTCTCAATGACGCGAGCACAATCCGAGGGTCTCCCTCCCGCCGCCCGGCGAGCGGGAGTTGGTGACAGTGACGACTGCGCTTGCCTGGGACCTCTCACGGGGGAAGGAGTCCGTCGTGAACGGCCTGCCATGGGCCGTGGAGGCGTTTGAGCCCCACGGCTCGCCTGCAGCAGAACTGAGAACCGCGAGCGGCCCGCCGTACCGGTGTTCCTGGTGCGGCGGGCCGTTCCTTGTTCGGGTGGCCGACCATGGGTCGGCCTCACTCGAGGAGAACCCGGAAGGGTTTCAGACCCTAGGAGTGGGGGTCATCCGGCGGCGAGGGTGGTCCACTTCTGGTTGGAGCCGCCGTTGCAGTCCCACAGCACGAGCTGTGTGCCGTTGGTCGTGGAGGCGCCCGGAACGTCGAGGCAGCGGCCGGAGGCGGGGTTGCGGTAGCCGCCGTTGTATGGCTGCCAGACCTGGTTGGCGCCGCCGTGGCAGGCCCAGAGCTGCACCTTGGTGCCGTTGGCGGTGGCCCCGCCGGCGGCGTCGAGGCACTTGCCCAGGGAGCGCAGGGTGCCGTCGGTGTAGGCGGACCAGTACTGGTTGGCACTGTCCCCGCAGCTCCACGTCTGAACGGCGGTCCCGTCGGCGGTGCCGGCGCCGTTGACGTCCATGCACTTGCCGGCGATGCCGGACT
Organism: Streptomyces sp. 11x1; assembly: GCF_032598905.1. Lineage (NCBI taxonomy): Bacteria > Bacillati > Actinomycetota > Actinomycetes > Kitasatosporales > Streptomycetaceae > Streptomyces > Streptomyces sp. 11x1. The sequence continues at coordinate 10,214,834 of NZ_CP122458.1, read as the reverse complement.
GCACACGGGAGGGCGCGGGGGCGGGGTTCCTCAGCCACCCGGCGCTGTCCGCGGCCTGAACGCCGCGGTGGAAGGCGTCGGCCATCTTCTGGTAGCCCGAGTCGTTGGGATGCAGGGCGTCGACCAGGTCGGCCGTGGTCAGGCCGCTCATGTCGACGTAGGCGACGCGCTTACCCGCGGACTGTGCGTCCCTGACGATCTGCGGGATCGCCTGGTTGTACGCGCCCCGGTACAGCTCCTCCGAGCCGCTGGTGGACACGACCAGGGAGGCGACGAGGACGGTCGCGTCGGGGGCGGCGGCGGTGATCTGGTCGACCAGCGACCGCAGCCGGGCGGTGGCGGTGGAGACCTGGTAGCTCTCGTTGAGGTCGTTGGTGCCGATGTGCAGCGTGACGACGTTGGGCCGGTAGCGGGTCAGTGAGGCGTCGGTGAGTGCGGCGACCTGGTGGATCTTGTACCCGGAGTGGCCTTCGTTGTCGGGGTCGGACATCGGGCCGCTCCGTCCCGAGCCCACGAAGTCCAGCGGATGCCCGTCCGCCGCAAGCCTGTTCCACAACGGCGCGCGGTAGCCGTTGCCGGTGCTGCTGCCCACACCCCAGGTGATCGAGTCACCCAACGGCATGACCCGCAAAGGGGTGGTGGGCGCGGCGGAGGCAGGAGCCACACCCGCCGCCGTCACCCCGAGCACGGCGGCGACAAGCGTCACCAGGGGGAGAACCCAGGACTTTCTCATACAGACATCCTCTTCTTCGAGTGATGGTGGATCAGCGGGTAGGGGGATAGCCGTTGGTGCCGGCCACTCGGCACCTGCTTGCTACCGAACTGGGCCGGACAACTCCGCCCTCACTGAGCGTTCCGGCGGCTCGCACCGCGAGGATCTGCCAGTCCTGGTTGGAGCCGCCGGTGGAGGGCCACTGGGTGACCTTGGCACCGTCCGCAGGGGAGGCGCCCTTGACGTAAGCGCACCAACCGTTGCGGACGTTGACGAACTGGTAATAGCCGTTGGTCGAAGGCACCAGCCTCCACGACTGGTTGTCGCCGCCCTCGTCGGTTCACTGGTTGAGTCGGTCGCCCAGGCCGGAACCGCCCGGGCTCTGCTGGTTCGCTCCACGGCCACTGGATGACCGCGCCGCCGTCGGCGGTCGAGGCGCCAATGACGTCCATCACCTTGCCGCTCTCGCGGGTTCACCAACAGGACGGTCCCAGCGTCCGCGCTGAAGGGACGGCCGTGGACCCCGAAGTTGCGGATCGAGGCCCGGACGCCGGAGGGCAGCCCGCTGACCGTCACCCGTGAGCAGCGTGCCTGAGCGCGGGGGCGAAACGGCTGCGGCAACCGTCATGGCGGCCACGCCGGGCAGCACGCCGCGACGACTGATCGGTGAGGCAACGTTCCTCTCCTGACTCTTCCCAGAACAGCACGGACGGTGTGAGCCTCTGGTTCAGAGCAACGTGTGGAGGGCATCGTGGTGGTGGACCGCACACCAACGCATACGCGGGCACATCGGATGCATCAGGGGCTTTGGCCTCGCCGTTTCGATTGGGTACGGCGGCTGGCGGGGCGGAAACGCGAAAGTGCCTACCTGACTTGGGACGATGAACCTTGCTGACGGGTTCTGGCCACCATGCGCCGCGATCCTGGGAATACCGCGGATCACCGCCCAACGTAGCCTGACCGTACTCAAGCGAAGCCTGCTGCCTGGCGGTCTATAGCCGTTGCTCGACACGGCGGTCGACGGCGTCGCACTGGGATTGGACGCTGACGACGCAGTGCACGTGGACGCCGGGATTTCGCTGCGCGCCGTCGAAGGCTGAGTACTTGGCAGATCCCTGCCGAGGACCTTGCTGGACTCGCAGGGGGCTGGCCCGTCTTGCCGGCAGGGAGGCCCCGCGCGGCGATCGCCGAGTTCTCGCGCACGGGCTATCACGGCACCACCACCGCGGCGATTGCCAAGCGGGGCGGCATCACACACCCGTACCTCTTCCGCCTCTTCCCGGACAGAAGGCGATCTTCGTCGCTGCTCTGGTGCGGAGTATGGAAGAGACCCCGCCTGGTTTTCGAGAGGGCGGCCGACGGGGTGGGGGCGGCGAGGGGCGGCCCTCCTTACGCGCAGCCGATCTCGACGCGCCCCGCCACGCCCCTGATGCAGATGCAGGGATACGTCACCGCGATGGCCGCCGAGGCGCAGGGCGATGACCTGATCGGTGAGGTGGTCCGGGTCGGCTGGATGAGGCTCTGGGACACCGTGCACCAGTCGCTGGCGCTGATGCCGGCAAGACCGCACGCTTCTTCACGCGCGGGACGCTCGGCAACATCGCTTACGGCCATCGGGCTTCCCTCCGGTGCCGGGCGGGCGAGTGGTGTTCTGAACGGGGACGCGTCAGCGCACGCCTGCCGTGTCGAGCAGGGTGGTCACGGTGGGCACGACGAGCCCGGTCAGGTTGTCGGCCTGGATTCCCGCGCGGGCGCTGGCGCCGTCGAAGACCATGCTGAGCTGCCGGGCCAGCAGGTCGGGGTCGCCTGCCCCTCCGCGCTCGGCCTCGGCGCGGAAGAAGGCGGTCAGGTTCGCCTTTACCTGATGGGCGACCCGGCTCGCGGGGTGACTCTGGTCCTTGAGTTCGATCTGCACGGCCAGGTACCGGCAGCCGCGGAACTCGGGTGCCCCCGCCTGCGATTCCACCTGCTCGAAGACGTGCAGGATCCGCTCGCGGGGTGACCGGCCGTCGTCCGCCGCAGGCAGGAGAGTCGCTACGTAGGCGGAGGCGCGCTCCTTGAGGCTTACCGCCAGGAGTTCGTCCTTGCTGTCGAACAACTGGTACATGGAGCGCTTCGACACGCCCGCCGCCTTGCACAGCGCCTCGACGCCGATACCGACGCCGTCTCGGTAGGTGAGCGTGGCCGCTGCCTCCAGCAGTCGCTCCCTGGGGCTCAGTTTCACTTCGGTGGTCATACCGCGAGGTTAACTCGAAGCGGAGAAAAAGAATACCGATCGGTTTCCAGGAGGCTCCGGACGGAGGCTCGGCGCCGGCCTGAGGGAAGACCGCGCCGAGCCATGGGGGTGCACGCCTGTCGCCTTGGGCGGGGCGGCACCCACTCGCTCACCTCCGCGTCCACCAGGACGGTCACGAGCAGGACGAAGCTGCCGATTCGGGTGGATGACGTTCCGGTGCAGGCCCATCACGCCGAGCCCCGCGGCCACCGCGACCGTCTTGTGCGCGACCGTCCAGATCCGCTCGTGGGGGAAGCGGTCCATCTCTTGAGGGAAACCGACGGAGGGGTTGAGGGCGCGGTAGCCAGCGTCCTGAAGCGCCCGGGTGACGCTGCGGGCGGCGCGGCTGGCCTGCTCGTCGGTCTGGTGGAACTCCTGGTTGGCCACGCTGCGGGCCGGGGAGCGGCAGTTGTCGCGGTTCATCCGGAACAGCATCGCGATCAGGGAGCGGGTGCCGGGCAGCGCGGACCGCGCGTGCTCGCGCTCGCCGGCCAGGTCCTGGCACTGGGCCACCGCGACATCGTCCACATCGACGGGGGCAGGGCACCGGGCGCGGCCGACCGGCGCCGCGGCTACAAGCAGGCCATGAAACACCACGGCCTCACCGACCGCGCCCGCATCGTCCCGGGCGGGCTGACCGAGGACCACGGCGCCGCAGCCGCACGGACGCTCCTCGCCGAGTCCTGCGAGGTCGTCGGCTCGGATCCCTGCGTGAGCGCTGGCCCCATCGAAGACAAGGCTGAGCTGCCGGGCCAGCAGGTCGGGATCACCGACGCCGCCCTTGGCGGCCTCGGCGCGGAAGAAACCCGTCAGATCCTCTTTGACCCGATGGGCCACCCGGCTTGCCGGATGGCTCTGATCCTTGAGCTCGATTTGCACCCCAAGGTATGGGCAGCCCTGGAACTCGGGCGCGCCCGCCTGCAGCTCGACCTGCTCAAGGACGTGCCGAATCCGCCCCCGAGGCGAGCGCTCGTCGTCCACCGCGGGCAAGAGCGCTGCCACGTGAGCGAAAGAACTCCGCTCCAGGCTCGCCGCCAGCAGTTCGTCCTTGCTGTCGAACAGCTTGCACAAGGACCGCTTCGACACCCCCGCAGCCCTGCACAACACCTCGACGCCGATGCGGGTGCCGTCGCGGCAGGTGAGCGAAACCGTCGCCTCCAACAGCCGCTCCCGAGGACTCGCCTTCACTTCGATGGTCATACCGCGACGGTAACTCGCTTCGAGAGAAAAGAAAACTGATCGGTTTCCTTGACGGGTGGATACGCGACCACCCCCACAGGACCCACAGGGGCGACCCTCACGGGTCGACCGACGGCGAATGCCGATCACCCACCTTGCGGACGGAAACCGACCGGTCTACAGTCGGGAAAACCGATCGGTTTCCCCGAGCGCTCTGCGGGGCCGGCCCGGCGCCCGCGTTGTTGATCAGTACGGTCACATCCTGCGCCTGTGCGGCGGCGGCCGCCACGGAAGCGGGGTCGGTGACCTCCAGCGCCACCGGGACCGCGTCCGGGTGCGTCACCGTGCGGGGGTCGCGGGCCGTGGCGTAGACCTTGCCGGCACCGCGCGCGTACAGCTCCTCCACCAGCGCCTTGCCGATGCCGCGGCTGCCGCCGGTGACGAAGACGTTCGCGCCCTTGAGTGCGGTCATGACTGTGCCTCCACAGATGAGAAACCGATCGGTTTCTCATTGTCGTAAACCGATCGGTCTCAAGGTGCAAGCCCGACCAGGAGCTGCCTCTCGGAACCCGGCACGGAGTACGCGGGGCCATGAAGCGCAGCAATCCGGCGCTCCGGCTCAGCGCGGTCGGCGTCCCGGGTGAACCTGACCTGCTCTTGCCATGGCGTGCGCAGGATCTGCGCGCACGAGCGAGCTGGAGCCCCATCCGTGCAGCGGTCGCCGGGACCGCCGACGGGTCCTGGCGCGCATTCCGTGAAGGCGATCATGCTTCCGCGCGCCGGTGACACGCGGTCATATTGCCGGCACCCCGGCTGACGTGTGAGGGCTTGATCGACAGGCTGTTTCCGCATCGGGAAGCGGTGCGCGTGCAGTAACTCGTGCTCACAGAAGGCGAGTTACGTGTTGTGAAGCGGGCCGGGGCGAGCGGGGCCTGGCCTGCCCGATGTGCGGGACACTGTCGCGACGGACGCACAGGCGGTACGAGCGTCGGCTCGCAGACACGCCAGCGACCGACCGCCTGGTGGTGATCGAACTGTCGGTTCGGCGAATGCTCTGCGAAAACTCCGGCTGCACCCGGCGTGACATTCGCTGCACGGTCGAGGGTCGCACCTTCTTCTACGGCCGCCCATCCACCGCCACAGTCAGGGGTGCCCGGAAGGACAGGAGGCCGAGCAACGGGGGCGGTGACGGCGTCGTCGCTCCGGTGGCGAGGCGCACGTCCGGAAGGCGGCGGGCGATCGCTCGCAGGGCCACCGCCGCCTCCGTACGCGCCAGGGACGCGCCCGGGCAGCGGTGTCGGCCGACGCCGAAAGCGAGGTGGCGGCGGACGTCGCTCCGGTACGGGCACATCCGCTCCGGGTCGGTGAAGACCTCCGGGTCAGAACCGCTTCCCATCAGCATCAGCAGCAGCTGCGCGCCTGCGGGGAGCCGCACCCCGGCCACTTCCACGGAGCGGGCGGTGACTCGGCGCCAAGTGGTCACCGGTGGCTCGCGCCGCAGCACCTCCTCCACCCAGGCCTCCGCGAAGCCGGGCTGTTCGGCCAGGCGCGGCCGGAGTGTCGGCTCGACGAGGGTTCGGTGCAGCACCGTGGAGATGAGTTGGCCGGTGGTTGACTGCCCGGCGATGAAGACGAAGAAGCACGCACTGACCGCGGTCTCGATGTCCAGCGGCTTGCCGTCGGGCAGCCGGTGGCGGGCCAGCGCCCCAATGAAGGAGTCCTCTGTGGCCGCGGCGCCGCGCACGGTTGCGGTGAGCCACTGGTGGAACTCGCCCACGAGCGTGGCCAGTTGCAGCTGACGCTCCGGCTCCGACCTGCCCCAGAACAGCTCCAGTGCGGCGTCGCTCCAGCGGATCAACGTGGCCGGAGCAATGCCCCGGATGCACAGCAGCTCCATCAGCACCCGGCACGGCAGCGGCTGGGCGAAGGCAGTAAACAGATCGCAGCTGCCCGTCGCGTCGATCCGGGCCTGTGCCGCGTCGAGCAGTTCCCCGGCGACGTGCTCGATCACCGGTACGGCGTCCGCGATGCGCCGGGCGTTGAAGAAGCGGGTGACCACCTGGCGCAGCCCGGGATGGGTGGCGGTGGCGTTGTTGGCCAGCGCGGGCGGCAGGGTGAAGCCGGCTCGGGCGAGCACCCGCAAGGCGGCCAGGGGCAGCGGGGTCACCGCGTGCTGGGCGTTGTCCGGGAGGAAGGCGGCCGGGTCGAGCAGCACCCGTCGTACGTCCTGGTAGCGGCTGATGAGCCAGAGCCCGGTGCCCGGGTCGTGGTGCACGGGGGCTTCGCGGCGCAGGAGATCGAGCCAGGGATACGGATCGCGCACGAAGTCGTCGCCGAACAGGTCGAGCAGATCGAGCGGATGCCGTGTGTCGGGCAGTACCGCTCCGGTCGCACGGCCGACGGGCGTCAGTGCGCTGTCGTGCCGGAAGCTCACCGCTCGGGCCCGCCCTCGACGAGACGCCGCAGCGACGGGATCAACGCGTCGAGGTCCTGCCCGCTCCTGAACGCGACGACCATGGTGGCGTCGCCGGCGGCGCCTGGTTGGGAACGGGATGCCGGAAAGAGGGCGAGCACCTCGCGCATGGCCTCGTCCACCTCCGCGACCGGGTCGGGCGACTCCCCACGGAGCCATCGGCGCAGCACGTGGTTGTGTGCCGCGACCACCGCCGCCGCCATCAACTCGGCCCTGAGCGATGCCGTCTCGGTAGGGTCGCCCATCCAGTCGGAGATGAACTCCCGGAAGAGGCGCTGGTAGCGGGCCACGCTGGCGATCTCACGGTCGCGGAGGGCGGGCACCTTGCTGGTGAGCGCGTAGCGCCGACGGGCGAGGTCACCTTCATCGACGTAGTGCAGCAGCACCAGGCGTACGGCGTCGGACACGGCCACCAGAGCCGTGCTGTCGCTGGAGGTCGCCAGCCGGTCCCTGATCAGCGCGAGCAGCCGGTCGTGATCGGGAAAGATCACCTGTTCCTTGGACCCGTAGTGACGGAAGAACGTCGAGCGCCCGAGCCCCGCGCGCTCCGCGATGTCGTCGACGGTCGTCTGCTCGTACCCACGCTCGTCGAAGAGGGCGAACGCGGCGTCCGCGAGTCTGACCCGCGCGGCTGGCTTGCTCATGACCGGCCATCCTTCCCCGTCTCAGCGCCTGGGCGCCACTTGCGGCCAGCCTACGGCACTGAGTACCGTACATGCGAGACTGAGTCTCATGCATGTATCGGAGGTATGCCGTGGGTTCCGTGGCACGCAGCGAATCAGACCTGCCTGGACGATGCGGCAGTACGCCGGCTTCGGCACGGCGAAGGAGTCCACGACGACATGCGGACGCTGTTCCAGGGCCTGCCGCTGGACAGGGTCTCGACGTCGATGACGATCAACGCCCCCGCCTCCATGCTGCTGCTGATGTACCAGCTGGTCGCGGCCGACCATGGCGTCACGGGCGACCAGCTGACCGGCACGATCCAGAACGACGTGCTCAAGGAGTACATCGCTCGCGGCACCAGGGCTTCCAGAAGTCGGAGATCGAGAAGTCCGCCGACCGGGTCGCGCTGGAGATCGACAACCGGGAACGGACCGTCGTCGGGTCAACAAGTACGTCCTGGACGAGGAAGAGCCCTACGGGCCACTGCGGGTCGACCCGCAGATCGAGACCGACCAGTGCGAACGTCTCGCAGCGCTGCGCGAGGAGCGCGACAACGACGCCGTCGACCGAGCCCTGGACGCTCTGCGTGCGGCCGCGGAAGGCACCGCCAACATCCTGTTCCCCATGCGTGCGGCCCTCAGACTCCGCACCACGGGCGGAGAGGTCGCCCACGCCCTGCGCGGCGTGTGGGGTGTTCACCGCCCGCGCGACACGTTCTGACAGCGGCCCGCCCATCACTGACCCGCCAGCACGGAGCAGACACAGATGACCAGCATCGACATCCACACCACCGCGGGCAAGCTCGCGGATCTCCAGCGCCGTATCGAGGAGGCGACGCACGCCGGCTCCGCACGCGCCGTCGAAAAGCAGCACGCCAAGGGCAAGTTGACGGCCCGTGAGCGCATCGAGCTGCTGCTCGACGAGGACTCCTTCGTGGAGTTGGACGAGTTCGCCCGCCACCGCTCCACCAACTTCGGGCTGGAGAAGAACCGCCCGTACGGGGACGGCGTCGTCACCGGGTACGGGACGGTCGACGGCCGTCCGGTGGCGGTTTTCTCGCAGGACTTCACCGTCTTCGGCGGTGCCCTCGGCGAGGTCTACGGCCAGAAGATCGTCAAGGTGATGGACTTCGCGCTGAAGACCGGCTGCCCGGTCATCGGCATCAACGACTCCGGCGGCGCCCGCATCCAGGAGGGCGTCATGGCCCTCGGCATGTACGGCGAGATCTTCCGCCGCAACACCCACGCGTCCGGGGTCATCCCGCAGATCTCGCTGGTCGTCGGCCCGTGTGCGGGCGGTGCGGTCTACTCCCCCGCCATCACCGACTTCACGGTCATGGTCGACCAGACCTCGCACATGTTCATCACCGGACCGGACGTCATCAAGACGGTCACCGGCGAGGACGTCGGCTTCGAGGAGCTCGGCGGCGCCCGCACCCACAACTCCGTCTCCGGCGTGGCCCACCACATGGCCGGCGACGAGAAGGATGCCATCGAGTATGTGAAGCAACTGCTGTCGTACCTGCCGTCCAACAACCTCTCCGAGCCGCCGGTCTACCCGGAGGAGGCGGACCTCACCGTCACCGCCGAGGATCTGGAGCTGGACACGCTCGTCCCGGACAGCGCGAACCAGCCGTACGACATGCACGCGGTGATCGAGCGCATCCTGGACGACGCCGAGTTCTTCGAGACGCAGCCGCTGTTCGCCCCGAACATCCTCACCGGCTACGGGCGGGTGGAAGGGCACCCGGTCGGGATCGTCGCCAACCAGCCGATGCAGTTCGCCGGCTGCCTCGACATTCGGGCCAGCGAGAAGGCCGCGCGTTTCGTGCGGACCTGCGACGCCTTCAACATCCCCGTCATCACCTTTGTCGACGTCCCCGGCTTCCTGCCCGGCGTCGGCCAGGAGCACGAGGGCATCATCCGCCGCGGCGCCAAGCTGATCTACGCCTACGCCGAGGCCACCGTCCCCCTCATCACCGTCATCACCCGCAAGGCCTTCGGCGGCGCCTACGACGTCATGGGCTCCAAGCACCTCGGCGCCGACCTCAACCTCGCCTGGCCCACCGCCCAGATCGCCGTCATGGGCGCCCAGGGCGCGGTCAACATCCTCCACCGCCGCACCATCGCCGCCGCCCCTGACGACAAACGCGACGAGGTCCGCGCCCGCCTCATCCAGGAGTACGAGGACACCCTCCTCAACCCCTACACGGCGGCCGAACGCGGCTACGTCGACGCCGTCATCCCGCCCTCCGAGACCCGCCGCCACCTCGTCCGCGGCCTGCGCCAACTCCGCACCAAGCGGGAATCCCTGCCCCCGAAGAAGCACGGGAACATCCCCCTCTAGGAACTGAAGGAGCCGCTGTGACGATCAGAGTCGTACGGGGCAATCCGACCCCGGAGGAGCTGGCCGCCGCCCTGGCGGTGGTCCGCGCCCGCGCCGCGGCGGCAGCGCAGACGCCGTGCGGCGCCCCGGAACAGCGGGTCGGATGGTCGGACCCGTCCCGCATCGCAACACACAGACAGCCGCAGCTGGGCCCCACGGCGTGGACCCGAACCTACTGGCCCATCTGACCATTCAGTCGCCACCGTCATCGCCGAGGACGCGCCGGTCCTGGGCATGTCCGTTCACTCCGGCGCCCATCTGACGATCATGAGCAGGGTGATCGAGCTGCTCGCACGATACGAGGTCGGCGACACCCGGATCCTGGTCGGCGGCATCATTCCGGATGCCGACGTTCTGGCGTTGGAAGCCATGGGAGTTCACGCGGTCTTCACTCCCGGCGCCGACATCAGCGGCATCGTCGAGACAGTCCACCGACTCAGTGCCGCCTTCGACACCACGACGGAGTCGGCATGCTGACGAAAGTACTCATCGCCAACCGTGGCGAAATCGCTGTAGGCCCTGACGGCGAGGATCGGGACGCCTTGGCGCTCACGAATCCGCAGGTCCACCGACAAGGACAGCCTCACACATGCACAACGGCGGTCGTAGAGGCGCAGCGCCCAGCCCCGGCCATGCCATACCTCGACAGTCGATGCGTGAGCCACCTGCCGCTCGTTCACGACGACATCGCCGGCAATGCGCTTCGAGGTCGTGAACGGCCTCGCCTCTCCCCTCTCCGGCAAGAGGCCACGCGGAGTGATCCTGCCTGCCACTGCCCTGACCCGCGGCAACCCAGCCAGGTACGCCAAGACCGGCCAATTCGACCCGGATTCGACCCGGCAGTCCCTGCGACAGCACGACCAGTCTTGAACTGTAAGAATTCCAGTTCTTCCGGTGCACCACACGAGAAACAGCAATGAATTGGCGCATTCACCAACAAAAGCTCTTCTCTCGGATCATCGCAGTGCCCCGATCAGACGTCCGCAGCCCTTGTCAGTGCAGGCAAGACACGTGGCAAGGCTCTGAACGCCGGGCCAAGACCTTCGCCGAAGCGCTGACGGCGGTCGAAGAGGACGTGGAGATGCCGTACCGCATACGGCGCCGCCCCGAGTCCTCATCCGCCGTGCGACAACAACCCACCGACGAGGTCAGCGGTCTGCTGGCACGAATTTCGCCTGGCAGCAGCCGGCGATCAACACCGACAGCGGAATGAACCTCGGAACCCCGTACCCTGGGACCGATCGAACGCGGTCCGCGCCACGTGCGTCGAGGTGATGCGCCGGCACCTCTGAGGAAAGCCGTGATCTTGATGCCAACTCTCCCTCTGTTGTGCCAACTAAGAATCCTCGTCACAACCCGGCTAGCGCCGCACCCTGGGCATGCCGAGGCCGATCCACGAGATGATCTCGCGCTGGATCTCGTTGTTGCCGCCGCCGAAGGTGAAGATGACTGCCGAGCGATAGCCACGTTCGAGTTCGCCGTGCAGGACCGCGCCCGCGGAGCCCTCCTTGAGGGCGCCGGCGGCGGCGACGATCTCCATGAGCCAGGCGTAGGCGTCGCGGCGGGCCTCGGAGCCGTAGACCTTGACGGCGGAGGCGTCCTGCGGGGTGAGGGTGCCTTCCTGCAGGGCGCTGACCATGCGCCAGTTGAGGAGTTTGAGGGCGTCGAGCCGGGTGTGGGTCTGGGCGAGGCGGCGGCGGACCCAGGGCAGGTCGATGACGCGGCGGCCGTCGGCGAGCTTGGTCTCCATGGCCCAGCGCTGGACGTTGTGCAGGGAGCGGATGGCCATGGTGCCGTGGGCGGCGAGGGTGACGCGTTCGTGGTTGAGCTGGTTGGTGATCAGCCGCCAGCCCTTGTTCTCCTCGCCGACGCGCCGGGAGACGGGGACCCGGATGTTCTCGTAGTAGCTCGCGGTGGTGTCGTGGGAGGCGAGGGTGTTGATGAGGGTGCAGGAGTAGCCGGGCTCCGTCGTCGGGACGAGGAGCATGGTGATGCCCTTGTGGGGCGGGGCGTCGGGGTCGGTGCGGGTCGCCAGCCACACCCAGTCGGCCGTGTCGCCGTTCGTCGTCCAGATCTTCTGCCCGTTGACCACGTAGTGGTCGCCGTCCCGGACCGCGCGGGTCTTCAGCGAGGCCAGGTCCGTGCCGGCGTCGGGTTCGCTGTAGCCGATGGCGAAGTCCAGCTCGCCGGAGAGGATCCGCGGCAGGAAGTACGCCTTCTGCTCCTCGCTGCCGAACTGCATGATCGTCGGGCCGACCGTGTTGAGCGCCATCAGGGGCAGCGGGACGCCCGCCTGCGCGGCCTCGTCGAAGAAGATGAACTGTTCGATGGCGGTCAGGCCGCGTCCGCCGTACTCCTTCGGCCAGCCCACGCCGAGCCAGCCGTCGCCGCCGAGCCGGCGGATGGTCTCGCGGTAGAACCGCTTCTGCGCCACCGGGTCGGCATGGCGTGTGTAGGCGCCGTCCGGGACCAACTCGGCGAAGTAGGCGCGCAGTTCGGTGCGCAGCCGCTGCTGCTCGGGCGTGTATTCGAGGTGCACGGCGCCTCCAGGCTCCCCAAGGCCGACCTGACGGCGCACACGCTAGAACGTGTTCCAGTAATTGGGAACAGGCGGGGCGGCCCCGTTCACCGCGCACCGGACCCGGCCGGGCGGCTCAGCGGAGGATGGCGAGGAAGTCCGTGCAGGCCTGCGCGCACTCGCGGCAGGACTTGGCGCCGTCCTCGGCGCCGGGGGTGTCGTCGAAGACACGGGCGCACTCCAGCGCGACGGTCCGGCACCATTCGACCTGGAGGCGGATGGCGGCCTCGTCGAGGCTGGTCTGCTCGGAGAGCATTCTGCAGGTGGCGTCGCACACCTCCGCGCACATGATGCCCTTGCGTCGCATCTTCTCCTGGCCCTCGGGGTGGTCCGGATCGGCGAGGCTCGCCCGCAGCGCGCACGCACGCGCACATTCGGTGCAGGCCTGAGCGCACGCGAAGCGGTCCTCGAGGAACCGGATGAGTTCCTGGTGGGATGTCGTCGTGGTCACCCCGGGCGGGTAGCCGGAGGCGCCCCCACCAAACACGGGGCGCGACGTCCGCCCCGCACCCGGTTCACAGGATTTCGTTTCCCCCGGCGCGGGGCAGGGCACCCGTCCGCTCCGGTCCGCTCGTGCGAAACAGGGCCGGTTCACTCTACATATTGGGGGTATTTATCCCTTATGGACACGGAATGGACTGATATAGCCGCAGAACGCAGCGTACTGGGCGGTATCGCACCGTTCCTGGCCGGCGTCGTGCTGGTGGCCATGCTGATCGGCGCACTCTGGCTGGGCGCGCGTGTTCGCGCCCGTGAGCCGCGTCGGCCGCGACCCGACGAGCAGCCCCGGATCCCCGAGGGGGGCCCTGTCCACGAGGAGCGGCTGCACCGCGAACCGGACGAGATCCCCCAGAGCGACCGCCGGCTGACACCGTACGAGGTGCACGGCAACCAGGGGACCCGGCCGAGCCCGGAGAAGAAGCGGCCGCGCTGGAGCAAGAACAGCAGCGGCGGTTTCGGCAGCGGCGGCCTCGGCGCCCACTGACACCATCGGCTTTTCTGGGCGCTCCCCCTGCGCGTGGCAGGGGGAGCGCCCAAGGCTGTGCCGTCGCCGAGCTGATCGTGCCGTCGCGGAGCTACGACGACCCGAGGTCGGTGTCGAGCGGGATCCCCGTGTAGTTCTCGGCGAGTTCGGCCGCCGCGTGCCGTGAGGTGGCGACGCGGTCGAGCTGGGAGAGCTGGAGCCGGGTCTCGAACGGGGACTGTCCCGGGTCGGCGTGCAGCGTCGTGGTCATGAAGTACGAGAAGTGCTCGGCCCGCCAGACCCGGCGCAGACAGGTGTCGGAGTAGGCGTCGAGCAGCTCGGTCGAGCCGGTCTCCTTGAGCCGGGCGAAGGCGCGGGCCAGCACGATGACGTCCGTGGCGGCCAGGTTGAGGCCCTTGGCGCCGGTGGGCGGCACGATGTGGGCGGCGTCCCCGGCGAGGAAGAGCCGACCGTGGCGCATCGGCTCGGTGACGTGGCTGCGCATCGGCAGGACCGCCTTGGACGTGATGGGCCCCCGCTTGAGCCGCCAGCCGGGCTGGGCGGTGAGCGCGAAACGGCCGTCCAGCTCGTCCCAGATGCGTTCGTCGGACCACTCGGCCGGGTCGGTTCCGTTCGGAACCTGGAGGTAGAGACGGCTCACGGACGGGGACCGCATGCTCGCCAGCGCGAACCCGCGCTCGGAGTGGGCGTAGATCAGCTCGTCGTAGACGGGTGGGGCGTCGGCGAGGATGCCCAGCCAGGAGTAGGGGTACGTCCGCTCGTACGACGTCCGCACCCCTTCGGGCACCGCATCCCGGGCCACCCCGTGGAAGCCGTCGCACCCGACCACGTAGTCGCAGGTCAGCGTCTGCTCGCGGCCCTCGTGGGTGTACCGGACCACGGGCCGGTCGGTGTCGGCGCCCTCCACCGCGTGCACCTCCGCCTCGAACAGCAGGGGTCCGCCGTCGGTGAGCTGGAGGGCGATGAGGTCCTTGACCACCTCGGTCTGGGCGTAGACCCAGACCCGGCGGCCGCCGGTCAGCTCGGGGAAGTCGACGCGGTGGGCGCGGCCGTCGAAGCGCAGCTCGATGCCGTCGTGCGGGATGCCCTCGGCGTCCAGCCGCGCGCCCGCCCCGGCGGAGCGCAGGACGTCGACGGTGGCCTGCTCCAGGATCCCGGCGCGCTGACGCTGCTCGACATAGGTGCGGTCCTTGCGTTCCAGGACCACACTGTCGATTCCCGCGTTGTGCAGCAGACGGGCCAGCAGCAGCCCCGCGGGGCCGCCGCCGATGATGCCGACGGTGGTGTGCATTGAGTACTCCTCGTCGTTGAGGACGAGCCGCGTCCCGTCCTCCGGGCCCCGACCTTGTTCGTCTAGTGAAATTCACTTCACTTATCGAGGATGAGTTTGCGCCCGACTCGCCTGCCTGTCAACGGTCACACTCCCCCGGCGGTTCGGTCGAGAAAGTGGAAACCGGGGCGCGGATGCATCAGGAAGTCGTGGTGCGAGATGTTCCAGGCATACGCGCCCGCGAGGGCGAAGGCCACCCGGTCCCCCGCCCGCACCCCGGGGGCGTGGGCGTTCCGGGCGAGGAGGTCCTTCGGTGTGCAGAGCTGTCCGGCGAGGCTGACGCGCTCCCCCTCGGCTGCCGGGCGCGGCCAGGGGTACGGCCACTCCTCCATCGCCAGCACCGAGCACGGCTGGTCGTGTCCCTTGGTGGCCGGGGTGCGCAGATGGTGGGTGCCGCCCCGGACCACGGCGAACTCCTCGCCGTGGCTGCGCTTCACGTCCAGCACCTCGGTGGCGTACCAGCCGCAGTACGCGGTGAGCGCGCGGCCTGGTTCGATACGCAGTGTCAGTTCCGGGTGCACGTCGGCGAGTTCGGCCAGGCCCTTGCCGTACGCCTGCCAGTCGAAGCGGCTCTCAGGGCGGGTGTAGTCGACGGCCATGCCGCCGCCCACGTTGACCTCGGCGATCGGCACGCCCAGGCCGATCGCCCACTGCACGATCGAGCGGGCGACGGAGAGCTGTTGGGGTGCGTCGAGTCCGCTCGCCAGGTGGGCGTGGACGCCTCGCAGTTCGAGATGCGGGTGGGTGCCGTCCGTGAGGGGGCGGAGCACGTCCGGTGCCCGCTCGGGGTCCAGGCCGAACGGGGTGGGCCGTCCGCCCATGGCGAGCGCGCTGCCCGCCAGCGAGCCGTCCGCCACCGCGAGGTTGAAGCGGAGCAGCACCCCGACCCGCGTTTCCGGTGCCACCTGGCGTGCCAGCTCGGCGAGCACACGCAGATCGTGCTCGCTCTCCACGTGGAAGCGCTCGACTCCCCGCTCCAGGGCGGCCCGGATCTCGTCGGGGGTCTTGCCGGGCCCGCCGAAGGCCAGCGGACGGCCCGGGACCGACTCGGCGACATGGGCGAGTTCGCCGCCGGAGGAGACCTCGTAGCCGTCGACGTACGGGGCGAGCGCGGCCAGGATCGCCGACTCCGGGTTGGCCTTGGCCGCGTAGTACAGCTCGACCCGCTCGGGGAGGGCGGCCCGTACGTGCGCCGCGTGCTCCCGCAGGGCAGTCAAGTCGTAGACATAGGCGGGCAGTTCGGTGGGCGCGAGGGTCAGGATGCGGTCACGGACGGCGGGGGTGGGGTGGGGCATCGAGGACTCCTGGCTCAGGACGCGCCGGTGGCTCGTCCGGGCTTCGTGGTTCACCGGGGGATCCAGCGCAGGACGTCCTCGGCGAGCGGGGAGGGGAGACGGACGTAACCGGCCTCGCGGTCGGCCTTGCGTTCCCAGCGGGTGAGGAGGTTGGTCTTGGCGGGGAGCGGGACCCCCGCCAGGAGGGCGGCGAGGCGGGGCGGGCAGCCCTCCTCGTCGGCGTAGTCCCGCAGCGTGTCCCGGACCGCGGCCCATAGATCGGCCTCGCTCTCGGGATGCAGATCGGCGAGCGCGGCGAGCAGTTCGGCGACGTGATTGACGAGCAGGCAGTACACGACACGGTCCCAGCCCCGCCGGGCGTCGTACGACATCGGTCCCGCGACCTCCGGCGGGAGCGCGGCGAGGGTGTCGGCGTGGTGGTCGGGGACGAGCTTGGTGCCCTCCAGGTCGCGGAAGAGGACCTGGGCGGGCAGCCCGTCGCCGTCGACGCAGATCAGGACGTTCTGGAGGTGGGGTTCCAGGACCAGGCCGTGGTCGAAGTAGGCGGAGAGCACAGGCGGGACGAGGAGGCGCAGATACGCCTGCCACCAGCGCAGCGCGGTCCGCGGACCGGCTCCGCCGAGGAGGCGGGAGACGTGCGCGGCGCTGGTGGGGTACTCGTCGGCGACGGCGGCCGCGAGCAGCGGGGTCGTGCCGGGCAGCAGCCGCCGGGAGAGGCCCTCGCGGACGATGACGCCGAAGCCTTCGAGGAGGGCCCGGTCGGGGGTGCCGTCGGGGCCGGGGACGGCGAGGCTGCGGTAGGCGGGTTCGCGGAGCATCGCGCTGCCGGGGAAGCGGGTCTCCAGGTCGGTGAGGGCGGGCGCCAGCACACGGGTGAGCGCGACGGCGCCAGAGAGTTCGTAACTGGCGTTCTTGCGCAGGCAGTTGGTGATGCGGACGTTGAGGCTGAACTTCAGGAAGGTGTCGCCGTCGAAGAGGGTGCGGACGGAGGCGGTGGCCGCGTACTCCCGACCGCCGGGCCCCAGGTCGAGGATGTCGCCGCGACCCAACACCTCCCGCAGTAGCCGGTGTTCGCGGAGCATCGCGTACTGCCAGGGGTGGGCGGGCAGCAGTCGGTAGCCGTCGGGGACGTCGCCGCGTTCTCGGTCGAGCACGGCGGTGGCGCCTGCCTCGGCGGTCTCCTCGGCGATCAGATGGTCGCGGACGGCGAGGTGGCGCAACGGGAAGGAGGCGCCGGCCTCGGGGGCGTAGGACCGCCAGGCGTCCGCGTCGCCCGTGCGGGCCTTGGGGGTGGGGTGGAAGCGGTGGCCGAAGAACAGGGACTGCTCGGAGGCGAGATAGTCCGGGAGCCCGTGGGAGGAGGCAGGGTGCGGGCCCGGCGCGTCGGCCCCACGGGTCCCGGTGCGCTCGCCGGTCTCGCGGCCCGCGAGTGCGGTGGCGACGGTGCGGTGGCTGGAGTCGATCTGGTCCAGGAACTCGTCGTTGCGGACGCCGGTCCGCAGGGACAGTTCGTCATGGGCGTATTCGGCGAGGCGGCGCCAGGCGAGTGCGGTCCAGCCGGTGTCGGACTGTTCCTGGACGGGGCCGGTGAAACGGTGGGCGCCCAGCAGGGACCTGCGGCGCAGGGCGACCCGGAGAAGCAGGCCGCGGCGGGGCAGGCGCAGCAGGAGGTGGCCGTCGATGACGGCGGTCTGGTGTTCCGGGCCGGAGACCTCGCGCAGCAGGCAGTTGAGGAGGGTGTGGGCCACGGCGTCGTCGGCGGTGGGGAGGGTCTGGGCCACGGCCTCGTCGGCGGTGGGGAGCTGAGTGGTACCGAGCGAGTCGGTGGGCGGGGGCATCTAGTGGCTCCAGCGGGTACGCGGATGTGGGGGCAGGAGGGTCGCGAG